>JAAYKB010000054.1 GCA_012522615.1 Clostridiales bacterium
GGCGTCGGTCCACGAAACCGAAAGGCTATCTTCTTCGGTTTCAATATTCATCGAGCCGGGCTGGGGCGGCGTTTCGTCAGGCTTTAACAGGCTGAAGTCGATGAATTTCATATGGATACCATAATCGCCATAATACGTTACCTCCTGACGGAAACCTATTCCCGTGAGGTTCAGCACGCCCCCGTTTTCCCTTATCCTAGCAATCCAGTCCGCATCCGGGGTATGGGCGTTGGAATCCAAAAACCTTTTCAGGTCGTACTCGATGAAGACCCGTCCGTTTCCAAGATGTGCGGTATCTGCATCTACAATTTCGTTTGCAGGTATTATAAATTCGTTGTAGTTAGCCTCGAAAACCTGAATCGGCAAGCCTTCATCATAACCCTCAAAATACAGAACGACTTTAAACTTATAGATAATATCTAAGGTTAATGAGCTTTCGATATTCATCCGTATTTTATCTTTATAGAAGTTTACCGATATGGGGTTGTTTTCGTGGTTATACCTGAAACTTATGTCTCCAAACAAGTCTTGTCCATCGCCGTATTTGCCTTTAGCCGCAGGCTGATATACCGCCTCCATATTATTCCAATTATTCTGAAAACTTATATATTGGGTTCCAAAAACATCTTGCTGTTCCGAGTTGGGTATATAGAGACTCGGATAATCCGAACCAGGCCCGGAAAGCGGGCGTGATACCTCCCAGTTACCGTCTTCCATGCCTGTAAGCATGATTTTTTCGTAGCGCTCATCAAGGGCCTTCGCGACCGCTTTTTTCAGAACCTGACGCAGCTCGCTGCTTATCGAGGCCTTGCCGCCCGTGTCAAGCTTATCATACATCTCCTTTGTCTGCAGGACTTCGTCATAGTCGGCAGACGTAATGCCGCGTCCGACCAAAGCGCTTATTCCGTCCTCGACCGCCTGCACATCGTTTTTGGGCTTCAAATGCGTCAAATCGCCAACTGTTAAATGCGCATAAGGAGAACTGGTCCACTCCAAACTCATCGTAAATGTAACGCTTGTGATTATGATTGGTTCGTGAATTGCGCCAAAGTCTTCCATCCACATCTCGCATATGGTTGCAAATAAGTGGTATGGATATACATTTTTAACTGAGCTTTTTCTACACCAGTCCCACGCATAGTTTGTCAACGAGGTGGCAAGAAAGCTTGTTGTATTACCGTTTGATTCACCGTTTAATGTGACCAGCCAAACATCCGAACACTCGACATCGAACCGGAGCCAGTCGGTTCCTATATCAAGTTCAAACGGTTCTTCAAATTCGTATATAACCGAAACATTTCCGTAATAGCCGTTTGGCTGTATTGCGTGCGGAGTCGGCGATATCTTAACCTTTCCGTCAGCCGTGTCGGTAATCGTCGCAATAGGCTCATCCGCTTCAGACAGAGGGACGTATGTTCCTCTGTCTGATTTTGTAGGTACTCTCCATCCGCTCGACGAAGCAGAGGGGCAAAGGTCATACTCTTCCATCTCGGGCAATACCAGCTTGGACTGCGGAATCGCTATGGATCCGGGCGCAGGGGCTGGCGGGAAGGTCTTTTGCCCATAACCGAATGAAAGATGACGGAATTGAAGAACATGGGTATTCATATCGTCAGAGGTAATCTGTATTTCAAAAGAACAGAATTGAATCGTACTAAGGTCTTGACCCGGGTTCAATTTGCTTTTGGCTCCGTATTCATTAATTACATCACGAATACTGATGGTTCCCTGATATGTACCGCTGCTTCCGTTATCGTTAAGCCCAATGGAAATACCTGCTTTTTCACAGATTTCCTTGGTCAAATAAATTCCGAAGGAACCACTGTAATATCCCTTTTCATAGAAATGCAGATACATCTTCCAACTGCTTGCACGGGCGGTGAAGTCGTAACGGAACAGGATGTCTTGGTTTAAATCAAATTCCTCTCCCTGAAAATACCGGGGAGGAACCCTGAGAGTTGATGGGCCGGGAGCCACATGGGAACAAGCGGCTGTCAAATAACCGTTTTCATCAATATGTGTATTTACAAACGGCATGTTGCCTGTATCGTCAATTCCGGCATATATAACCGACTCAATCTGGGCCTCCCACATAGAACCGATATCATCATGCGGACCGATAGGAACCATTCTCAAGGCTGTGGTTCCTGTATCGCCCGCCGCCTTCGGAAATGATATTTGCGGAACAAGGACAAGGAACAATGTAAAGGCCAAAATAATACTAAGGCTTTTAAAAGCCGACCTGACTCGCATAGTAATAAAAACCACATCCTTACTTAAAAGCTCCCGTTTACTGTTTGTCCTACGCCAATTGTTTTAGCTGGTTAGCTGAATTTAAAAACACTTGTTTGACAATAAGGCATTATTCAACTATTCTACTATAACATTAGCAGTTCCGCCCAATGTTGTACAAGTCATTTCTCGTACATAAAAGTAGGCAATTAATACTTTTTGTTGTTTTCATTAGAGTCTTATAAACAAATTTAAAGAATTTTCGACTTTTCGAATAAAACAATTTATTATTTATGTATGGCCTGTATAATGTTTCCATTAACATAATTATACCGGTCAAGAACGCCGACAACAGTCTCGGAGATGGTTTTGACACGGACAAGAGGTATCAAAACAGTCCATAGCTTCAAAAAAGCCGGGGAAACGTTTGGTTTCCCAGGCTTTTTTGAAGCTGATTTATGCGTCATGCGGTCAGCTATCTTTATGTTCTACATGTATTGTCTTAATATCCGCCCGGCACGCCGTTTTTTAAGAGAATAAAGTGAAGATTTCTTCAAACATTAAACCGGAACAGAACGATGTCGCCGTCCTTCATAACATATTCCTTGCCCTCGGAACGGACAAGCCCATTTTCCTTTGCGGCGGCCATTGAACCGGCCGCCATCAGCTCGTCATAGGATATAACCTCGGCGCGGATAAAACCGCGTTCGAAATCGGAATGAATCTTACCCGCCGCCTGGGGGGCTTTTGTACCCCGGGTGATGGTCCACGCCCGAACCTCGGGCGCGCCGGCGGTAAGAAACGAGATAAGCCCGAGCAGGCGGTAGCTTGATTTAATCAGGCGGTCAAGCCCCGAGCTTTCAAGACCAAGCTCTGCAAGAAACAGCTTCTTCTCTTCGTCCTCCATATCTGCCATGTCGGCTTCAATCTGAGCGCAAATCGGCAGAACCTCGGCCTTTTCGGACGCGGCAAGCTCGCATACCTTTTTATAATGGGGATTTTCGTTCAGATTACCCGTAAAATCGGCTTCGCTCAAATTTGCGACGTAGATGACCGGTTTTTTTGTGAGCAGGGCAACCGACGCCAGCATCTCCTCTTGCTCGGGCGTGCATTCGGCCGAACGGGCGGGTCTGCCCTGTTCAAGCGTTTCGTACACCATTTTCATAAAATCATATTCCGCCTGCAGGGATTTGTCGCCCTTGAGCATCTTGGCGGTTTTGTCAATCCTGCGTTCCAGCATCTCCATATCGGAAAAAACGAGCTCAAGATTGACGGTTTCAATATCGCGGAGCGGGTCGATGCTGCCCTCGACATGGACAACATCGTCGTTCTCAAAGCAGCGGACGACGTGGGCAATGGCGTCGACCTCGCGAATGTTCGCAAGAAATTTGTTGCCAAGTCCCTCCCCCTTGCTGGCGCCCTTGACAAGTCCGGCAATATCGACGAATTCAATCACCGCGTGGGTGGTTTTGGCGGGTTTATACATTTCGGTCAGCCTGTCCAGACGCTCGTCCGGAACACTGACCACGCCTATATTCGGGTCGATTGTGCAAAACGGGTAGTTCGCGCTTTGGGCGCCCGCATTGGTGATGGCGTTAAACAGGGTGGATTTGCCGACGTTGGGCAGACCTACAATACCGAGCTTCAAGTGAAATCGTCCTCTCAATAATTCGATAATAATAATGTATAATATACAAAATAGCATCGACAAGCCGGATATGTCGTTTTTTACTCAGGCTTGACATCTAATAATAGCACGGTTGTGTTGACAATTTCAACCGAAAACGGTAAAGTAGATGTTACCTTATACTGAATTAGAGGGGTTCATATGACACCGAATGAAAAGCTTGCTGAACTCATGTTTCCCGATGTAAAATTAACACCGGACCATTTTGAAAATATATATCCCCCGCGACAATGCAAAGAGGGCGCGAGGATTACCCGAATTGCGCCGAGTCCGACCGGATATCTCCACCTCGGGGTGCTTTTCACGGCCATGGTCAACCGTGTGACCGCAAAGGCATCGGGCGGGGTCTTTTATTTCCGCCTTGAGGACACCGATAAAAAGCGGGAGGTCGAGGGGGGCGCCGAGGATATTTTAAGCGGTCTGAACGCTTACGGCGTCCATCCGGACGAGGGATTTGTGGCACCGGGTGAAATCATCGGCGACTACGGTCCCTACCGGCAGAGCGAACGGGCGGGTATCTACCATGTATATGTCAAATCGCTTGTCGCTAAGGGGCTTGCCTATCCCTGTTTTTGCAGCGAGGAGGAACGGCAGGCGGCGCGCGAAAAGCAGGAGCAGATGAAGGTCCGCACCGGCTATTACGGTGAATTCGCCCGCTGCCGCAGCATCACTCCCGAGCAGGCAATCGAGAGGATTTCACTAGGGCAGCCCTTTGTCGTCAGGCTGCGTTCTCCCGGCAGCGAGGAACGCAGAATCGTGTTTGAGGATATGATAAAGGGCAGGATTGAAATGCCCGAAAACGACGAGGATTTTGTCCTTCTGAAGTCCGACGGGATACCCACCTATCATTTTGCCCATGCCGTTGACGACCATCTTATGCGCACCACACATGTAATCCGCGGCGACGAGTGGATTTCATCCGTACCCAAGCATATTCAGCTTTTTAGAATATTGGGGTTCAAGCCGCCGAAGTACGCCCATGTCAGCCCTATTATGAAGGAGGACAACGGCGGAAAGCGCAAACTTTCCAAGCGCAAGGACCCGGAAGCCGCCGTACATTATTACGCCGAGCAGGGTTATCCCGCCGACAGCGTGATGGAATATCTTATGACGGTGGCAAACAGCGATTTTGAGGAATGGCGGCGCCGCAATCCGAAAGCAACCCGAAGCGAATTCCCGTTTAATCTCAAGAAGATGAGCGTTTCGGGGGCGCTGTTCGATATAAACAAGCTCAACGACGTCAGCAAAACGGTTATTGCCGAGATGGACGCCCGGACGGTGACCAAAGCGGTCATTGATTGGGCAAAGGAATTTCGCCCCGATTATTACGCCCTTTTAAGCCGCGACCCCGACTATGCGCTCGGCATATTCTCGATAGACCGCGGAAACCCAAAGCCGCGCAAGGATATTGCGAAATGGAGCGACACACCGGATTACACGGCATACTTCTTTGACGAAACCTTTGCGATGGTTGACGAGTTGCCGGAAAACATCCTGCCGGAAGACGCGGCTGCCATTCTTAAAGCTTACGCCGATGTGTATGACCCAAACGAGGACAAGCAGCAATGGTTTGAAACCATCAAGTCCATATGTCCGCCGCTCGGCTTTTGTCCCGAGGTCAAGGAATACAAGAAAAATCCCGACGGCTACAAGGGACATGCGGGCGACGTCAGCACCGTTATACGTCTTGCCGTTACCGGCAGGCGCAACACCCCTGATCTTTGCAGCATTATGAAGCTTCTGGGCAAGGATAGGGTTCTGACAAGAATAAAGCAGACAGAGCTCGGGGTTAATCCTTAAAAAAGTAAACTATATATGAAGGGAACTATAAATATGGCGGAAGAAAAACCTGTAACCGATACGTCAAGCAACTTTATACACGATATTATCGACGAGGAGTTGGCTCCCGGCGGGCGCTGCGAGGGGATGAGGGTTCACACCCGTTTTCCGCCCGAACCTAACGGCTATCTGCATATAGGACACGCAAAGGCCATCTGTATTGATTTCGGCACGGCCGAAAAATACGGCGGGCTTTGCAACCTGCGTATGGACGACACCACCCCTACCAAAGAGGATGAGGAGTATGTCGACGCCATCCGCGAGGATATCCGCTGGCTGGGCTTTGACTGGGACGACCGCTTTTACTATGCCTCGGATTATTTTGAAACCATGTATGAGGTTGCGGTCGGACTGATAAAAAAAGGTCTGGCTTACGTATGCGAATTGACGCCCGAGGAGGTGCGGGCAAACCGGGGAGATCTCACCCACCCTGCCGTCAGTCCATACCGCGATCGTCCGATTGAGGAGAGTCTCGACCTTTTTGCAAGGATGCGGGCGGGCGAATTCCCCGACGGGCGCATGACCCTGCGCGCAAAAATCGACCTCGCTAGCGGAAATTTCAATATGCGCGATCCTGTTATATACAGAATAAACCACCTTCACCACCGCAGGCAGGGCGATAAATGGTGCATTTATCCGATGTATGATTTTGCCCATCCCCTTGAGGATACCATCGAAAAGATTACCCACTCGCTCTGCTCGCTGGAATTTGAGGACCACCGTCCGCTTTACAACTGGGTTCGCGATAATTCCGGCCTTGAAGGCAATCCGCGCCAGATAGAGTTTGCGCGGCTTAATCTTACCTATACCGTTATGTCCAAGCGCAAGCTGAGAAGGCTGGTTGAGGACGGCGTCGTGTCAGGCTGGGACGACCCGCGTATGCCCACCCTATGCGGACTTCGCCGCCGGGGTTATACCCCGTCCTCCATCCGCGATTTTATAGAGCGTGTCGGGGTTGCCAAAACCAACAGCACGGCGGAGCTTGCCCTGCTTGAACACTGTCTGCGCGAGGAAATGAATCAGAACGCGACACGCGTGATGGCTGTGCTCCGCCCCTTGAAGCTGACAATAACCAATTATCCCGAGGGGCAGACCGAGAGCTTTACAACCGAAAACAACCCCAACCGTCCCGAGGACGGAAGCCGCAAAATTTCATTTTCGCGCACTCTGTTGGTGGAACAGGACGATTTCATGGAGCAGCCTGTCAAAGGCTATTTCCGCCTGTTCCCGGGCAATGAGGTGCGGCTGAAGTCGGCTTATGTTATAAAATGCACCGGATGTATCAAGGATGAAAACGGGAATGTAACCGAGGTGCTCGCCGAATATGACCCCGCAACACGAGGAGGGAACACCCCCGACGGGCGCAAGGTCAAGGGAACCATACATTGGGTGGACGCCGCAACTGCCATTAATGCCGAGGTGCGGCTGTATTCAACCCTGTTCAGCGACCCCGACCCCGAGGCCGACGGCAAGGATTTCATAGACTGCCTCAACCCCGATTCGCTTGAAATTATTCGGGAAGCCAAGGTTGAGCCGTTTCTGGCTGATGCTAAGCCGCCTGCTTCATATCAATTCATGCGACTGGGATATTTCTGTGTCGACAACCGCGACAGCAAGCCCGGTAAGCCGGTGTTCAACCGCTCGGTATCGCTGAAGGACAGCTTTAAAATAAAGTAGTAATCGGAAAAACAAAGACCACCGGAAGTTTTCATTGCCGGTGGCCCTTGTTTTTCTATTGTTCCTGTGTGGGCTTCATCATACATGCGCCGCCGCTTATCACGACGCCGCGTTCGGCGTCCAGCGTGACGGTCGTCCCGCTTTTCAAAATGGTGGTTGCGCCGCGGGCGTCTACGATAACCGGCTTGTCCAGCGCCATGCCGACAATGGCCGCGTGGCTGTTCAGTCCGGCCGCTTCGGTAATAATGCCCGAAGCATCCTTGAGAAGATGCAGTATACGATTGCTGGTCTGGGGGATAACGAGGATATCCCCGCTTCTAAAGGTTTTGAGCGCCTCCTCCTCGCTGCCCGCAACGCAAAGGTTGCCGCAGACCGAAGCGCTGGTAGCCCCCGTTCCCTTAACCAGAATATGTCCGACAAGATGAACCTTGAGCAGGTTTGTTGTGCCCGATATGCCGAGGGGCGCGCCGGCTGTGATGACAACAAGATCGCCGCTTCTCAGCAGCCCCGCATCCGTCGCCTTATCAACCGCATGTTCAAATAAATCATCTATGCAATCCTTTTCTTCCGTCAAGACCGGGATCACGCCCCAAGACAGGTTCATCTGTCTCATGGTTACCTCGCTGGGCGTACAGCAGATGATAGGACATGCCGGACGGTATTTTGAAATCATTCTCGCGGTCGCTCCCGACTGTGTGACGGTTATGATGGCCGCCGCGCCGAGATCATGCGCCGTCGTGACGGTGGCGTGGGATATAGCGTTCGTCACGTTCGGCGGATCGTTCATGTCGCGAGTCGAAAAGCGCTTTTTATAGTTGATATCCTCTTCGGTCCGCTTGGCAATCCGCGCCATTGTGCGTACAGCCTCAACCGGGTATGCACCTGCCGCCGTTTCGCCGGACAGCATAATCGCGCTTGTACCGTCATAGATGGCGTTTGCCACGTCGGTGGTTTCGGCGCGGGTCGGGCGTGGGTTTTTCATCATGGAATTCAGCATCTGTGTGGCGGTGATGACCTGAAGTCCGGCGTTGTAACCTTTATGGATAATGGATTTCTGGATACTCGGAAGCTTTTCAAACTCAATCTCAACCCCCATATCGCCGCGCGCAATCATAATACCGTCCGAAACCTTAATTATATCGTCGATATTTTCGACGCCCTCGGCGTTTTCAATCTTGGCAATTATACGGATGGTGTGGTTGTTGTTTTTTTCAAGCTCCTGACGAATCTGCAGTACATCGTCTGCCTTGCGGGTAAAGGAGGCGGCAATAAAATCGGCCTCCACCTCGCAGGTAAAACGGATATCGTCACGGTCGCGCTCGCTCATGAAGGGCATCGAAATCTTTACGCCGGGCAGGTTAATCCCTTTATTGGAGGAAACCGTGCCGCCGTTTATAACCACGCAATGTATATCGGTATCGGTGGTTTTCTCAACCTCAAGCTCAATAAGCCCGTCGTCTATCAGAATCTTGTCCCCAGGGTTGACATCATGGGGCAGACCCGCAAAGCTCACTGCCGCCCTTTTATTATCGCCCACGATCTCTTTTGTAGTGAGTATGAACGAATCGCCCACGTGAAGCTCAACCTTTTCCTTGAACGTCCCAAGCCTTATTTCCGGTCCCTTGGTATCAATCAATATGGCTGTGGGAAGCCCAAGCTCCCGCCGCAGTTTCTTTACCATATTTATTCGCATCAGGTGGCTGGCATGTTCCTGGTGTGACATGTTAATACGCGCCACGTCCATACCTGATTTCATCAGCTCTTTAAGCACCTCCGGATTGTCTGTCGAAGGTCCCAGCGTACAGATTATCTTTGTTTTTCTCATTAATTTCTCTCTTCCTTATAAACCCGATTTTCCCCTATTTTATAATATACGCAAATTATTCCGTAAAATCAAGTGAACCGTTAGTGTTTATGTGATTATTGCAGAAAATTTTTATATTCCAAAAAAAATTTAATTTA
>JAAYKB010000055.1 GCA_012522615.1 Clostridiales bacterium
CAATATGAAACACAGGCCATGCGCGGACTGATGGAAAACGAGGGATGGGAAACCCGCGATTATTCCCCCGACACCGATTTCCCGGACGACGGGCTTGTGATAGTCATTAATTCCTGTACCGTTACGGGCGAAAGCGACCGCAAGCTGAGGCAGCTTCTCCGCCGGATGCGGCGCGAGCATCCCAAAGCCATACTGGTGCTGACCGGATGTATGCCGCAGGCGTTTCCCGAGATTGCCGACAGGTTTACCGAGGCCGACATTGTGCTCGGGAACGCGTCGCGCAAAGCAATCGTCAGCCGGATATACCGTTTTCTGACCCTGGGCCGGCGTATTGTCGAGATAACCCAGCACGACGAAAACTTTGAACCGCTTTCGATAGACCAATTTCAAGGCAGAACCCGCGCCTTCGTCAAGATTGAGGACGGGTGCAACCGCTTTTGCTCATACTGCATCATACCTTACGCACGCGGGCGGGTGCGTTCAAAGCCCTTGGATGACCTGAAAGCCGAGCTTCAGACCCTGTCCGACAGGGGGTATTCCGAAATTGTGCTGGTCGGCATCAACCTGACGGCATACGGTCAGGAATGGGGGGGATCGGTCTGCGATGCGGTCGAGATCGCCTGCTCGGTATCGGTAATACGGCGGGTCAGGCTGGGCTCTCTTGAACCTGACCTTATGAAGCCCGAAACGGTAAGGCGGCTTTCTTCACTCAAAAAGCTCTGCCCCCAGTTTCACCTTTCGCTGCAAAGCGGCTGTGCCGACACCCTCGCAAGGATGAACCGGCGATACACACCGGATGAATATGCCGCGGTATCCGCCTTGCTTCGCGAGCATTTCCCCGACTGCGCCCTGACAACCGACGTCATGGTGGGCTTTCCGGGAGAGGATGAGCGGGAATTTGCCGAATCCCTCGATTTTGTAAAGAGCATTGGTTTTTCGCGCGTCCATATATTCGCCTATTCACCCCGCCCGGGCACCCCGGCCGCAAAGGCCGCCGGTCAGGTAACCGCCGCCGAAAAAAACCGCAGAAGCCGTATAATGTCGGAAGCCTGTGTGGCCTCCCGCGACGCATACCTTGACGGCTGGAACGGAAGGGAAGCCGAGGTTTTGATAGAGACAAAGGGCGAAAACGGAAGTCTCGAGGGCTATACCCCGCAGTACATTCCCGTGAAGATTAATAATGTGCAGCCGGGCAGTTGCGGCCCGGGAGATATCGTCACCGCGCGAATCACCGGCAATTGCAACGGGGTTTGCCATGGCGAGATATTACAAAAAGTATAATTTATCATACAATATCCTATCGGCATGGTTTGAAAATGCTTTAAATTCTTGTTTGATTATGGTTGAAATCCTAAGGGACATTTTATATAATAATTTGGTATGGTGTTTTATAGATAATGGAATTTTATGCGCACGGGCAACCCTACGCGGAAAAAGGGAGAGTCAAGGTTGGGAATCTTTGAACAGTTTAGTTTTTTGTATGAGGGCATGGCGTTTTTCTTCGCCGGCGAAGGGTGGAAGCATCTTGTAATGTTCTTTGTCGGAGGGTTGCTGATATATCTTGCGCTGGTCAAGGATTTTGAGCCTGCGCTGCTGATGCCGATGGGATTCGGCGCCATTCTTGTCAACATACCGTGGTCGGGCGCCATGGACCAGATGAATGAAGCGCTGGGACATAATGTGCCCGGAATTATTGAATGGTTGTTCAATGTGGGTATAGAAGCGTCCGAGGCAATGCCGCTGTTGTTGTTTATCGGCATCGGCGCCATGATTGATTTCGGCCCCCTGCTTTCAAACCCCAAGATGCTGCTTTTCGGGGCCGCCGCCCAGTTCGGCATATTCTTGACCGTGCTGGTCGCCTCGCTTATCTTTCCCGACTTTAAGGACGCCGCGGCAATCGGGGTGATAGGCGCCGCCGACGGACCGACCGCGATTCTTGTATCGCAGATTTTCAAATCGAATTATATGGGTGCAATTGCGGTTGCGGCCTATTCATATATGGCGCTGGTGCCTATCATCCAGCCCTTTGCGATAAAGCTGGTGACAACCAGAAAAGAGCGTATGATTCGCATGCCCTACAATCCGCAGTCGGTTTCCCGCCGTACCAGGATTCTTTTCCCGATTTTTGTTATGATTATCGCGGGTCTGGTTGCTCCGATGTCGGTGTCCCTTGTCGGCATGCTGATGTTCGGCAATCTTCTGCGCGAATGTCTCAAGCTGGAAAGCCTGTCCCAGACCGCGCAGACGACGCTGGCTAACCTGATTACAATCCTGTTGGGCTTAACCATTTCCGCCAGCATGGTCGCGGAGAAGTTTGTTACGCTGGGAACCGTGATTATCATGTCGCTCGGACTGGTAGCCTTTGTGTTCGACACCATCGGCGGGGTTCTTTTCGCAAAGCTTATGAACGTCTTTTTGCCGGAGGGCAAAAAGATTAACCCGATGGTTGGCGGCGCGGGTATTTCCGCCTTCCCGATGTCGGCGCGTGTCATTCAGAAGATGGCGCTTAAAGAGGACAATCAAAACCACCTGCTGATGCATGCGGTAGGCGCAAACGTCGCCGGACAGATAGGCTCGGTGGTCGCGGGCGGTATAATCCTCACGGTTGTTCCCATGCTGATAAAAGGCTAGGTTATTGATTTATGAAAGGATATTGCATAATGAATCTGCTCAAGTTGGCGGCAAGCGCCGGTCAAGCGATAGATATAGAATTCCAAACGGGGCATGTAGGCGAGGCCCTTGTTCTGATGCTGATGGGAATGGTCGGAATCTTTGTGGTCATGGGAATCATTCTCGCGCTGGTGGTTGTTCTCAACAAAGCGACCGACGAGAACAAAAAGCAGGATAAAAAAGAAAACCGGGAATCCAAAAAAGCATGAGCTTATTCAAAGCGGGCAGGATATAGCCGTCCCGCTTTGTTTTGATAAACGGCAGAAAGGAATAATCTTAACATGTCTGATAACAAAAAGATGGTGGAAGCCATTACGTCAATGGAAGAAGATTTTGCAAAATGGTACACCGATGTTGTCAAAAAGGCGGAGCTGGCCGACTATTCGTGCGTTCGGGGCTGTATGGTTGTGCGCCCGTACGGAACCGCCTTGTGGGAGAATATAAGAAACGACCTCGACTCGCGCTTCAAAGCGCTGGGGCATGAAAACATCATGCTGCCCATGTTCATACCCGAAAGCCTGCTCGAGCGGGAAAAGGATCACGTCGAAGGCTTTGCGCCCGAGGTGGCATGGGTGACCCACGGCGGGGAGGAAAAGCTGCCCGAGCGTCTTTGCGTCCGCCCCACATCCGAAACCCTGTTTTGCGACCATTACCGCGACATTATCCACTCCTACCGCGACCTGCCGAAGCTGTATAACCAGTGGTGCTCGGTCGTCCGGTGGGAGAAAACCACCCGCCCCTTCCTGCGCACGACCGAATTTTTCTGGCAGGAAGGACATACCATGCATGAAACCGCCGGGGAGGCGATGGAAGAGACCAGGCGCATGCTGGACGTCTACGCCGATTTCTGCGAGCAGTCGCTTGCCATTCCAGTGCTCAAGGGGCGCAAGACCGACAAGGAAAAATTTGCGGGCGCCGAGGCGACATACACCATTGAAGCCATGATGCATGACGGCAAGGCGCTGCAAAGCGGAACCAGCCATTATTTCGGCGACGGGTTTGCCCGGGCGTTTGAAATACAGTTTACCGGACGCGACAACACCCTGCAGTATCCCTTCCAGACCTCTTGGGGGATGTCGACCTGCATTATAGGCGCAATCATTATGACCCACGGCGACGACAACGGTCTGGTTCTGCCCCCCGCCGTTGCGCCGAACCAGCTTGTAATTATACCGATCGCCCCGCATAAACCCGGCGTGCTGGATGCGGCCGCCGCCCTGTGCGAGCGGCTCAAACCGGTTGTGCGGGTGAAGATGGATGACTCGGACAATTCCGCCGGATGGAAGTTTGCCGAGCATGAGATGAAGGGGGTCCCGCTGCGTCTGGAGCTCGGCCCCCGCGATATCGAGAATAACCAGTGCGTTATTGTGCGCCGTGACAACCGTGAAA
>JAAYKB010000056.1 GCA_012522615.1 Clostridiales bacterium
CCGCAAGATAAATTAATTATATAATCGGTTGTAAAGTGAATTGCAATGGTAGCTTGTATTAGCTATTTCAAGGTTTTTGGTTTAGCCATCTTCTGTCTATCCGTGCGTTTCACTTTGCAATTGAGTTCTATATACGATGAGTGGAGGATTCCAATGATTATCAGTTACGAGAAGCTTTGGATATTATTAAAGAAAAATAAAATGAAGAAGAAAGACCTTGCTAAAGCCGCAAATGTCACCGCCTATACGATGACAAAGCTGAATAAAGGTCTACCCGTTTCAATGGAAACAATGGTTAAGTTCTGCAAGGTCTTTCATTGTGATATTGGAGACTTAATGCAGGTTATTGAGGATGAATAAAACCAGAAAGTTACTCCCATAAATCTGAACATGGTATAAGTAATTAGTATTATGAGGTGTTACAGTGGATAGTAAGAACAAGCTAAGACAAGTGTTTGTCTTAAAAATCTTATATGAACACACTGATGAGAACCATTGTATAACGATTGCTCAGATTCTTCAATTTCTTAAGGATGAATATGGAATTGAATCTTACCGCAAAACGATAAAAGAGGATATAGATTTATTGATGACTGCTGGATTTGATATTGAGTTTATTAAATCTTCTCAAAATCTGTATCACATTGTCAGTCGTGAATTTGATATAGCAGAATTGAAAGTACTTATAGATGCTGTGGTTTCTTCAAAATTTATTAGTAAAACAAAAAGTCAACAGCTTGCTGAGAAACTGAGCAAGCTTGCAGGGCCATATATGTCTAAAGAGTTGGTTCGCAATATCGACGTGGAGCGGCGAGTAAAAGGTGACAACAAACAACTACTATTGATTATTGACACCATCAATACGGCAATTAATCAAAAAAGAAAAATTGCCTTTAAGTATTTTACATATAACGTTCGCAAGGAAAAGAAAGAAAAGCATAACGGATATATATATAAATTCAGTCCATATAAACTCGTTTGGAACGGTGACTATTATTATGTTGTGGGATTTTCGGACAAGTATAATGATATCGGAAGTTTTCGTGTGGATAGAATCACTAAGAATCCGGAAATTCTTGATGAAGAAACTGTCCCCGTTCCGGAAAATTTTGATATTAATAAATATCTGAACACAATGTTTCGGATGTATAATAGTGAATGTAAAGAAGTAGAACTTATATGTGACAACGATGTAATAGATTCTATTATTGACCGATTCGGTGAAGATGTTCAGATTTACGCAAACGACATGGAGTCTTTCAGAATCATTGTGAATACGGCAGTTAACCATATCTTTTTTAGTTGGGTATTTGGATTTGGGGGTAAGGTGAAAATAAAGGCTCCATCTAAGGTTAAAGAGGACTATGCAAATATGGTCAGACAAGCTGTTAATTGCCTTGAACAATAACCATTTATGGTTTGATGTTTATAATGGTGTGAGATCCGGCAACTCTGATATATCAAGGTTATTCACACATATGGGTTTAAACCCACTTAGCAAAAACAACATTTTTTCACTTCACGGGAACAAGTCCAAAAAGGTCCCGTTTGATAGTTAAGTGGTCATGTTAGATATCCGTGCTCGGTGAGTGTACAGGTTAGATGTCAGCCTTCGCAAGTGGACGATTTAGATGTTTTTTCAGTTTTTTTGAGGTTGTGTGGTCGGGTTGGATGTTATGTATTAAAAGTAGGGTTTATTAAGATATAAACAGACCACTTATACTTTGCCTGAAAGAGGATAGAAAGATGATTGTATTTAGACCAATAGGATTGTATGAATATCTTCAATATAAGAAAACAAAATTTAAAGAGATACCTACCGAGCTTATGGCTCAAGCGATTTTATAATATATTTAGATGACACACAAGCTTACCAAATTGCAAAATTTGAGAGCTTAAAACCCAGATGGTATTATGTTGGTTTTGTAATGCAGTACTGCTTAGAAGAGGAATATATTAATCATTTAAAAAAAGCGAGTTACTTAGAATCGTATCAACGATTGATTAAAACACCATTGAAAGTGCCAAAAACTGATGGAGCTAAAATCAATAACGCGTTTATTTATGATGCACATATAGTTGGATTTTTTTATAATAAAGCCAACTTTCAATCTGAATATCCTATGGAAACGGATGAGATTAGAAAGCTGCAAATTCTGCATCATTATACCTGTTGGGATCCAGAAGGACTTATAGAGATGGGGGCCCCAAGAGATGAATACTTCAGCGAGATTCATGATATTTGGAGTAGAGTCAAGAGAAGTACTTCAACGCAGGAATTGGCAACAATTATAGCATCGGTTACAGAAGAAGCGTTCGGTGGCAAGTATTTAAAGAACAAGGATGATATATTGAAGATTGCAAACGATATAGATTCCTTTAGCAAAAGCTAATAAACACAATAAATGGTATTTGATAAATTAGCATGTTGAATTGAAGGTTGTGTGATCGGGTTAGATGTATGATGCTGCCAAAATCGGTTATCGTTATCAAGTGTATTATTAAAGTTGATCTGATTACCGACAAAGTCGTGCACAGATTGTCGGATGAATAAATACATCCTGTGATAATATTGATGATGAAAGGAGGTTGTTTGATGGATTCTTTAAGTAATATGAATAAAGCAATGGCATACATTGAAGAGCATTTAACTGAGGATATCGATTATAGTGAAATTGCTAAAGTTGCTTACTGTTCAGAGTATCATTTCAAAAGGATGTTTTCATTTTTATCAGGAGTTGGTTTATCGGAATATATCCGAAGGAGAAGATTAACTCTGGCAGCCTTTGATTTGAAAGACAAAGGTTTGAGAATAATCGATGTTGCTGTCAAATATGGTTATGATTCAGCTGATTCATTCTCGCGTGCTTTTCATTCCATGCATGGTATTCTTCCCTCTGAAGTAAGAAATTCGAATATTCAGCTTAAAGCCTATCCTAGAATGGCCTTTCAATTGTCAATTAAAGGAGGATGCGAAATGAATTATTGTATTGTTGAAAAAGGACCTTTTAAGATTGTAGGATTTAAAAAGAGGGTACCAATCATTTTTAATGGTGTTAATCCGGAAATTGCAAAAATGACCGAACTTTTAACCCCTGCGATTATCAAAAAACTGAAAGTGATGTCAAATATAGAGCCAACAGGGATTATTAGTGCATCTGCGAACTTCTCGGAAGGAAGAATGGAAGAAAAGGGTGAGTTGGATCATTACATTGGTGTAGCAACTTCAAGTGATGAAACAGCAGGATTTGATGTATTGAAAGTAGAGGCCGGTACCTGGGCAGTCTTTGAATCCATTGGGCCCTTCCCGGAAACACTGCAAAATGTATGGGGAAGGATATATTCTGAGTGGTTTCCGTCTTCAGGATATGAGGCGGTCCCCGGCCCTGAAATGTTGTGGAATGAGGGTCCTGACACTGGCAATCCAAAGTATCGAAACGAAATCTGGATTCCAGTAAAGAAAAAAGACTATTAATTACAGCAATGTTTATGATTGAGGGCGCTTCCTAGTTAAGTGCCCTTTTCATATACAATACGAGCGAAGGTGGATATGTCCCACCTACCGATAGTACAAGTAAACCATGGATATGTTTCCGAGTCAAATGACATCAATGCCATCAACTCGTTCCAGGCAGTATGGTTAGGTTGGATGTTAATAAAAAATTTAGGACAAATCAATTGAGTTTTATAAATGAAGATTTTATATCAAAATGGAGAGGTGATTATACCCCTCCATTTTTGCATCTTTCTATTGATATTTAATCTAAAATATGTATAATGAATCTATCGGTAACAAGTGTTACAGATAAGAAAATGGAGATGAATCCAATGAGATCAAAATGCTCAGAGCTGAAGAGAAATATATATAATTTTGTAAACGCTTGGCGCAGAGACAACGGCAAATCACCCTCGCTTAAAAATATTGCTAACGAGATGGGTGTCAGCAGAACGACTGTATATCGTTATCTCCTTGAAATGAATGATGAGAATTGGGGTTTAACCTACACCGGCGATACGATAGAAACAAAAGAATTCAATTCGGAGAATACTTATCTCTCAACAGCGAAGGTTGTCGGTAGCATTCCCTGCGGCGAAGCAACGCCGGAAGAAGAATATGTTGAAGATTATATCAACCTTCCTGCCAGTCTTTTTGGCAAAGGAGAATTCTATATTCTTCGCGCCAGAGGGGATTCCATGGTGGATGCCGGAATTGATGAAGGTGACTTGATTGTTATCCGCAAACAGCAAACTGCCGATATTTGTGATATTGTTGTTGCTTTAGATGATGCGAACTGTAATACCTTGAAACGGTTCGGCGGTTTTGATGATGAAGGCAATGCTATTCTCGAGTACATGAATCAGGAAGTGTATCCGGATAAGACGATTATTGTAAAGGAACTCGTTGTACAGGGTGTGGCAAAGCATGTGATAAAAAAGCTTTGATGGGAGGAGAAGCCATTGAAAAAAGAACCGGTAACTGTAGAGGCAGATAAATTGCCTGACGGAATGTTGATTCCGAAAGCCGTGCTGTGGAAGGACGGCAGGCGCTTTGAAGTTACCCGGGTGTTATATTACAGTGCTTCTCCCACAGGTGAATATGACGGAATTCGCTACACGGTAATTATCGGTAGTGCGGAAAAATATATTTACCGAGTCAATCACAAATGGTATGTGATGGCTTTGTCTGGAGGTGAAGGCGGTGAAGAAATTCACCACTTATGACGAGATTGAAAACCTCTGTGAAGCCATGATAAAGGACTTCATGAAGCG
>JAAYKB010000007.1 GCA_012522615.1 Clostridiales bacterium
CCGTCATATCTCACGCCTCTTATTTCTTGCGGAAAATCGACATATTTCTCAATCGCTGTCTTGTGGTGGTCTATCCATGTTACATCTTTGGTAATTTCTAAAAGCCGTAACATTTCGGCAGGTTTAATAGAATAATCAACAATATAAACCTGTTCGTCTGGTTTAATTTCGTCAAGCGGGAATGGCTTTCCATAGTTGGTTTCAATAAATTCAGTTTTGAAGGAGCCGTTAATATCTTTAAGTCCTGCGCTTAATGCCACCCAAAATCCCGCGCACCTTCCGTCTGCGTCATTGTTATAAAAACATTTCATAGATTTCCTCTCTTTCCGCACTTCGCAAGTGCAACAATCATCCCTTATGCGCTAACCGCCCCATGCAAATACGCACAGGCTTCAAATGTCGTTCTTCCCTTGCTCAAATCAACCTCAATCCAGTCAAACGTACTGTCGTTCCGCAGGTGCAGGATATACGCCCGCTTAACCTCTACCCCATGGCTTTTCAGCGCCTCCGAATATCCATAAAGCTGTGCTGCTGTCAACCCCTCTAAAACCGTTTTTAAGGTCTTTATATCCATTAGGCATAAATCATCACCATCCATGAATAGAACGTCTGCTGTGCCAGCATAGAGCCTTGTCCGGTGATAAAGTCTGTATTCGGATGTCACTATCTTAAAATTGTGTTCCTTTTGCCATTCTTGATACGCCAACATATACGGCAAGGTGTCTGTATCTGTTTCCATCCACCCGAATTTAGCCACCATTTCGATTGCTTCATGAACACGTGTTCCCCTCTCGGCGGCGTTTTCAAGGATATGAGCCGGTACCTCGCCGTACAGTTCACGGCTGACAAACCGTAAAATCTGTGTTACGGAGGGCAATTGAAGTGTCTGCCCTGACATATCGAGAGTGTAAATGTGGTTGTCGCTGTCGAAATGCAGTTCGGAAAACTGTGGTAGCACTATGTACTTAGCTTGTTCTTCCATCATTCAACCTCGCTTTCCGCAAAATCAATACAGTCCTTGCAAATGTACTTGTTCATCAATTTGTAAACCGTGTCGCCGTGAAATAACGGCTGTTGGCACAAATCACACTCGGTAACTTGTTCTCGTTCTTCGGGTTCAGGGAAGTATTCAAGCATCTTCCTCAACCGCCTTTTCTTCTATTAATGCCTTGATTTTTTGCACTTCCTCGTCACTTGCGACCCCGTACAGTTTTATTTCCGGTACAGTAATCTCCCACGGGAAAACTTCGCACTCCCTCGGCTCTATTTCTGTTTCTAAGCCGTTTTCTTTTGCATATTTAGCGATCGTCACCGCATCCGCTTGCATAAATCCTCTCGAATCGGAATACGTATATACGCCGACCGCTTCCCTCAATTCCTTGTTGAGTTGCTTTAATCGGTCAACCTTTTCCTTTAATTCTTCTAATGTCATTTTACAAACCTCCCTATCGTGTGATATAATCACGGTGTTAAATCTTTGCGTCTATATGACGCTTTTCTTTTTGTCCGTCTTTTTTGCCCTCTGCATAGCCGTTTGCATAGCCCCATATGTAGCAAATTGCAGCCATGACGATAAATAATAGCCAGTACCCCCAATCGCCTAACTCGCCCATTATTTCATCCCCCTAACATTTTTTATTCGTTTGCGCTTCTTTTCTCTTGGCACGCTGTCCACCCACAGATAGCCTAGAGCCAGTAGTACAAAAAGTGTCAACACGATAAACGCACATATTACTGGATTCAACATTTTCACCCCTCCTCCTCTAAAGTTTCCATTTTGTCGAGTTCACCCTCGTACTCACAGTAAATGCAGTCTTTCGCTGTTTCCGCTGATGTGTACTGGTCGTTGCCACAAATCGGGCATCTGTACCTATTCATTTCTTCGCTCTCCTTTCCTCGGCTTCAAGTACATAATTAATGCTGCTACACAGTGTTTTTATCGCATACAGGTTGTATTCTGTAAGCGGCTGATGATCCATTTCTTTTGCTTTTTGATAGGCATAAATTTGGAATATTAGTGTTTCGAACTTTCTATCAAGTTGCATCATATCCAATGTTGATTCATTCATTTTTCTACCTCCACCGCTCCACCCACCAAAACCACCGCCACCAAAACCTTTTCAATGCGCCGCTGGCTTTCCACTCGCCCAGCTTGTACCATAGCAGCGTATACAGCAGGATGGCTAAAATCAGTAGGATGAATGCGCCGCGGGAAAAGCCTATCAAGATAAAGTCTTGTTCAATCCATGCTTTTGGGATCATGGCTTGTCCTCCTTAATTCGATATGCAACTACAGGACCGCCCTCGTCCCTGAATTTCTTCTCTTCTTCGGTAAGTGGTATGTCTACCTTTCTTTCGGGAAAGTAGCTTGTCCGTGTCACTACACTTGGGTAAGCCGC
>JAAYKB010000057.1 GCA_012522615.1 Clostridiales bacterium
ATTAAGATTGCGGCTTGTACTTCGGTATGGTACAATAAAACTGTGATACCCAATTTTAACCTGAGGTGACCTCAATGAGCACAGTTACAAAAGATATGCCGCTGCGTTACCTCAAAGGCGTGGGCGAACGCCGCGCAGAACAGCTGGCGCGTCTCGACCTCCTTTCGGTCGGCGACCTGCTTCACTTCTACCCGCGCGGATATGAGGACTGGTCCACAATCGTTCCGATTCAGGAGGCCCCGTACGGACAGCCCTGCTGCATAAAAGCCACCGCTTTGGGAACTCCGGTTGAAAACCGTATTCGTAAAGGGCTTTCCCTTTACAGGTTCACGGTGAGCGACGGCACGTCGACAATGAGGATAACCCTGTTCAACAACAAATACGCCGCCGCCAAGATAAAGGCGGGCGAGTCCTACCTCTTTTTCGGTCAGGTGGGCGGCGGCCTCACAAACCGCGAGATGGCCTCGCCCATGATTGAGCCGTCCGGAGACGGTCAGAGGATACGCCCTATCTACAGGCAGACCGAGGGGCTTAATTCCCGCATGATTGAAACCCTTGTAGCAAGGGCGATACAAGCCCTCGACAAGGAGCTGGACCACGACCCGCTTACGCCCGAATTCAGAAATCGGCATGAGCTTTGCACCCGGCGCTTCGCTTTGGAAAACATACACTTCCCCACGACCTCAAACACTCTTGAAATCGCGAGAAAAAGGCTTGTTTTCGAGGAGCTTCTGATTCTCCAGCTGGGCCTGCTGAAGCTGAAAAGCCGTTCCCGAAGCGCCAACACCGCAATGATTGAAAACGACCTTACCGACGAGTTCACCTCGCTTCTTCCGTTTAAACTTACCGGGGCGCAGTCCCGCACCCTGCGCGAGTGCATACAGGATATGCGCGGCGAGCATCCGATGAGCAGGCTTATTCAGGGCGACGTGGGAAGCGGAAAAACCGCCGTTGCGGCGGGAGCGGCCTACACCGCGATAAAAAACGGGTTTCAGGCGGCCCTGATGGCGCCTACCGAAATACTTGCCGAGCAGCATGCCCGCTCCCTTTCGGGACTGCTCGAAAAAGCCGGAATTCGGGTTGCGCTGCTCACAGGCTCAATGACGGCGTCGGCAAAACGCCAAACCCTTGAAGCGCTTGCCTCGGGCGAAATCCACCTTGTTTCCGGAACACATGCCCTTTTGTCCGAGGGGGTCGAGTTTAACCGTCTGGGACTTGTCATCACCGACGAGCAGCACCGGTTCGGGGTCGCCCAAAGGGCAAGGCTTGCCGCCAAGGGCCAAAGCCCCCACCTGCTTGTCATGTCGGCAACCCCGATCCCCCGCACCCTCGCCCTTATCATATACGGCGATCTCGATGTTTCGGTGCTTGACGAGCTCCCGCCCGGAAGAACCCCGGTTGAAACCTATGCCATAGACAGCGACAAGCGGGAACGCGCCTTCAACTATATCAAGAAACATATAGCCCAGGGCAGGCAGGCATACATCGTCTGTCCTCTGGTTGAAAACGGCGAGGAATCCGACCTTGCTTCGGCAACCGAGTACTTCAACAAGCTTGCCGAGGGCTCGTTCAAGGGCTATAAACTGGGATTGCTCCACGGCCGTATGAAGTCGTCGGAAAAGGAAGCGGTAATGGGCGGATTTGTCCGCAACGAGATTTCAATACTGATATCGACAACCGTAATCGAGGTGGGGGTCGACGTGCCCAACGCGGTACTGATGGTGGTCGAAAACGCCGAGAGATTCGGCCTTGCACAGCTCCACCAGCTTCGCGGACGCGTCGGACGCGGACAACATAAATCAACCTGTATTCTGATATCGGACGCCCGGAACGAAGAAGCCCGGCGCAGGCTAAAGGTGCTGTGCGCCACAAACGACGGCTTTAAAATCGCGGACGAGGATTTAAAGCTTCGCGGCCCGGGCGATTTCTTCGGAAGCCGTCAGCACGGACTGCCCGACTTAAAGATAGCAAACCTCAACACCGACATGAGACTGTTAAGAGAGGCGCAGAACGCGGCGAGAGAGATACTCGCAAAAGACCCCGCCCTCGAGCATAAAGAACATCACCCTCTTTCAGAGGAGGTTCGCCTGCTTTTTGAAAAGGTCGGCGAACAGGGATTGAACTGATTTAAAAATGAAATGATTACAACATATTAACCCTACGCCCCATACCTGCCGACCTCAAAAGCGTCATATTGTCCCGCCTTTCGGAATACAATGTCTTGTACCATGTCCATACTCGGTCAGGACAAAAGTCCAGAAAGGTTATCTAAGGAGTGACGCCAATGACGCCGATATCTCCGGCAGCACAGGGGCTGACAGCAGAGCAGGTCGAGCAATCCAGACAAAAACACGGTTCAAACCTGCTTACCATGAAAAAGCGCAGAGGATTTTTCAGGCAGTTTCTGGACAGCTTCGGCGATCCCATCATAAAGGTACTGCTGGCCGCGCTGGCGATAAATATACTGTTTCTTTTCAGGAATTTTGACTGGTATGATTCGGCCGGCATAGCAATCGCGATATTCCTCGCCACCTTTGTTTCCACCCTTTCGGAATACGGAAGCGAATCGGCGTTTGCAAAGCTGCAGGAGGACGCAGGGCGGGTCAGCTGCCGTGTCCGCAGGGCGGGAATCGTCATGGAGGTTCCTATCTCCGACGTCGTGACAGGCGACATTGTACTGCTCCAAGCCGGCGAACGGGTTCCGGCGGACGGCATATTGATTGAAGGAAGATTAAAGGTTGACCAGTCGGCGCTCAACGGCGAAAGCAGGGAAGCTGAAAAGTGTCCGGGCTTTACAGGCGACGCCAATGACTTTATGTCCCGCAGCCATCTGTTCCGCGGCAGCATCGTATGCTCTGGCGAGGGGGTTCTCGCCGTTCAGAGGGTAGGCGACTCGACATTTTACGGGCGGCTTGCCGGAGAGGTGCAGGAGGAAACCCGCGAAAGCCCGCTCAAGATTCGTCTGGGCCAGCTTGCAAAAACCCTTAGCAAAATCGGATACCTTGCCGCTTTACTCGTCGCGGCGGCCGACCTGTTTTACTTCCTGCTTGTCAAAAACGGCATGAACATAAACGCCATGATGCACCGGCTTTCAAACAACCCCTATCTCTTTTTCGAGCATCTTATGCATGCCGTCATGCTGGCAATAACCGTCGTGGTGGTCGCCGTTCCCGAGGGCCTGCCCATGATGATTACCGTCGTGCTTTCCTCAAACATGCGCAGGATGTTAAAGGACAATGTGCTTGTACGCAAGCTTGTGGGGATTGAAACCTCGGGCAGCCTTAACATTCTGTTCACCGACAAAACCGGCACCCTGACCCGCGGACAGCTCGAGGTCACCGCGTTTGTCGGCGGCGACGGAATGGAACATAAAAGCCAGTCCCGGTTAAAACGAAAAAAAGAGCTTTGGGATTTGATAGAGCTTTCGGGTTACTTCAACAACGGCAGCACCATGTCGGCCGGACGCGCGGTCGGGGGAAACGCGACAGACAGAGCCCTTTTGAAATATGTATCGCCCGGCAATCCGGTACTCAGGAACAGCTACATAAAAAAGGACTCGGTACCTTTTGACAGCTCAATCAAGTTTTCGGCGGCAAGGATTGCGCCCGCCTCAACCTCGGCGGGGACGCGCGAATTCAATCTTGTCAAGGGAGCGCCCGAACGCATACTCCCCTTTTGCAACCGCTATTTTAACGAGGACGGCCGCATATGTCCCCTGCCCGGACGACTGCACCTTGAAAACAAAATGAAAGAGATGACCGAACGCGCCGTGCGCGTGCTTGCCTTGGCCGTCTCGGATACACCCGTCAGCGCCGCCGGAGATTTTTCCCGCCTGATACTGGTAGGCCTTGTCGGAATACGGGACGAGATACGGCCGGAAGCCCGCGCGGCGGTAAAGCAGGTTTGCGACGCGGGCATACAGGCTGTCCTGATAACGGGGGACAATAAGGAAACCGCCGCGGCAATCGCAAGGGAAACCGGACTGATAGGAAAAAGCGGCAGACATGAGGTCATAACAAGCGGCGAGCTTGCCTCCATGAGCGACGACGAGATAAAGCGGCGACTCCCCTTTATCCGTGTAGTGGCGCGGGCGCTGCCCTCCGACAAAAGCAGGCTGGTAAGGCTGTCGCAGGAGCTCGGGCTGGTGACAGGCATGACGGGCGACGGAATCAACGACGCGCCCGCCCTCAAAAAAGCCGACGTGGGTTTTGCCATGGGCAGCGGCACCGAGGTCGCAAAGGAGGCCGGCGACATTGTTATCCTCGACGACAATATCGCCTCAATCGCAAAGGCGGTGCTGTACGGAAGGACCATATTCAAAAGCATCCGCAAATTCATTATCTTCCAGCTTACCATGAACCTTTGCGCGGTCGGCGTATCCTTAATCGGCCCCTTCATCGGTATCGACACTCCGGTCACGGTAATCCAGATGCTCTGGATAAACATAATCATGGACACCCTTGCCGGTCTTGCGTTTGCGGGCGAGCCCCCCCTCGCCGAATATATGAACGAGCCGCCCAAAAGGCGCGGAGAACCCGTGCTCAACCGTTACATGCTTCACCAGATACTATGCATGGGCATCTTCACGGTGATACTATGCGTATCCTTTCTTAAACTGCCCCGGATACACCTGCTTTTCAGATACGCCGGAGACCCGATATACTTCATGACTGCCTTCTTCGCGCTGTTCATCTTTGCGGGCGTGTTTAACAGCTTCAATGCACGGACATACCGGATAAACCTGTTCTCCCATCTCAGGAAAAACCCCTTGTTCCTTATCATCATGACCATGGTTGCGGTAATCCAGCTTTTGCTCATATACTACGGCGGCAGTCTGTTCAGGACGGCGGGACTGACCTTGGGAGAGCTTCGCACGGTGCTGCTTATCGCGTTTCTGGTCGTCCCCGCAGACTGTATCCGAAAATTGGTACTCAGACTGTTCGGGCGAAAGGGCAATATATGAGCATCCCGCAAAACACATTTTATTAAATTCGCGCTTTCAACCCAATACCTTTATTTAACTCAAAACAATTGACAATCCTCCCTAAAATGTTTACTATAGAATGTATCGTAACAGCATTTGAAAGGAAGTTATAACTTGTTAAACAGCGAAAAAACCATGGAAAAAATTGTCGCCCTCTGCAAGGGCAGGGGCTTTGTATATCCCGGCTCGGAAATTTACGGAGGATTGGCAAACACTTGGGATTACGGTCCTCTCGGCGTTGAGTTAAAGAACAATGTAAAGCGGGCATGGTGGAAAAAATTCGTTCAGGAATGCCCCCTCAATGTCGGGCTTGACAGCGCCATTCTAATGAACCCCCAGACCTGGGTTGCATCGGGTCATGTCGGCAGCTTTTCCGACCCCCTGATGGACTGCAAAAGCTGCAAGACCCGCCACCGTGCGGACAAGCTGATTGAGGATGCAGGCACAAATCCCGCAGGATGGGATTTCGCCAGGATGAAGGAATTTATCGATAACGAGGGAATCAACTGTCCCAATTGCGGCGGGCATAACTTCACCGATATCCGCACATTTAACCTGATGTTCAAAACCTTTCAGGGCGTCACCGAGGACGCAAAAAACGAATTATTCCTTCGTCCCGAAACCGCTCAGGGTATTTTTGTGAATTTCAGCAACATCCAGCGCAGCTCGCGCAAGAAGATTCCTTTCGGCGTCGCCCAAATCGGCAAGAGCTTCCGCAACGAAATAACTCCCGGTAACTTCACCTTCAGAACCCGCGAATTCGAACAGATGGAGCTTGAATTTTTCTGCAAGCCGGACACCGATTTGGAATGGTTCTCATATTGGAAGGATTTCTGCAAGAACTGGCTTTTATCCCTCGGAATCCGTACGGAAAACCTGCGGCTTCGCGACCATGAGAAGGAAGAACTTTCGCATTATTCAAAGGCAACCACCGACTTTGAATTCCTCTTCCCGTTCGGATGGGGCGAGCTGTGGGGAATTGCCGACCGGACAGACTTCGACCTCACGCAGCACTCCAACCATTCCGGTCAAAGGCTCGACTATTTTGACCCCGAAACCAACGAACGCTACACCCCCTATGTCGTTGAACCCTCGCTGGGCGCCGACCGTGTGGTGCTTGCCTTCCTTTGCGACGCCTATGACGAAGAGGTTGTCGATGAAAAGGATACCCGTGTCGTGCTGCGGCTGCATCCGGCTCTTGCGCCGTTTAAAGCCGCCGTGCTTCCGCTTTCCAAAAAGCTTGCGCCCGATACGCAAAAGGTTCATGAGATGCTTGCCCGTCATTTTATGACCGATTATGACGATGCCGGTTCAATCGGCAAGCGTTACAGACGTCAGGACGAAATCGGCACACCCTATTGCATCACCTATGATTTTGACAGCCAGAACGACGGATGCGTAACCGTGCGCGACCGCGACAGCATGCAGCAGGAGCGTATTGCAATAGATCAACTCGTCAGCTATATTTCAGAAAGAATCATGTTTTGATTTTCCAATTCGGCAGGAGAGGTTGTCTAATGATTAATAATCGACTGCCTGACCGTCGGTTAATTCGCGTGCGGCGTCGTAAAAGGATAGATTTGATTCAATATGCAGCGGTTGTTCTCATAGTTATTTTGTTGTTGGGGTTGCTGACCGTACTGGCTTTTACGAGACGTGGAAATAATGCTTCCGGCAGCGCCTCAAGCCTGACAACCGCGTCCTCAACCACAACTACTGTGATAACGACGACCACCACGACTACGACGACAACGACAACCACGGCCGAGAAGTTATCAACCAAGGCTGTATCCGTCGGAGACGAATACTTTGCGGACGCCTGCTTTATCGGTAATTCTAGGACACAGGGGCTTATGATATATTCGGCGCCCGATACGGCCACATTCTATGCGGCAAGAGGCCTGACGGTTGCAGGTTTTTTTAACGAGAAGGTTTTTCAGAAGAAGACAAAGACAGCCGAAGCCATGCTTAAAACAAAAAAATTCGGGAAGGTTTATGTTATGTTAGGGCTGAACGAGCTCGGATGGACACAGATTGATTCCTTTATCAAGAGATACGGCGATGTAATCGATTCAATAAAGAAGTCGCAGCCGGGTGCAAAGATATTCATCCAGTCCATTCTTCCGGTTTCGGCGGCCAAGTCAAAAAGCCACCCCAGCTTTAACAATCCCCGTGTATTGAAATATAACAAACGTATCTATGACCTGTGCGTGGAGAAAAAGGTCATATATCTCAACGTGCGTGAGGCGGTTGAGGATAAAAAGGGCAACCTCCCCGACAAGGCCACCACGGACGGCATCCACATGAACAAGACCTACTGTGACAAATGGATGGACTACCTTAGGACACACACCGATGTCCCGATAGCAACCCATCCGACGACCACAACAACCCTGACGACATACCCGGACAGTACAACGGCCGTCCAAACCAAGCCTTCAACATAAACGCAAAACCTATCTGAAAGGAAAATTGTGCATGAAAAAACTATTCGGTATGCTTGCTGTGCTTGCTTTGATGGCGGCGGTCTTTTCCGGCTGCCAGACAAAAAAAGAAGTCAGTATTGACGTAAATGCCCTCGCCGACGATCTTAAAAACAGTATCAATTTTGTCGATGAGCTTTCAGAATCAAAGGACAAGGCCTTTTTCACCGTATATGGTCTTGACGAATCGGATATAAAGGTCAAAAAGAACTATGTCGGCTCGGCTACATCCGAGGAAATCACGGTTATTGAGGCGGTTGACGAAAAAGCCGCCCAACGTGTCAATGATGCGGTTGAAGCCCATCTTGCCGATTATATCGAACAGTTTGAGGATTATGCCCCCGACCAGGTTCCCAAGCTTCGAGACCCGATTTTTGAGAAGATAGGAAAATATGTGATTCTGTGCGTATCGGACGATAATGAAACCGCAAAGAAAATCATAGATAAATATACAAAATAGGCCGAGGAAAAAACAATGGTATTCAGCAGCCTTTTATTTCTTTTTTATTTTCTTCCAGCAGTCCTCTTACTTTATTTCCTTGTCCCAAAAAAACTGAAAAACGCCTTATTGCTCACCGTAAGCCTCTTCTTTTATGCATGGGGAGAACCGGTTTACGTAATTATAATGATTGCGGTAATCGTCATTGATTATCTGCACGGTTTACGGATTCAACGCATGAGGGATTCAGGGCGGCCGAAAGCCGCCCGTTTTGCATTGGTTCTTTGCCTTGTAATAAACCTCGGCATACTCGCCTTTTTCAAATACGCCGATTTTATCATCGATAACATCAACCTGATACCCTCGGTTTCCATTCCGCTTCTCGGCATCTCCCTGCCGATAGGCGTATCGTTTTATATATTCCAGTCCTTGTCCTATACAATCGACGTGTACCGCGGGGATGTAAAGGCACAGCCGAATATTATCAATTTCGGCACCTATGTCGCCCTCTTTCCCCAGCTTATCGCCGGACCGATTGTTCAGTATAAAACAATCGACCGGCAGTTGACCGAAAGAACCGAAAGCTTTGATAAATTCGGCGACGGCGTGCGCAGATTTATTGTCGGACTCGGCAAAAAGGTTTTGATTGCAAACTCTGTCGGCATTATATGGACCAATATCTCCTCCTCTTATACATCCTCGGTTCCGGTGCTCACCGCGTGGATCGGTATCCTCGCGTTCACCCTGCAGATTTACTTCGACTTCTCTGGCTATTCGGATATGGCAATCGGGCTCGGAAAGATGTTTGGGTTTGAATTTCTTGAAAACTTCCGTTACCCGTACATGTCAAAGAGCATCACCGAATTCTGGCGGCGCTGGCACATTTCCCTCAGCACATGGTTTCGCGATTATGTGTATATCCCGCTCGGCGGCAACCGCCGCGGTCTGCCTCTACAGCTCCGCAATATTCTTGTTGTCTGGGTTCTCACCGGTATCTGGCACGGCGCGAGCTGGAATTTCGTTTTGTGGGGATTATACTTCGGTATACTGCTTGTAATCGAAAAGCTGTTTCTTCTGCGCCTTCTTGAAAAGGCTCCGTCTATAATCGCCCGCCTTTACACCATGCTGATTGTCATAATAAGCTGGGCGATATTCGCATTTGACGACATGTCGCAGGGAATACTGTTCATCGGCTCTATGTTCGGCATGCGCGGGGCAGCGCTATACGACAATACATCGCTGTATCTTCTGCTAACAAACGGCCTGCTGCTTCTCATAGGCGGGTTCGGGAGCACCGACATACCCAAACGCATTGTCAACCGGCTTGAAACCATATTAAAAAGCCGACCGGCGCTGGTCACAGCCGGCGCTTGCGCCGTGCTGCTCGGTCTGTCTGCCTTATGCGTCGCCTATCTGGTTGACGCATCCTATAATCCCTTCCTGTATTTCCGTTTTTAAGTTTGGATACAAACTCCGGAAAGGAAATGAGTCATTGCATGAACAAAAAAGTGATCTCCATCGGTTTTATGCTGCTGCTTTTTTCTGTTTCAATCATAAATCTTATTATTCCCCAGCGCTCGTTTTCCGAAAGCGAGAACCGGTACCTTCAAAAACTCCCTGAACCGGACCTTCAAGATATTGCGTCGGGGAAGTTTACACAGGATTTTGCCGATTATACGTCCGATCAGTTTATTGCAAGGGATGGATGGATCAGCCTCAAAACCATAGCCGAGCTTGCGCTGCTTAAAAAGGATAACGGGCGGGTATATTTCGGCAAGCAGGACACCCTGTTTGACGCCGCCGAAACGA
>JAAYKB010000058.1 GCA_012522615.1 Clostridiales bacterium
ACACATACCCGGCAGATTCGACAGCATCCCGAAAGGTAGAAGCAAAAGCAGCATAGGTTATTATAACGGCATGTATATCTCCGAAAATTTCGGGGCAATCACAGATATTCCAATCGACAAAATCACATCTTTCGTACATAACACGGTATAGGGTTTTAATTCTCAACCAGAGCATCGAGGGTTTTGAATGTATACCCTTCCGACTTCCACCTTGTAAGAAGTTTGTCAAGAATTTCCGAATTGGTTTTTGAGGTGCTGTGCAACAGTACAACCGCTCCCGGATGAATTCGCGGCAGGAGCTTGTTAAACGCCTCCTGATGCGTGGGCTGGTTGTCGGTGTACCAGTCTACATAGGCAAGACTCCAAAATACGGTTTTATATCCGAGCTCCTGTGCCATCTTTAAATTGCTCTCGCTGTATTTGCCCTGCGGAGGGCGATAAAACCGGGGCATTTCCTTGCCGGTCGTCTCCTCATAAAGCTCCTCGAGTGACCGCAACTCCTTTAAAAAGGATTCCTTGTCCGCGATTTTTGACATGTCGGGATGATGGAAGGTGTGATTGCCTACAATATGTCCCTCGTCACACATACGCTTAACCAGCTCGGGGCTGGTTTCAATATAATTGCCGACCAGAAAAAAGGCAGCCTTGACATCGTGCTTTTTGAGGGTGTCAAGAATGACGGGGGTATAACCGTTTTCAAATCCTGCGTCGAATGTGAGATAGATTGCCTTATCTTTGTCGTTCCCGACATAATAGGCGTCATACTTTTTCAGAAAATCGGCCGAAGCATTGCCTTCCGGCGCCCTGCCCGGTTGTCGGAAGCTGAGTCCCCAGTTGGTGTTTGCATTGGAGGTTGGAACCGCATCTTCGCCGAGTAAATTCGCCGCGACAATTACTGCTGTTACAAGAATAACGCAGCATAAAGCGACGGCTAACAGTCTTTTGCCCTTTACTATGTAATACATGATTCTTCACCATCATTTCAATGATTTTATGTGACATCGCCCCGCCTTTTGGCAGGGTGAATGTCATTCTAATTATATGGTGAAGAAACGCGAAATATGTTAAGAATCAAGCTCGGATGTACAATAAGGACAACGGGTCGCCTCGATGTCAATCTCGCTGCGGCAGTATCCGCAGGTTTTTGTTTTGGGTTCCTCGGGCGCGGTTTCCTCCTTATTTTTACGAATATCTCCCGACCTGTTAATCAGCTTTACCATAAGGAAGTTTACGAAAGCCATAATTAAAAAGTCAATGACGGATGTGATAAAAGCCCCGTAATTAAAGGTTGTCACGCCCAGTTGCTTTGCCACCTCCAAAGAGGTTATCTCGCTTCTTTCGACGCCCTCGGGAATCTTTAGAGGAACGAATTGGTCGTTGAAGTTGACGCTTCCCGTCAACAAACCGATTAGCGGCATCAAAAGATCGTTGATTACCGAGGTAACGATTTTCTGAAACGCTCCCCCGATTATAACGCCCACTGCCAAATCGATTACATTTCCGCGAAGGGCAAATTTTTTGAATTCTTCCATAATGGTCAGTTTCGGCAATACGATTCTGTCAAACTTCTTCTTCATTGATGAAATCATCCTTTCCCATAAGTATATTTATGTTTCAGAGGGTGGCTCCGCTTTATCTGTATTTTCATTGTCTTCGGTATGCTGCCCGCTCTCGGTTTTTTCCTCCTTGAGAGAGAGCTTGAGTAGGGTTTCCGCCCCGTCATATTTGAGCTTCACCTGAACCCAGGCGGTATATTTTAGATTACAGCTTCTGCAGTCAAAATCGGCGCAGAACGCTCGGGTCCGAAACCGCCATTCTCCGATTAGCTTTAACTGACGGTTGCATTCCTGACATCTGAAACTTAGGTCCGCAATATTAACATGCTCGCTGTTGATGTCGCTGATTATTGAGTTTTTGAAGGTCAATCGTTGATAAAACTCGGTATTCGCCGGACAAATCTGCCGGTCAAATGATTCCTTATGGTATATTTTTGCAAATATCCTGCCCGCCAATATGCTGTCGTCGAGAGCCCGGTGCATATCCATCTCTTCCCCGCTTATTTCAAGCAGCTCGCACGCTTTGCCAAGACCAATCTGCTGGGCGCTGCCTGTTCCCATTCTTTTCTGGAAATACGCCTGTAAATCGGCATAACGGTTCATAAACGGAATACGCTCCTGCTTGAGAAAATACCGGCAGTTTTCGAGCATTACGATAAGATCGGTTGTGCTCCATGTAATGACAACAGCCTCGGTATCGCCAATCCACTTGCGAAGCTGGGATACGGCGTGCGAAAAGGGCACGCCTATTTCCAGCTCCTCATCTACGATTCCGGTTAGGTTCTGGACAATTGAGGTCAGCTTGCGGCTGACAACAGGACGGATGACCACATGAAATGTGTCTGTCTGCCGTAAGGCTTCATCCAGCTTCACAGCGCCTATTTCGATTATTTCATTAAAATACCCGCGAGTGCGCCGGGAATATGCCCCGTTCCATTCGAGATCCAATATAATATAGGTCATGCAGTCACCCATTCATTGAGGTTTTTATATTATTAGTGGAAAATTATATGGGCTCACCGTCCATGGATATTATGCCATACCGCCGAGAACCCTGCCGGCAAGCACATGGGAATGCAGATGGAAAACCGTCTGCCCCGCGTCGGTTCCGTTATTTGTGACAACCCGATATGAGGTGAGATTCATTTCACCGGCAACCCTTGCAATCACCTCATAAATATGGGCGATTATCCCGCTGTTCTGCCCATTTATGTCACCGGCTCCGGAGATATGCTGTTTCGGAACCACCAGAAAATGCACCGGCGCCTTTGGCTCGATGTCGTAAAACGCCAGAACCTTTTCATCCTCATAAACCTTGTTCGAGGGAATCTTTCCGTCAACAATTTTGCAAAAAACACAATCCGACATTCCGATACATCCTTTCCTCTTTTAAGTCTTTAATTTAACAACCGTTCGACGATTTTGGGAACCGCAGCTACCGCATCCTCGACCTTTGAGATATCCTTGCCGCCTGCCATGGCAGAATCGGGTCTGCCGCCGCCGTTGCCGTCGCAAATCTTAGCCGTTTCGCGCACGATATTTCCGGCGTGTGCGCCCTTTTTGATTGCCTGGGCGCCGCAGAAGCAGCCGAAGGATACCGTTTCCGCATCCTTCATAATACCCGCAATAACTACAACCGCGTCATCGGGGGCGATATCGCGGCATCGGTCACACATGGTACGTACGCCGCCCCCGTCAACCCCGTTGAACACGGCAGCGGCAACCCTGACCCCGCCAACGGTTTTCATGTTTTCAAACAGCCCCTCGACCTTGGACGCCGCCATCTTTGCATTGAGGGCATCAAGCTCGCGCTGTATCCCTTTGAGCTCGCCGGTAAGCTGTGAAGCGCGGCGGGGCAGTTCTTCAAGATTTCCGGATTTAATTGCATCGGCTGTCTGCACCAGAAGCTCGCGGTAGTGGTCAATCAACTCCAGCACATGCTCGCCCGTCACGGCTTCAATCCTGCGAATCCCGGCGGCAACCGAGCTTTCAGATATGATTCTGAACAGTCCTAACTTGGAAGTATTATCAACGTGGGTACCTCCGCACAGCTCGATGGACACATTATCATCCTCGGCGCCGATGCGGACAACTCGGACAACATCACCGTATTTTTCACCGAACAGCGCTATTGCGCCAAGCTTTTTGGCTTGGTCAATCGGCATTTCGCGGATTTCCGCTTGAATCCCCTGCAATATCCAGCCGTTTACAAGGTTTTCAACCTGTTTTATCTCATCATTCGTCATTGCCGTGAAATGTGAGAAGTCAAAGCGCATACGCTTGCTGTCCACAAGCTGGCCCGCCTGCTCAACATGGCTGCCGAGCACCTTACGCAAAGCCGCCTGCAGCAGATGGGCGGCGGTATGGTTTCTCATGGTGGCGCGTCGCCGGTTCTGGTCTACACTTGCCGTTACCACGTCGCCCACCCTGAGCTCCCCGGAAACCATCCTTCCAACATGGACAATAACCCCGTTCTGGCTTTTTATCGTGTCTGAAACCGTGAATGAGGCTTCGTCATTGTTTATTATGCCCGTATCGCCCGATTGTCCGCCGCTTTCGGCGTAAAACGGCGTTACATCCAAAACCACGGCCGCCTCCCCTTCGTTCAGGCTTTCGATAAACTCATTGTCGCGGACAATAGCGGTCACCTTCGCCTCGGATACCATGGTTTCATATCCCGCAAACCGTCCGGGTTCCATCTGCTCTACCGCACCGGCTTCTCCCTTCCACGCGTCCGCACCGGCATTTTTGCGTGCGGCGCGTGCCCGGGCTCTCTGCTCGGTCATCAGCTTGTTAAACCCGTCCTCGTCAATCCCGATTCCCTTTTCCTCCAGAATGTCGCGGGTCAAATCCACAGGGAATCCGTAGGTGTCGTACAGCTTGAAGGCGTCCGCCCCCGATAGTGTTGTCCCCTTTAGGGATGTCAGCATATCGTCGAGCAGGGACAATCCGCTGTCGATGGTCTTTCCGAACGCCTCTTCCTCAACAAGGATTATCTTTTTGATGAAATCTCCTTTTTCGCTGAGCTCGGGATATGCCGTAAGGTTTTCCTTGATTACGGTATCGCATACCTGATATAAAAACGGCTGGTGTATTCCCAGCAGCCTTCCGTGACGAGCGGCGCGGCGGAGCAGCCGGCGCACGACATATCCGCGCCCCTCGTTTGAGGGCATCACGCCGTCGCCAATCATAAAGGTGGTGGAACGGATATGGTCTGTTATGACGCGCAGAGATATGTCGATTTTTTCGTTGTCCTTGTATTTAACACCTGCAATCCTGCCGATATGGCCCATAATATTCTGAACCGTGTCAACCTCAAACAGGCTGTCAACCCCCTGCATGATACAGGCAAGTCGCTCAAGCCCCATGCCGGTATCGATATTCGGATGGTCAAGCGGGGTGTAGTTTCCTTTCCCGTCGCTGTCGAACTGGGTAAACACGTTGTTCCAGAACTCGACATACCTGTCGCAGTCGCATCCAACGCCGCAGGTCGGTGAACCGCATCCGTATTGCTCGCCCCGGTCAAAATACAGCTCCGAGCAAGGTCCGCAGGGACCTGAGCCATGCTCCCAGAAATTGTCCTCCTTGCCCATACGGACGATATGCTCCGGGCTGACGCCCACATGCTTGGTCCAGATATCAAACGCCTCGTCGTCCTTTTCATATATGCTTATCCAGAGACGGTCTGTCGGCATGCCGAGAACCTCGGTACAAAACTCCCAGGCCCAAGCCGTGGCTTCCTTCTTGAAATAATCCCCGAAGCTAAAATTCCCGAGCATTTCAAAATATGTGCCGTGGCGTGCGGTTTTCCCTACCCTTTCGATGTCGGGGGTGCGTATACACTTCTGACAAGTGGTCACCCGCTTGTGCGGAGGGGTAAGCTCGCCGGTAAAATACTTTTTCATAGGCGCCATGCCGGAATTAATCAGCAAAAGCGATTTGTCGTTTTGAGGAATCAGGGAGAAGCTCGGAAGTCTCAGATGATCCTTGCTTTCAAAGAAAGACAGAAATTTTTCTCTCAGTTCATTTAGTCCAGTCCACTGCATATCGATTTTCCTTTCAAGAATATGAAAAATAAAACACCCCCGCCCTGACATGGGACGGAGGTCCGTGGTACCACCCAAATTGCGCCTCGGTTAAAGATCGCCACTCTTATCCTTAACGCGGAATACGCCGCCGTTCATCACAGCGGAACTCGGGGATGGCCCGGCGGTATCTCTAACATAAGCGCCCTTACAGCCATGAGGCGCTCTCTCTGTATGCCGACACACCGCTTCTTCCCGTCACAGTTTTTATTGTTGATTATAATATAATTATATATTACCCCTATTATATTCTTACCATAAAATATTGTCAAGATTAGGGGACCGGGTTAACAGAGTCAGTTTCGAAAGGTAAAGCAAGGAAAGAGGCTTATCAGGACATAACTCTTGACAAATTTATTTATAATATATAATAGATATAGGCAGATATTCCTTTGGTTTTCTATACCGGGTATTGTATGTTCGCTTGGAGAGCAAAATAAAATCCGGCAGCATGGAGGGGAGTGGTATTTAAGATGGTTATTACACTCGTAACAGACACTTTTAATATAAACAACAACGGGACCACCATTTCAGCAACGCGGTTTGCCGAGTCATTGTCACAGCGCGGGCATCAAATCCGCGTGATTACATGCGGCGACACGTCCAAAAGCGGTAAAGATGCTGACACCGGTTTTGAAATGTTTTATCTGCCCGAGCTCAAAGTCCCGATTGCAAGCAGGCTGGCCCACAAGCAGCATACATTGTTTGCAAAGCCGGTTCGCGCGACCTTGGAAAAAGCAATCTCGGGGTCGGATATCGTACATATCTACCAGCCATGGGCGCTCGGAAGTGCGGCACAGAGGATTGCCAAGCGAATGGATATCCCTGCAATCGCCGCATTTCATATACAGCCCGAAAACATCACCTATAATATCAGTCTTAAATGGTTTCCGCCGGCCGCTCACCTGATATATTTTTTGTATTATCTGTTTTTCTACCGCAGGTTTTCCCATATCCACTGCCCGTCAAAATTTATTGCCGCGCAACTCAGAAGCCATGGATACAGGGCGCGACTGCACGTCATCTCAAACGGCGTTCATCCGGCATTTACTCCATCCGATAAACCGAAGGAGCATACTTTCGAATCGATTAAAGTGCTTATGGTGGGCAGACTGTCTCCCGAAAAAAGGCAGGATGTTCTTATTCGTGCCGTTATGAAATCTCGTTATGCCGACCGTATCCAGCTTCATTTTGCCGGAAACGGCCCTTGGGAAAAGAAGCTTCGTCGTCTTGGGAGCAAGCTTACCAATCCTCCTGTGTTCGGGTATTACAACCGCGATGAGTTAATTAAGCTTATACATGATTGCGATCTGTATATACATTCCTCTGATATCGAAATTGAAGGCATTTCATGTATCGAGGCGTTTGCATGCGGGCTGGTTCCGGTAATCTCCGACAGCAAGCGAAGCGCCGCGGCGCAGTTTGCGCTTGGTCCCCAGCATCTTTTCAAGGCGGGTTCCCCGGAATCATTGGCTGAGAAAATTGATTATTGGCTGGATAATCCGCAGCACCTGAAAGATGCCGGAAAGAAATATGCCCGCTTTGGCAGACAATACGCCTTGGAACGCAGTATCAGAAAGATAGAAAATGTATATTCGTCCATATCCGTAAAGGATAAAAACGAATACCATCGCGGCTTTATATTCAAGCTTTTTGCCCGCCTGTTCTACACTGGAATCGCTTCTCCCATACTGCTTCTCTGGACACGCTTTGTCTTGGGCGTCAAGGTGTATGGCAGGAAGAATCTTCGCGGTCTTAAGGGCGCGCTTACGGTGTGCAACCATGTGCACCTACTGGACAGCGCTTTGGTCGGTCTGGCGGTCTTCCCCCGCAGGGTAATCTTCCCTACCCTTCCCCAGAATGTAAAAACGCTTTGGCCGGGCAAGCTCGTGCGGGTGCTTGGCGGGTTCGCCATTCCCGACAGTATTATGGAACTGAAAACCTTCTTTGACGAGATGGAGTTCCTTCTGATGAAAAACCATATTGTGCATTTTTTCCCCGAAGGAGAATTAAAGCCCTATGATACCGGTCTGCGCAGTTTCAAAAAGGGGGCATTTCATCTGGCGGCGCAAGCCCGGGTACCGATTGTTCCCATGTCAATCACCTTTGAAGCTCCAAAGGGGCTAATGAAAATCATACGCAAAAAACCGGTTATGCGGCTTCATGTAGGAAGGCCGATAGAACCGGTTGACACGGATCTTGAAATTGATTCCAAGCTCAGAATGAAAGCGGTTCGTGAACAAATGGACAGCATTGTAGGACGTTTTGCCGCAAGCTGAATACAATCTGCCTGTTATTTTTTCTTTTTGTATAGCTGCAAAACCGCCCCAACCACAACACCGATGCCCGCGCCAATACATAGATATAACACCGGATTGTCAAGCAAGATGCCAAGTAAAATACCGCCCGCTGTGCAAAAAGCTATGGATATACCTATATTCAGATAATCCGACATACCGCGTTTTGACATAATCTCCATCTCACTTACCAGTTATTTCCCCGACTTCTTTCAGAGCCGAAGTTGCCGTATTTTCTGGATTTATATTATACCAAATCAGAAAATATTTGTCCAAATCAATCTCCCTCTATGCCGGCATAGTCTGTTTTCAAGCCCTTTCCAATGTCGGCGAAAATCACTTGATTGCG
>JAAYKB010000059.1 GCA_012522615.1 Clostridiales bacterium
TTGAAGATAAGCATGAGAAATATTTAACCGGAGCAGTCACAGGCTGCCCCGGTTTTTAATGTTAGATATATGCTTTTAATAATCTGGCATGGAACTGAATAAAACATTCATTCCGCCGATGTCGAAAAGCTCCTGAGATGCAAACGAGTTTGTATCCCCGTTGTAGGTATAGTTTCTCAGGTTGACGCCCGAGCCGGTTATGACGGCGGCAGTGATGTTGGCCTTGTTGTTGTCATTGCTCCAGACCGAGAAGTAAACCCGACCGAGCTGGACAAACTGGTTAAGAAGAGGGTAATAGTTGTCCCCGTTCACCACGACAAGCAGCCAGCTTTGACCGTCATCCCATGCGATATTGCCGTCCGAGCTTCTTTCCGCCTGGGTATGCAGCTCCACGGTTTCGTCTGTGCCGTCGCCGTCCAGGTCATATGAGAAGTCGCTTATTTTTGCTGCCATTCCCTTTCTGGGGTCGGCCGAGGATGCCGGAATGTCGGTTTCGTTTTTAGTGGTGGCTGTTGTGACCTGTTCAGTCGTAGCGCCGGTGGTCTGCGCGGGTGGTTGGCTTTTTGCCGATTCGTCTTTTGCCCTTCCGCATCCGCCTGTAATTATTAATAAAGTAAATAATACAAACAATAATATTGTGTTTTTCGTATTTGCCCCCCTTATCTATAACGCTCAGCATTATTATGCCCTTGTTTTCGGATAAATTCAGCCTAATAAAACCCGCTAATTAATAACAACGCCGCCATGTGTATCGTAAAGGTGGCCTGCCTTGTATGCAAATGGTATTCTGCCCTGATTATTTTCAAAATTGCTGTCAAAACTCAAAATTAAAGGAAAAAATGATGAAAAGCCTGTCAAATCGCAAAAAACAATTGACAAGCTCTCTTATTAGGTGTATTATAGTATACTGCATAATCATGGAAAAATGTCCCCATTATCAAAAAAAGTATATCACATATTGTGAAAAATTACAAGTCCCTTTCGCTGGAATTTCGGCGAATTGCTTGCCGCTTTTTAATGACATTCTCACCTGCTCCAATAGGAAAACCGAGATGATATAAAGCTTTTGGTTGGCTCATAACCGAATTTCACCAAAAGCCGCGACAAGAGAACACATACAGGGATACAAGGCGGGTTTCCGTGAGATCATGGTTAACCTGATTCGCGCCCTGCGGGGTGCAAAATCAGAACGGGAATCCAATAAAAATACAAAACAGGAGTGATCTGGTCTATGGCGAATATCAAACCGGTGAAGCTTGGAAACAATGTCCGCATGAGCTTCTCCAAAATCAACGAGGTTTTGGAAATGCCGAACCTGATTGAGGTTCAGAAAAACTCGTACAAATGGTTTCTTGAGGAGGGGCTTAAGGAAGTATTTCAGGATGTGGCTTCTATTACGGACTATACCGGCAAGCTGGTGCTTGAATTTGTTGATTATCGCATAGACGGTACCCCGAAATATACGGTGGAGCAGTGCAAGGAACGCGATGTGACTTATGCCGCCCCTCTGCGTGTGCGCGCTCGTCTTATTAATAAGGAAACAGGCGAGATTAAGGAATCCGAAGTGTTTATGGGCGATTTCCCCCTGATGACCGACAGCGGAACCTTTGTTATAAACGGAGCGGAGCGCGTTATTGTATCCCAGTTGGTTCGTTCGCCCGGCGTTTATTACGGCATGACATATGACAGCACAGGAAAAAAGCTGTTCAACTCCACCATTATTCCCAACCGCGGCGCATGGCTCGAGTATGAAACAGATTCGCAGGACATTTTTTATGTCCGTATTGATAAAAACCGCAAGATTCCGGTTACCGTGTTTGCCCGTGCGCTCGGGCTCGGTACGGATGCCGAACTGCTAGACTTCTTCGGCGACGACGAACGTATCCACGCGACCATTGAAAAGGATATTACCAAAAATACCGAGGAGGCGCTGCTTGAAGTATACCGCAAGCTTCGTCCGGGTGAGCCTTTGACTGTCGAGAACTCCCAGCAGCATCTCGAGAGCCTGTTTTTTGACGCCCGCCGCTATGACCTGTCGCGTGTCGGACGCTATAAATACAATAAAAAGCTGTCGCTTTCCAATAGGCTGACCGGATTTAGAATCAGCCGCCCTATCGTCAACCCCATGACCGGCGAGGTTATGGCTGAGGAGGGCGAGCTTATCAATCATCAAAGGGCAATCGAAATCGAGTCGGCCGGCGTTATGGTAGCCTATGTCAATGTTGAGGAACACGGCGAGACCCGCGAGGTCAAGATTGTTTCCAACGGCATGGTGGATATTAAGAATTTTGTCAGCTTCGACTGTGAGGAACTGGGCATTCGCGAGCATGTTCGTTTTTCGGTGCTTAAGGAGATTCTCGATTCAACCGATGACGAGGATGCTTTGCGTGAAGCCATCCGCGAACGTGCGGATGAACTGGTTCCCAAGCACATTATCACCGATGACATTCTTGCTTCAATAAACTATATCTGCTGTCTTGCTCATGATGTGGGCATGACCGACGATATCGACCATCTCGGCAACCGCCGTATTCGTTCGGTGGGCGAGCTTTTGCAAAACCAGTTCCGTATCGGATTTTCACGTATGGAACGGGTTATTCGCGAACGCATGACACTGCAGGCTCAGGACATGGATGTTATTACCCCGCAGGCATTAATAAACATCCGTCCGGTTGTTGCCGCTATCAAGGAGTTCTTCGGCTCGTCACCTCTTTCACAGTTTATGGACCAGACCAACCCGCTTTCCGAGCTTACGCATAAGCGCCGCCTTTCGGCGCTCGGTCCCGGCGGATTGTCACGTGACCGCGCGGGATTTGAGGTGCGCGACGTTCACTACAGCCACTACGGACGCATGTGCCCGATTGAAACTCCGGAGGGTCCCAACATCGGTCTGATTTCTTATCTTGCTACCTATGCGCGTATCAATGAATACGGCTTTATCGAAGCCCCCTTCCGCAAGGTTGACAAAGAAACAGGTGTTGTAACCGACGAGGTTGTCTATATGCCGGCCGACGTCGAGGATGAATTTATTGTTGCCCAGGCTAACGAGCCCCTCGACGAGCAGGGCAGGTTTGCCCGTGCCAGGGTCAATGCCCGTTTCCGCAGCGAGTTTCTTGAAATTGAACCCGACAAGATCGAATATATGGACGTCTCCCCCAAGATGGTTGTTTCGGTCGCCACCGCCATGATTCCCTTCCTTGAAAATGACGACGCCAACCGTGCTTTGATGGGTTCAAACATGCAAAAACAGGCGGTTCCGCTTTTGACACCCGAAGCCCCGATAGTCGGAACCGGTATGGAATATAAAGCCGCCATAGATTCGGGCGTTGTGGTATCTGCGAAGGAAGCCGGCACGGTCACCTCGGTAACGGCCGAGCGAATTGTGATTCGCCGCGATAATGACGGCGGTCAGGACGTTTATCAACTGATAAAATTCAAGGGCTCCAACCAGGGAACCTGTATTAACCAGCGTCCGGTTGTGTCATACGGACAGCATGTCGAGAAAAACGAGGTTATTGCCGACGGTCCCTCGACCTGCAACGGCGAGATTTCGCTCGGCAAAAACGTGCTGATAGGGTTTATGTCGTGGGAAGGCTATAACTATGAGGACGCCATCCTTATTAATGAGAAACTTGTACGCGATGATGTATTTACCTCGATTCATATCGAAGAATATGAGATAGAAGCGCGTGATACCAAGCTGGGTCCCGAAGAAATCACACGTGATATTCCGAACGTCGGCGAGGATGCCCTCAAGGATCTCGACGAACGCGGTATTATTCATGTCGGCGCAGAGGTTCGCTCGGGAGATATTCTTGTAGGCAAAGTTACTCCTAAGGGTGAAACCGAGCTTACTGCGGAAGAGCGGCTGCTGCGTGCGATATTTGGTGAAAAGGCGCGCGAGGTGCGCGATACATCCCTCAAGGTACCCCATGGCGAATACGGCATTGTGGTTGACGTCAAGGTTTTCACCCGTGAGAACTGCGATGAGCTCAGCCCCGGCGTGAATATGGTGGTGCGCTGCTATGTCGCCCAGAAGCGCAAGATAAGCGTGGGTGACAAGATGGCGGGACGCCACGGTAACAAGGGCGTTGTTTCGTGCATCCTTCCGAGTGAGGATATGCCCTTCCTGCCCGACGGCACCCCACTGGATATTGTTCTTAATCCTCTCGGTGTTCCGTCCCGTATGAACATCGGTCAGGTTCTTGAGGTTCATCTGGGATACGCCGCGGCGGCTCTCGGCTTCAAGGTTATGACCCCGGTATTTGACGGGGCACACGAGTCGGATATCCGTGAGCTTCTTGAGAAGATTGGAAAGGGTGAGGACGGCAAGTCCATCCTTTATGACGGACGTACCGGCAAGCAGTTTGATAACCCCGTTACGGTCGGTTATATGTATTTCTTGAAGCTTCACCATCTTGTCGACGATAAGATCCACGCCCGTTCAACCGGCCCGTATTCACTTGTCACCCAGCAGCCTTTGGGCGGCAAGGCGCAGTTCGGCGGTCAGCGTTTTGGCGAAATGGAAGTTTGGGCACTTGAAGCTTACGGCGCCGCCTATACCCTGCAGGAAATCCTGACGGTCAAGTCGGACGATGTTGTGGGACGTGTTAAGACCTATGAGTCTATTGTTAAAGGGCAAAACGTTCCCCAGTCGGGTGTTCCGGAATCCTTCAAGGTTCTTGTCAAGGAGCTGCAGTCGCTTGGACTTGATATTAAGGTAATGAATAAGGATAATCAGGAAATCGATTTGAAGCAGACATTTGATGATGACGAAGAGGTCAACATGGTCGCAATTGATGACGGTGTATTCCAGAGCGTAACCAATGAAGATGAGCTGGTAGGTTATGAGGTGGAAGACCCCAATCTCAATGACCAGGATCTTCTCAGTGATGAGGATGTCGACGATTCCGAACTGCTTACAGACGATCTCGATGAGATATAGGAACGGGAGGACTTTCGCTATATGATGGAATTTAACGTGTTTGACTCAATAAAAATCGGGCTTGCCTCCCCGGAGCAGATTCGTGCTTGGTCTTACGGAGAGGTTAAAAAACCGGAAACAATCAACTATCGTACTCTTAAGCCGGAAAGAGACGGTTTGTTCTGTGAGCGTATTTTCGGTCCCCAGAAGGACTGGGAGTGCCACTGTGGAAAATATAAGCGCATTCGCTATAGGGGCAAGATATGCGACCGTTGCGGCGTGGAGGTCACGCGCGCGAAGGTTCGCCGCGAGCGGATGGGTCATATAGAGCTGGCGGCGCCGGTATCGCATATATGGTATTTCAAGGGAATACCCTCAAGGATGGGATTGATACTCGACCTGTCGCCCCGCCTTTTGGAGCAGGTCCTCTATTTCGCATCCTATATTGTGGTTGACCCCGGCAATACCCCCTTGGCTAAAAAGCAGATTCTCAACGAAAAGGATTACCGCGATATGCGGGAAAAGTATGAGGATGATTTTGACGCCGGGATGGGCGCCGAGTATATCAAAAAGCTCCTTGCCGAAATTGACCTTGACGAGCTTTCAAAGGAGCTTAAGGATGAGCTTGAGGGAGCGTCCGGACAAAAGCGTGCCCGGCTGCTGAAAAGGCTGGAGGTTGCCGAGTCTCTGAGGATATCCGGCAACCGTCCGGAATGGATGATTATGGAGGTCGTTCCGGTCATTCCGCCCGATATTCGTCCGATGGTTCAGCTCGACGGCGGCCGTTTTGCCACCTCCGATCTCAACGACCTTTACCGGCGTGTTATTAACCGCAACAATCGCTTAAAACGCCTTCTCGACCTCGGCGCACCCGATATAATTGTCCGCAATGAAAAGAGGATGCTGCAGGAGGCTGTGGACGCCCTGATTGACAACGGACGTCGCGGACGTCCTGTAACCGGACCCAACAACCGACCTCTTAAATCCCTGTCCGATATGCTCAAGGGCAAGCAGGGACGTTTCCGTCAGAACCTGCTCGGCAAGCGTGTCGACTACTCGGGACGCTCTGTTATCGTTGTCGGTCCTGAGCTTAAGCTGTATCAGTGCGGTCTTCCCAAGGAGATGGCGCTAGAGCTGTTCAAGCCCTTTGTAATGAAGCGGCTGGTCGAAACCGGGGTTGCCGGAAACATTAAATCGGCGCGTAAAATGGTGGAGCGAGTTCGTCCCGAGGTTTGGGATGCACTTGAGATAGTTATAAAGGATCACCCTGTCATGCTCAACCGCGCACCCACACTGCACCGTTTAGGCATACAGGCATTTGAGCCTGTTCTGGTCGAGGGACGCGCGATTAAGCTGCATCCTCTGGTGTGTACAGCCTTTAACGCCGACTTTGACGGCGACCAGATGGCCGTCCACGTGCCGCTTTCGGCAGAGGCGCAGGCCGAAGCCCGCTTCCTTATGCTTGCCGCAGGAAATCTGCTCAAGCCCTCGGATGGTCGCCCTGTCGCCGTTCCGACACAGGATATGGTTCTCGGATCATATTACCTTACAATAGAAAAGCCGGGCGAGCCGGGCGAGGGCAAGATATTCCGTGACGAAGAGGAAGCTATCATGGCGTATGACGAGGGTGTTATCGGTCTTCACGCCAAGATAAAAATCCGCCGCTTCCTTGAAATCGACGGAATACGGCAGTATCGTCTTGTTGAGACCACAATCGGACGTGTTATCTTCAACCGCCCGATTCCGCAGGACCTCGGCTTTGTCGAGCGCAAAACCGTGGACGACATGTTCAAATATGAAATAGACTTCAAGGTCGGTAAGAAGCAGCTGTCCCAGATTATCGAGAAGTGCATCAAGGTGCACGGCACCGCCAAAACCGCGGTTGTGCTTGATGCCATCAAGGCACAGGGTTATAAATATTCGACAAGGGGCGCCATGACGGTTGCCGTTGTCGACGCCGCTATCCCTCCCGAAAAGAAGAAGCTTATCGAAGAGGCCGAAGCGCGTGTTGACGCCATTACCAAAGCATTTAAGCGCGGACTTATGAGTGATGATGAACGCTGCCGCAAGGTTATTGAAACATGGAACGAGACCACCAACAAGGTTACCGAGGCTCTTAATAAAAACCTTGACCCTTATAATCCAATCTTTATGATGTCGGATTCGGGGGCCCGCGGTTCCATTGCCCAGATACGCCAGCTTGCAGGTATGCGCGGACTTATCGCCAACACGTCGGGACGCACCATTGAGGTTCCGATTCGTTCAAATTACCGCGAGGGGCTTAATGTTCTCGAATACTTTATTGCCTCCCGCGGCGCCCGTAAAGGTCTTGCCGACACGGCGCTTCGTACCGCCGACTCGGGATATCTTACCCGCCGTTTGGTGGATGTAGCACAGGATGTCATTATCCGTTCCGAGGACTGCGGCACCACCGAGGGCTTTACCGTCAGTGATATCCGCGACGGCAAGGAGTTAATCGAGCCGTTGGTTGAGAGACTTGTCGGACGCTTTCTTGTCGAGGACTTTGTTGATCCCGAAACCGGTGAGGTTGTGGTTTCAAAGGACACCTCGATAGGCGATAAAGAAGCCGATCTTCTTGTCAATAAGTATAATGTAGAGAAAATAAGTATCCGCTCGGTACTCACCTGCAAAGCAAAGCACGGTGTGTGCGCTAAATGCTACGGTTCAAATCTTGCATCGGTCGGAACCGTTTCATGTGGTGAGGCCGTCGGTATCATCGCCGCCCAGTCGATTGGAGAACCGGGCACCCAGCTTACCATGCGTACCTTCCATACCGGAGGTATCGTATCAAGCGAGGATATCACACAGGGTCTTCCCCGCGTTGAGGAGCTGTTTGAGGCGCGCAAGCCCAAGCATCTTGCCTATATTTCCGAAATAGACGGGGTTGTCCGGTTTAGCGAGGATAAGAAAAAGCGTACGGTGATAGTCACCAAAACAGAGGGTGACGATATAGACGAACGCTCTTATGTTATCCCCTATGGTTCGCGCATAGCCGTTAAAGAGGGCGATGTGATAAAGGCCGGCGACCGTATTACCGAGGGATCGATTAACCCCCACGACATTCTGTCCGTGAGCGGCGAAGAGGCGGTGCAGAACTATCTGATTCAGGAGGTTCAGCGCACCTACCGCATGCAGGGTGTTGATATCAACGACAAGCACGTTGAGGTAATCATTCGCCAGATGATGCGCAAGATAAAGGTTGACGATGCCGGAGACACCTCGCTTATTTCGGGCGCTTTGATTGATAGGTCGGAGTTTAACGAGCAAAACGCCTTGATACGCGAGAGGATCGCAGACGGAGAGAGCGAGTTGCGTGAAGCTACCTGCACTCCGGTTTTGATGGGTATCACAAAGTCGTCTCTTGCAACCGACAGCTTCTTGTCCGCCGCCTCGTTCCAGGAAACTACACGAGTTCTTACCGAAGCCGCCAACAAGTGCAAGGTCGATCCTCTGCCTGGCCTTAAGGAAAACGTCATCATCGGCAAGCTGATTCCCGCAGGCACGGGAATGCAGCCCTATGACGAAATCCAAATCGCCAACATGCATCCCGACGCCCCTGAGGACAGTTATATTTCAACCCTGCGCGGCATGCTCGAGGACGATGACGAAACCCCCGAACTTATTGACAACGCAGGGGATAATGTCATCCAGGCTCAGGGCAGCCAGCCGTTACCCAGTCAGGTATAAGCTTTACAAGCCAGGCAGACGAAATCAAGCAATTTTTGCTTGACAAAATGATATACGCCGTGATAGTATTCATAATTGTGATATTAAAAACGGCGTGCGGCGGTAAGCTGTATCGCATACTTTATTTATTACCTTGTTTCCAAAGACCCATGGTCTTTTAGGAATATATTCTATATACAGGAGGTGTTGTTTTTGCCAACCTTTAACCAGCTCGTGCGTAAAGGACGGGAGGAAGTCGAGAAGAAGTACAAGGCTCCGGCCCTCTTAAGGGGATGGAACTCTAAAAAGCGTATTCCTATCGAACAGAACTCTCCCCAGAAGCGAGGAGTGTGTACTGCGGTTAAGACTTCCACGCCCAAAAAGCCTAACTCGGCTTTGCGTAAGGTCGCCCGTGTGCGCCTGTCCAACGGGATTGAGGTAACTTCCTATATCCCCGGTGAAGGCCATAATCTGCAGGAGCACAGCGTTGTCTTGATTCGCGGCGGACGTGTAAAGGACCTGCCCGGTGTGCGTTACCACATCATCCGCGGTACTCTGGACGCCCAGGGGGTAGCCAAGCGCATGCAGGCCCGTTCCAAGTACGGCGCAAAGAAACCCAAGGCCGGCGCGGCCAAATAGTAAGGACATTTCAGCGGCTATATAGCAGCATTTATATAAATTTCCGATCTCGATTCTTTCGATAAGGAAGCCTTATACTGATTAGGGTTTAGAATGTTTTAAACTTTTTAACAGATACTAAGCAAATCAGTGTTGGAATAATGCTCTATAACGGCCAACGGAAGCTTGCCTTTGACGGGAGGATGTTCCGCAAGGGCAGTCAATTTCGAGTACCTATGATATCATATCTATGAAGGAGGGAAGTAGAGTGCCGAGAAGAGGTTCCATAGCAAAACGTGATGTTTTGCCCGACCCGCTTTACAATTCCAAACTGGTCACCAGATTAATTAACAATGTCATGTATGACGGCAAGCGCGGCGTAGCGCAGAAGATTGTTTATGGTGCTTTTGACATTGTCCGTGAAAAGACCGGAAAAGATCCTATCGAGGTCTTTGAACAGGCCATGGAGAATATCATGCCCCTGCTGGAGGTTAAAGCCCGCCGTGTCGGCGGCGCCACCTACCAGGTGCCGATTGAGGTTCGTCCCGAACGCCGTCAGACATTGGGGTTGCGCTGGCTGACAGCCTATTCACGCACCCGTTCCGAGCGTACCATGAAAGAACGTCTTGCAGGCGAGATTATGGACGCGATAAACGGTGTCGGCGGGGCAGCCAAAAAGCGCGATGACACCCATCGCATGGCAGAAGCGAACAAAGCATTTGCACACTACAGATGGTAAGTCTCTGATTGCCATAATGTTTCGTTCACAGTTTGTACCGGAATGTTATGATACCGAGAGATTGAGCTTGTTTCAAACTAGCCCTCTTAAGGGCAAGGGGCTCACCATTTGTGGATTCGACGCCGCGAGTTGGTTTGCCTCCTGCAAGCAGCGTTTACGGAAAATTTAAGGAGGACAGTTAATGGCAAGGCAAGTATCATTGGAGCTCACCAGAAACATCGGTATCATGGCCCACATCGACGCCGGTAAAACGACAACTACCGAGCGTATCCTGTTCTATACCGGTATTAACCATAAAATGGGTGAAACACATGACGGCTCGGCGACCATGGACTGGATGGCGCAGGAGCAGGAGCGCGGTATTACAATTACTTCGGCGGCTACCACCTGTTTCTGGAAGAACCACCGTATTAATATCATCGACACCCCGGGTCACGTTGACTTTACCGTAGAGGTTGAGCGTTCGCTCCGCGTGCTCGACGGTTCGGTTACCGTTTTTTGTGCCAAGGGCGGTGTTGAACCCCAGTCTGAAACCGTCTGGCGTCAGGCTGACCAATATAAAGTACCCCGTATGGCATATATAAACAAGATGGACATCATGGGCGCTGATTTTTACCGCGTCGTCAATATGATGAAGGAGCGTCTTAAAACCAATGCCGTACCGATTCAGCTCCCCATCGGTGCCGAGGATACCTTCAAGGGTATTGTCGACCTTGTGGAGATGAAGGCGTATATCTATTATGATGATATCGGCAAGGATATCCGTTGTGAGGATATTCCTGCAGATATGATGGATAAGGCGCAGGAATACCATGACGCTTTGGTTGAGGCTGTTGCCGAACAGGATGATGAGCTGCTTGAGAAATACTTCTCCGGCGAGCCCCTCACGATTGAAGAAATCAAGTCCTGCATCCGCAAGGCGACTATTGCCAACAGGATGGTTCCCGTGACCTGCGGCACATCCTATCGCAACAAGGGCGTACAAAAGCTGCTTGATGCCGTTGTGGATTATATGCCTGCCCCGACCGACATTCCCTCAATTAAAGGAATCAACCCCGATACCCAGGAGGAGATCGAGCGTCATTCTTCCGATTCCGAGCCTTTTGCGGCTTTGGCATTTAAGATTGCGACCGACCCGTTCGTAGGAAAGCTTTGCTTCTTCCGCGTATATTCCGGCAAGGTCAACGCGGGCTCAAGCGTATACAACTCAAACAAGGATAACAACGAGCGTTTAGGCCGTATTCTCCAGATGCACTCCAACCATCGTCAGGATATTGAAACCGTTTATGCGGGAGATATTGCGGCTGCGGTCGGGCTGAAGAATACCACCACCGGAGACACCCTGTGTGACGAAAAGCATCCGGTTATTCTTGAGTCGATGGAGTTCCCAGAGCCTGTTATCCGAGTTGCGATTGAGCCTAGGACAAAGGCCGGTCAGGAGAAGATGGGCATTGCCCTCTCAAAGCTTGCGGAGGAGGACCCCACCTTTAAGAACTACACCGACGAAGAAACCGGTCAGACCATAATCGCGGGTATGGGCGAGCTCCATCTTGAGATTATTGTCGACCGCCTGCTCCGCGAATTCAAGGTAGAGGCCAATGTCGGCGCACCTCAGGTTGCCTATAAGGAGACCATCCGCAAAAGCGCAGAGATTGACCACAAATATGCCCGCCAGTCGGGCGGACGCGGACAGTATGGTCACGTTAAAATCCGTATTGAGCCTAACGAAACCGGCAAGGGATATGAATTTGTCAACGCTGTTGTCGGCGGCGTCATTCCCAAGGAGTACATCCCGGCCGTTGACCAGGGTGTTCAGGGTGCTATGCTGTCGGGCGTTGTGGCAGGCTATAACGTGGTTGACGTCAAGGTTACCCTATTTGACGGTTCGTACCACGAAGTAGACTCTTCCGAAATGGCATTTAAGATTGCCGGCTCAATGGCCTTCAAAGAAGCCATGCGAAGAGCGGATCCCGTTCTGCTTGAACCAATCATGAGGGTGGTTGTCACGGTACCCGAGGAGTATATGGGTGATGTAATCGGCGATTTGAACTCCCGACGCGGTATGATTCAGGGAATGGAAGCAGTCTCAGGCGCCCAGCAGATAACAGCAATGGTACCGCTGTCCGAGATGTTCGGCTATGCAACCGACATGCGTTCACGCACGCAGGGACGCGGACAGTACAGCATGGAACCCAGCCATTATTCCGAGCTTCCGAAGAGTGTGGCAGAAAACATTATATCCAAAAGGATTAAGAAAGAGGATTAATCTGTCTGCCAAATCGATATTTTATTTGGAAAAGGCTTGAAATTCGCTTGACTAATTGTTAAAATGAATTCCATAGGTTTTCATTAATTATGAAAAAGTAATTTGTGTTTATAAAAGGAGGAAATAAACATGGCAAAGGCAAAGTTTGAAAGAAGCAAACCACACGTTAATATTGGTACCATCGGACACGTTGACCATGGTAAAACCACACTGACCGCCGCTATCACAAAGGTTCTCAACCTCAGGGGAAGCTCCGAGTTTGTTGATTATGCGAACATCGACAAGGCTCCCGAAGAGCGTGCACGCGGTATCACAATCAGTACCTCACACGTTGAGTACCAGACCGAAACCCGTCACTATGCACACGTTGACTGCCCCGGTCACGCCGACTATGTAAAGAACATGATTACAGGTGCCGCTCAGATGGACGGAGCAATCCTGGTTGTTTCGGCTGCAGACGGCCCGATGCCTCAGACCCGTGAGCACATTGTTCTTGCACGTCAGGTTGGCGTTCCCTATATCGTTGTATTTATGAACAAGGTCGATCAGGTCGACGATCCCGAGCTTCTTGAGCTTGTCGAGATGGAAGTTCGCGAACTGCTCAACGAGTACAACTTCCCCGGCGACGACACACCCATTATCAAAGGCTCTGCTCTCCAGGCTCTTGAGTGCGGCTCCAATGATGTCAATGCTCCCGAGTACAATTGTATCGTCGAGCTGATGGATGCTGTTGATAGCTACATCCCCACCCCTCAGCGGACAACCGATCTTCCCTTCCTTATGCCTGTTGAGGACGTGTTTACCATTACAGGCCGCGGAACGGTTGCTACCGGTCGTGTTGAGCGCGGCCAGTTGAAGTTGTCCGAAGAGGTTGAGATTATCGGTTTGACCGATGAGAAAAAGAAGACGGTTGTTACCGGTATCGAAATGTTCCGCAAGCTGCTTGATTACGCCGAGGCAGGCGACAACATCGGCGCTCTGCTTCGCGGTGTTCAGAGAGACGAGATTGAGCGCGGACAGGTTCTTTGCAAACCTGGCTCCATCAACCCGCATACCAAATTCCATGGCAAGGTTTATGTCCTTTCCAAGGAAGAGGGCGGACGTCACACTCCTTTCTTCAACAACTATCGTCCCCAGTTCTATTTCCGTACCACAGACGTAACCGGTGTCGTTTCTCTGCCTGAAGGCATCGAGATGTGCATGCCCGGCGATAATGTCGAGATGGATGTTGAGCTTATTACCCCGATTGCCATTGAGGAAGGTCTGCGCTTTGCTATCCGTGAAGGCGGCCGCACCGTTGGCTCCGGTGTTGTTACAAAGATTAACTAATAGGCTAAACAGCTTTAAATCCCTCCCGTTTTCGGGAGGGATTTTTTTGCGGGAGCTTATATAATACTGATTGTTGGACATTTTGCGGAGCGATTGTTATAATATATTTGTATTTAGTATCAGAGCCTTTTCATTTTTGGGGACGACGGTATTTTGATTTTGGAGGAGTCATCCATGCCGTTTTACAAAAAAAATAAATTCGGCAGACTTGCGGTAGTGGTATTGCTGCTTGCAATCCTGTCGTCAACAATATTAAGCGGCTGTAAGAAGGAATCAATCGCAGGCAAATCATTCCGGTTTTCACTTTCGGCTGAACCACGCCAGATTGACCCCCAGATTTCGACCGATACAGCCTCGGTGACCATGGTTGTCGCCCTTTTTGAAGGCCTCGCGCGACTCGATGAATCGGGGAAAGCCCGACCAGGGGCGGCAGACTGGGTGGTGTCGGATGACGGACTAACCTATACCTTTACGCTGCTCGATTCAAAATGGAGCGATGGCACTGAGGTGACAGCCCATGATTTTGTTTTCGGTATGCAGCGTGCCGTGCATCCGACTACACAATCATCATTGGCGGAACAGCTGTTTGAAATAAAATATGCGCGGGAGATAAACGAGGGAAGGGCGGATGCTTCCTTTCTGGGCGTAAAAGCACTGGATGATAAGCGGTTGACAATAACCCTGACGCAGCCCGACCGTGATTTTCCCGCAAAGACGGCTTCCACCCCGTTTATGCCCTGTAAAAAGAGCTTTTTCGACCAGACAGAGGGAAAGTACGGGCTGGACACCGAGCATCTTATTTCAAACGGGCCTTTTTACCTAAAGGCATGGAATCACAACAAATCCCTATTGATGGGTAAAAACGAGGGTTATCACGATGCCGAAAACATTCTACCGTCGTCGGTGCGCTATGTGATAGGCGAGGTTGAGGATCCGGTAAAAGCATTATCGGAGGGCATGCTGGATGCGGCGCCGATTCCGGCGGGTGAGCTTGAAAAAGCCCGAAATGCCGGAATAAGGCTGCATACCCAAAAGGATACCCTGCTTATGCTGTGGATGAACAACGACAATCAGTCTCTGAGCAACCCATATTTGAGGCGGGCGCTCAGGGATTCGATTGAATGGAAACTGCTTCTTGAACAGTTGGACAGTACGACCGACATACCCGCGACAGGTTTTGTTTCTCCCGACGCAACTGTACTGTCTGCCGGCAGGTATCGTGACGATACCAATAGGATTACGCCGACCACCCGCGCTCCGCAGGCGCAGCAAGAGCTTTCCAAAGGGCTTCAGCAAGCCGGGCTTGAAGGGATGCCGACCCTCACCCTTTTATGTTCTGACGACGAATACAGTACCAATATTGCAAGGTATGTGGTGCAATCGTGGCAGAAAAATCTTTCGCTCTATTTCAGCATTGAACCGCTTACCCTGTCGGAGCTGACATCAAGGGTAAAGGTGGGCAACTATCAGATCGCAATTTCCTCGTTTACCGCGCCCGGCGCAGATGCAAAGGATGCTATGGGCAGCTTTATTACGGGAGCGATAGGGAATTATGCCCATTTTTCGGATGAAGAATATGACGATAAATTCAAGTCTGCAGGCAACCGAGCGACACAGCAGGAGCTGAAGGTTCTTGAAGAAACTCTGTGGCAAATGTGCCCTTCTGTTCCGCTCAGCTTTCGGCTTAGGTATACGGGCATTCCTAAGGCAAATAGCGGGATTGTCGTCCGTTCCTTCGGCGGCGGCGCATTTGGCGCACCCTATGACTTCAGACAGGCGGGCAGAAAAGAAGATTAAAAAATAAGACCACCGGAAAATCAGCCGGTGGTCTTGATTGTAATGGAAAACCCCCGGATAGTCCGGGGGTTTTCCATTACAAAAATTCCCCGCCGTATCAGGCGGGGAATAATAATCTGCACGGTTATAATACCAATCTCAAGCTAAGATTTAAGTATTACTGCTCTATTGCATAGACAGAGACCCGCTTGCGGTTCTTGCCCATGCGCTCAAAGCTTACCTTGCCGTCGACAAGTGCAAAGAGTGTGTCGTCGGAACCGATGCCCACACCGTTGCCGGGATGGATATGGGTACCGCGCTGGCGGACAAGAATGTTCCCTGCAAGAACAAACTGGCCGTCGGCACGCTTGACTCCGAGACGCTTGGACTCGGAATCACGACCGTTTTTAGTGGATCCTACGCCCTTTTTATGGGCGAACAACTGGATATTTATCTTAAGCATTCGTTACACCTCCGTATATTACCTTTAAATTGTGTGGATATTGTTTTTGCAGTTCTGTCAAATGTAGGCGGAAACCCTTTAAGATATCCTGACAGCGGCGCGCATCGTCGTCTGAAAGAACAACCCGAAGGAACCCTTGGCATTCTGTAATGTCGGCCGAAACACCCATAATCTCGGTGATGGTGTTGACGGTCATCAACCCGGCCGACGAAACCGCCGCGCATACGATATCCTTGCCCGAAACACCCGCACCGGCATGTCCTGTCAACTCAAAGCCGACCAGAAGCCCCTGCCTTATAAAAAACTTACTCCGCGTCATCGGCCTTCGCCTTGGGAGCCCTGGCGTGTATAGTTTCAATCTGAACCTTTGTAAAGGGCTGACGGTGTCCCAGCTTGCGCTTGCTGCCCTTCTTGGGACGGTAGGTGAAAACCGTGAGCTTCTTTCCTTTACCGTTTTTCAGAACACGCGCCTCAACGCTGGCACCTTTGATATAAGGATTGCCCAGCTTGAGAGTTTTGTCGTTGTGGAGTGCGAGTACCTTGTCAAAGGTAACTGTGGATTCCTCGGCGGCGTCCAGCTTTTCAATGTACAGAACATCGCCGCTCTGCACCTTGTACTGTTTGCCTCCGGTCTCAATAATGGCATACATGAATAAAAAGCACCTGCTTTTCTTTAAGACTCGCTGTCACAGGCGGGGATAACCCGCTTTAATGCCCGGAACATGCGGCAACGCAAATTGTAACATGGCAAACCCTGATTGTCAAGCATTTAAGGTTTATTTTGACTTTTCGGGTTCAATGCACCCCGACTTGCTTCAGGAAAAGTTCTCATAAACAAAAAATTCTACAGAAAATACCAGTAAATTATTTACAAATATAAGATTATGTGATAGAATAGGGGCGAAATGAAAATTTTAAGGGGTATTTTGTATTGAGCATAACCGAAAATCTAAAAAAAGGAACTGCGGAGCTTTTGTTGCTCACCCTGTTGAATATCCGGGATATGTACGGCTATCAGTTGTCACAGGAGCTGGCTAAACGCAGTGATAATATGTTTATTCTGCGGGAGGGCTCCATGTACCCCACGCTCTACCGTTTGGTTGAAAAGGGATATATCTCCGACAGACGTGAAAAGGTGGGTAAAAGGAGAACCCGTGTTTATTACCATCTCGAACCATCCGGCTTGAAATATCTTAATTATATAAAAAGCGAGTATTTGAGCATTAATGAGGGTGTCTTAAAGATACTAAATTATTCCGGAGGAATTTCTGATAATGTTAGGAAATCATTTGCAATATGATTTGGACACGTATTTTCACAAAATCAATAAGCTGATGGTCTGCAAAGGCAGCCGGAAGAAAAAGCTTATCGAGGAGCTCAAAGCAAGCATCGAGGATTTTCTGGATGATCATCCCGAAGCATCAATCCATGATATCGTCGGTCGTTTCGGGACGCCGGAAGATATCGCGATTGATTACATATCATCTGTGGAAGGGAGTGAGTTTGGCAATGATTTGAACAGTGCGAGATTCATAAAAAGAGCGGCTCTTTTCGTGGGATTGGCAATCGTTATAATTTTCTGTGTCTTGTGCATTTTCTGCTACCTCAAAAACGCGGAATCCGCCGACGGATTCACCGACTTTGGTGTAGCGGAAGGAATCAAATTATTAAAAAACGGAGGTTAAAAAATGAAACGAATACTTATTTGTTTGTTTGCAATCGTATGTTTTGTGATGTCGTTACCACTGTCCGCAGGCGCTCAAGCCGCCCCGATAATAACAAATGATTTTCAGACCGTAAGTACGTATACCGAATATTATCAGGACGGCTATGCCGAAATTACGGTCACAAAAAAAGTATCGAAAAACGGGATATTGGCAGCCGGCAATGAATATTACATTATCGGAAGTAAAACATATACATGGTATGATGTCAATGGAAAGCCCCTGTGGGACTTTGTGGTAATCGGCGATTTTAGAGTCATACATAACGAGTATGTAGTCTGTATAGCCGCATCCGGAGCGCCCCATTCATTTGACAAAGCATGGTCGTGTTCAAGCTCTACGGCTTTCCCTGAATTCAACATAGCGGTCGGAAAAGCAACTTTTAAGCGGAAAATCCTCTTCGTCACGGTAGACACCAGAAAAATTGAGGTCAGACTGTACTGCAGTAAGACCGGACAACTGTCTTAAAAAACCAAGCAAGGAAGGCTCTTTCGCATGAAGGAGCCTTCCTTTTTTACGGCTATAATGCCGTCATGTAACCGGAAAATTCGATTTTGTATCAAGCAGGTATCGGAGAATCTTTTCAAGATTGCTGTCCGTCATACGCGACACCGGAGCCGAAACACTGATGGCGTGCCGAGCCATACCGGTATAGTCACGTATGGCAACCGCGACACACTTGACCCCGACTTCGTTTTCTTCATTGTCTAGCGCATAGCCAAGGCTTCTTATAGTACCGATTTCCTTAATAAAATCCCCCCAGTTTACAATGGTGTTTTCTGTGTGCGGGCGGATATCGATGCTGTCCCATATGGAGTGTATTTCGGCGTCGGGAAGTTCGGCAAGGATGGCCTTGCCGACGGCCGTGCAGTATAACGGCTGTCGCATGCCGATACGGGATACCATCCTGACCGAATTAACGGTAGGCTCAACCTTATCGATATATACGCAGTGCACACCCTCCCTTTGCACCAAATGGACGGTTTCCCCGCTCTGCGCCGCGAGATTTTCAAGATACGGGCGTATCATATCCCGCATATTTATATGGTTGAGCATGTGATTGGCAAGTTCCAGAAGCTTAAAGGTCAGACCGTACCTTTCAGTTTTTTCATCCTTTTTAACATATCCCATAGATAGAAGGGTATTAAGTTGGCGGTAAACGGTCGCTTTATTCAAATTTGCGGCATTGCTCAGCTCGGTGACCCCCGATTCACCCTTTTGAGCGAGTATTTCCATCAGGGTTAGCGTCCGCTTAACAGATCGGATATTATTTCTATCCATGGTTATTCTCCTAAAGCTTAAATAAATTATTGTACTGTCGGTCGTGCGGACACTAAAGCTCAACTATTGTTACTCCTGTTTCGCCCTCTCCGTATACCCCGAGTCGAAAGCCCCTGACAGAAGGATGGGATTTTAGGTGCTTGTGTACCGCCGCCCGCATCGCGCCTGTGCCCTTGCCGTGAATAACCGTGATTTGTCCGATACCCGACATTAAGGCCTGATCAATAAACCTGTCAAGCTCCAAAATCCCCTCGTCGGTCAGCATCCCTCTTAAATCAAGCTCGGTTTTAACCGAACGGACGGCACGGGACGATTCCCCTTTCACCGTTCCGACCGGCGGCGCAGTCCGGTTCACCGAGCCGACATTCGACTCGACAAGCCGTAAATTGTCGATACCGACACGTGTTTTGATTATTCCCGCCTGCACCATGACATTTCCGCTGCTATCCGCGGGAGATAATACAATCCCTTTTTTATCAATATCAATTATAATAACCTCGTCGCCCTCTTTCAAGGGACGGGGCAGCTTGTATTGTCCGCGTATTTTATGCAAAACAGGATCAACCGCTTCCTCGGCGGCAGCAAGCCTTGACCTCAGCCTGCTTTTTGCTTCCTGTATCCTTGCGGCAAATTCAGCCGAATTTTTTTCCTTCCTGATGGTGTCAAGCTCGGTCATCATCTGCTCGGCTTCCGTTCTTGCTCGTTCGATTATCTGCCGCGCCTCCGACTTCGCCCGCTCGATTTCCTTTTGACGCATATTCTCAAGCTCGGTCAGCCGGCGTTCGGCCTTTTGACCCGCCGACTCCGCCGAAGCCCGGACGGCTCGCGCCTGTTCGAGTTCATTCTCGAGTTTCTGTCGGTGCTCCTCAAGCTTGCTCACCATATCCTCAAGCCTTTGGTTTTCACCCGATACAAGCTCCTTAGCACGATTGACAAGTGCGGAATCCATCCCCAGCCTTTCGGATATTGCAAAGGCGTTGGAACGACCCGGAACACCGACCAGCAGCCTGTATGTCGGGCGTAGGGTTGCGATATCAAACTCACAGCTCCCGTTTTCAACCCCGGGGGTGTTCACTGCGTATGCCTTGAGCTCGGCATAATGGGTGGTGGCGGCAATCCGAGCGCCCTTCATTCTCAGCCTTTCGATTATGGCGGTTGCAAGCGCCGCACCCTCAACAGGGTCTGTACCCGCGCCCAGCTCGTCCATAAGCACCAGACTTCCATCGTCTGCCTCATCAAGGATTCGTATGAGATTTTTCATGTGGGCGGAGAAGGTGGACAATGACTGTTCAATCGACTGCTCGTCACCGATATCTGCATAAATGGCGTCGAAGACCGACAGGACGCTTCCATCCCCTACCGGCGGCATAAGTCCGCACATCGCCATTAATGTCAAAAGGCCGATGGTTTTCAGTGTTACTGTTTTGCCGCCGGTGTTTGGCCCCGTTATCACCAACGTGTCAAAATCGCCGCCCAACTCAACGTCTATCGGCACAGCCGTTTTGGGGTCGAGGAGCGGGTGACGGGCGCGACGAAGCAGTATATGCCTGTCCTGGGTCAAGATCGGTTGGGTGGCCTTCATTTTATATGCAAGTCTTGATTTTGCAAAAATAAAGTTCAGTTCGACAAGTATCATGTAATTGCCGATAATCGCAGCTCCGAAACTGCCAGCTTCGGCAGACAGCTCTGCCAATATCCGTTCAATCTCGGCCTGCTCCCTTGATAAAAGCACTCTCAGCTCGTTATTTGCCTCGACAACAGCCATCGGCTCGATAAAGACGGTCGCCCCCGACGACGAGGTGTCGTGAATCAAGCCCGGCACCTCTCCTCTGTGCTCCGATTTTACGGGCACGACAAAACGACCTCCGCGAATGGTTACAATTGGATCCTGCAACAGCTTTTGATATTCGGGCGAGCGTATCATCTTATCAAGCTTTTCGCGGACGCGTGAAGATGCGGCGCGTATTTTTCTGCGTATATCGCTGAGCTCGGGGGATGCGCTGTCCGCGATTTCCTCTTCCGAAACGATTGCCTCTTTTATCTTTTCCTCCAGATATTTATTTGGGGATAGGGCATTAAACCTATCATCCAGACAGGTTTTTGTGTCCGTGCAATTTTCAAACCAGCCGCGCATGGAGCGTATAATTCTGAGGGTTTCGGCGATGTCAAGAAGCTCACGCATAGACAGAGAAGCGCCGGCCTCGGCACGGCGCAATACATCCGTAACATCCTTTAGTTGACCGAATGAGGGGCTACCGAACCGTGCCGTTAAAAGCATGGCGGCAGCGGTATCCTCCATGCGGCGGCGTGCTTCCCCAAGGTCGGAAGAGGGCTCAATCCCCCTGGCGATTTTCGCGGCGCCTTCACAGCTTGTTTCGGATGCAAGCAGCTCGAGTATCTTATCAAGCTCCAACACCTTATAATCTCGTTTCATCGGTAACCAAGCCTTTACATATTATCTATTGTTTATTCAGGATGGACAGCACATCCCGCAGCATTTTATCGTACTCTTCATTGCTCTCTCGGTCCGAACCCGTACCCCTTGGAGAGGGTTCGGAAGAAATTTTTTGATATTCCTCGGTTTTTTGGAGATACGGGATGTCATTTTCAGTTTTTACGGTCGCCCTTTCGAGGGGCTGCTTCACGGCATTATTTGTTTCTCCGTTTTTCTTGACAGGCTGGGGTTGAGTCTTCTCTGGCTTCACCGGAAGGGGCCGGGGTTCTGGCGCGGGTTGTTTGACCGGAAGCGGCTGCGCCGCCGGCGGGGCTTTGGGCTGGGATTCAAGGTCGTAGTCAAACCTTTTTTTCTCGGGATTTCGTGTAAGGATATCCAGAGCATCGGGCAGTACCGGATTTTCGGGTTTGGAAGCTTCATATACAGCCAGCTTATACTGGTCCGAAAAATAGGCGCTTCCGAGCGCAGGCAAGGCACAAGGAATAAACAGAGCAAACAGTATCAAGGGTGTGCCCGTGCCCGCAATCACAAGCTGAAACCCGCAAAATAGCGGACCCGCAAGGGGAATCAAGGAAAAGATAAGTGCCCGGTCGGAATCGTATCCCCCGTCCAAAGCGACAAAGAAGCACATGCCTTGCAGAATAAAAACAAACATAAATGTGACGATTAACAAAAGTCTTGATAAGCGGCGGCATCTAAGTCCATAGCGGTCGATTTGATTTTTTTGCATTGCTGCGCTCATTGTAAACCTCCAATTGCAAATAAAATCAACTTTTTAACGTATGATAAAAGTCAAGGGTTTTAAAACCCCTTCCGAGTTGTGCAAGCAAAAATGCTTCGGTATAATTTGAAAACGCCGTTATCCCTTCGTCCGACATTGTAAAAGAAAAGCATTTTTCAAATTCGGAATAGGTCACATGCCTCATAGCCGCGAGAACATTCGGCATGAGCGCATATCCGTTCGTCGGCCGGTGACTGCACCTGCCGCACACAAGGCTTCCTTCGGTCGGAGACAGCCACATAACCTCGCTCTCAAATGCTCCGCAGTCTCTGCACATAGTCAAATCAGGCATAAAGCCTGCAAGACCGAGCATCCTGAGCTCAAGCACACCCTTTATCTGGCGGGGGTCGCGACTGCCCTCGGCTAAAAAATGCAGGGCGTTAAGCATTAAACGCAAAAAATCCTCCGCGGGCTCATCCTGCGGAGCAATAACCCCTGCCAATTCACAAAAATATTGAGCAAGCGCCAGCTTGACGATATCCGACCGCAGGGCAAAGAAAACGGAAATCGGCCGGGCGTCCTCGACTATGTATTTATTCCGTCCTCGGCGCAGGGTCAGACGGGAATATGAAAGCAGCTGGGTTGCCGATGAATTACGACTTTTCGGGTTCTGCGCCCCCCTTGCGGACGCCCGTATAACCCCCAGCTCACGCGTCAATGCTGTAACAAAGCGGTCGGCTTCACCTATATTGTTGTTCTCCCTGATAATCAGGGCGTCGGTTGTCATCCCGATGCCGCTCCTCCTTATTTTTCTTGTTATATAAATCAACTCCCCGGTACCGAAGATAATCTTCAATTCGCCCGGTTTTTGAGAATGCGTCCCACATATCATATCGCTTCATGCCAAAGTACCGTTCCTTTCTGCCGTCGGGGAACGTGTGTTTCCCGCGCGTTGCTAGAGTACAACAGAGTAACTTCGTACATTTAGAATATGCACACGATCTGCTTCCATACACGGAAACATATACCGTAATATTCGGAAATTTTGGTATTGAAAATATAAAGTATTATCGGTAGCCGAACCCTCCCATAATACCCTGACGGTTGCGCCAGTCCTCCTTTACCTTGACCCAGCACTGGAGGTTTACCTTAGTTCCGAACAGCGATTCCATCTCCTGGCGGGCGGCTTTCCCTATCTTTTGCAACATAGAGCCGCATTTGCCGATAATAATTCCCTTGTGGCTTTCCCGCTCACAAAAGATGTTTGCCTCGACATCCAGAATTGCGGTCTGCCCCGACTGTCGTTCCTTCATGCTTTCAACTACAACCGCGATGCCGTGCGGAACCTCGTCCCTCATAAAAAGCAGAATTTTTTCGCGTATAAGCTCGGCAGAAATAACCCGCTCGGGCTGGTCGCTTACCATATCATCCGAAAAAAAGTGCGGACTTTCGAACGCAAATTTAAAGATTTCACGATTCAGCTCCTCAATCCCGTCTCCCGTCAGGGCAGAAATCGGGACGATAGCCGAAAAATCGTATTCCTTTTGCCAGCTTGAAATCAAGCCCAGTAATATCGATTTGTCGTCATGGGTATCAATCTTATTTATCACAAGGACAACCGGCAGATTATTTTTGGAGCAGCGGTCCAGAAGATTCCGCTCCTCGGGCTTGATGCCGCGCGGCGAATCGGTGACAAGCACCGCCGCATCAACCCCCGAAACCGCCTCGCCTATCGTTTTTATCATAAAATCCCCCAACCTGGTACGTGGGCGGTGGGCGCCGGGTGTATCTATAAAGACAATTTGGGTGTCCTCCCTTGTGCAAACACCCATGATCCTGTTTCTGGTTGTCTGAGGCTTGTCCGATACTATCGCCACCTTATGACCGACCAGGGCGTTTAACAGGGTGGATTTTCCCACATTCGGCAGTCCGATTATGGCAATAAAGGCTGATTTGGAAGTGCTTTTCGGTTCGTTCGACATTAAGAGGTTTCATCCCTTCAAATTTCATGTGGTTCACGAAAACATAACACCAGGTTTATTATTTATTTGGTAGGGATGTTTTTATGCGGCCCGCCGCGCAGTATAAAAATGAATGAAACCACAAGCGAAAGCCCCGTTACGGTAAGCTTCCACCAACTTGAAACAAGATTGTTCCACAGCGCCGCCAGCTTGTCTAAATCCCCGAACATCAGAAAACCCACGCCGACCGACGCTATCGAGCATATAAGAACGGCGGCAGCAGCGGCATCCTTTGCAATTCTGGCTGCGGGATGGATTTTGGGCGATGATATATCCACGGTATGCTCGACGGCGGTGTTGACGGCCTCTGCCGCCAATACTGCCGAAATGGTGATAATCAGCAAAGCCCATTCGGTGCGCGTCAGCGAAAAGGCAGGCGCAAAGCCCAGAACATAAGCAGCTACAACCAGATGAATTCTGAAATTGCGTTCATGCCGTAGGCAAAACCAAGCTCCTGACGCGGCATAGATAAAGCTTTTAATAAACAGTTTCATTCGTTATTACTCGTTCCTGTCCAAAACATAGCTGCCGCCGCGCGGCAATCCCACCGAATACATAATTGTTTCTTCCCGCTCGCGCATACGGACGGCTTCAAGCCCGCCTTCAACATGGTCATAGCCCAACAGGTGAAGAACCGAATGAACCACAAGATATCCGATTTCGCGCTGGAGAGAATGTCCGAACTGCTCGGCCTGTTCCTTTGCACGTTCAATCGACAGCACGATGTCCCCCAGTATGTAGGCTCCGGTTTCAGGATTCTTGTCAAATTCGCCGTTTGTGCCCATAGGAAATGACAATACATCGGTTGAAGAATCGATGTTTCGGTATTCGTTGTTAAGTTGCCGAATCTGGTCGTCGTCAACAATAGAAACCCCGATTTCGGCAGCGCCTTTAAATCCCTCAAGCTCCAGAGCGGCGTGACAACAACGCCGAATCAGCAGGCGTATGCCTGTGGGAATCCTGATAGTTTTTTGCTGGTTTTCAATTATGACCTTTATTTTTACCATAGTTCCTGCTTCGTTTCCCTTCATCAAAATTTTCATAAGCCCGCACTATACGCTGTACAAGCTGATGCCGCACAACATCCTTCTGTGTGAACGTGCAGATTTGGATATCCTCCACACCCTTAAGAACCTTCATAACCTCCTTGAGACCGCTTTTGCGACCGTCAGGAAGGTCGATTTGCGTGACGTCTCCCGTTACCACCATTTTTGAATTGAAGCCCAGGCGAGTCAGAAACATCTTCATCTGCTCGCTCGTCGTGTTCTGCGCCTCATCGAGAATGATGAAGCTGTCATCGAGGGTTCTTCCTCTCATGTATGCCAGAGGAGCGACCTCAATATTTCCGCGCTCAAGATATTTCTGGTATGATTCGGCGCCCAGCATGTCAAACAGAGCGTCGTATAACGGGCGCAAATACGGGTCAACCTTCGACTGCAGATCGCCGGGCAGGAACCCAAGCTTTTCTCCGGCTTCAACTGCTGGACGGGTCAGGATTATCCGGTTGACCTCCTTGGCGCGGAAAGCATTCACCGCCATTGCGACAGCCAGATAGGTTTTTCCTGTTCCCGCAGGACCTACGCCGAGTACGATTGTATTATCACGAATTGCCTCGACATAGTTTTTTTGTCCGAGCGTCTTTGGCTTTACGGGTTTGCCCTTTGAGGTAATGCATATACTGTCGGATGAAAGCTTCGGGAGCTCCTCGTCTCCTCCCTCGTCCACCAGCATCAGCACATACCGGACATTTTGTTCGTTGAGCTGTTCCCCCCGGTTTATGAGCTGGAGCAATCCCTGCACGGCTCGAAGTGATTTGGCGACCGCTTCAGGTTCGCCGCTTATTTTTATATCGGTGCCGCGGCTCACAATATCCACCCCGTAATGCTTTTCGATTAACCGAACATTCTCGTCAAAGCTTCCAAACAGGGATACCGCCTGCTCCATTCGATCCAAGCTGAGAACCTGCTCAAACATCAAAAGACCACTCTTCCCGTATTTTCACAATGGCTACTATTATATCTATTATACCAGAAATCCCCTGTTTGTCATTGCACATTTTAGACAAATTTTTTGCCTTATATCTAGGATATAAATACATCTACTGCACATTTTTTCTATATATGGTTGCTACTCAATGACCAACTCTTCTTCCATGCATATATCCTCGATACAGTCATAAACGCCGGACAAAACGTATCTCCCGTTTTTCAGTTCGCCCTTCTCGTTTTCCATAATAATTTCGACCCCGGCAAGCTCCTTTTTCTTTTCTTTCAGCCTTTTTTTCGCCAGCTCCTTTGCCTGGGACTCGGTTCTGACAATATCCCTATACTCCATCAGCTCATAGCTTTTGCAGATAATACCGAGAGGCAGGCTGATTCCGTTCACATTAAGCATATTTCGGGTGATGCTAAGCTTGTTTTGCTGCTCTATCTTCCCGTCGGTAAACATGGGGATGTTCAGTGTAAAAATATGCAGGCATGGGCGAAGTATCCTCTCACCGGTGGCAAGCAGCTGCTTTTCCTTCAGCGGCACGCTGACCTCAAGGACTCTGACGGTTTGGGCGAGTATTCGCGCCTGAGAGCGTTTTAAAATAGGCCCGACAGAGCTTTCAATAATTCCGCTGACCAGCAGCATCCCCTGTGCAACAGCGTCTCCCTTTTGAACCATGGACTGACCTGTGTAAACCTCAATCGAAATTATGCGTCCGTCACGGGCGGCCTTTATATTGGATGGACAGTCGGGGTTTGACAGCTCGGGTGGTGAAATACGTTCGGTAACATCAACATAGGCAATGCTGCCCTGCAGATTGACCACGCACCACGCAAGTTCGGGCAGTTTTCGGAGCGTCTGAAGCTGAAGGGTTGGAATATCGAGGTTCGAGAGGTCGGCACCCTCACGAACGCCGAATTCCTGCATCACGCCGAGGATCTTTTCCTTGTCTACCTTTTTGCTTCCTCTCACCTCAACAATCCATATTCTTTGCGAAAAGAGCTGGAGTATTACAATAAACAAAGTCAAGCCGACAAGCAGCCCCGAGCGTGAACGGTACCTGTGGAGGGTAAACGGCACACCGTGTCTTTTTTTTACATGAAGTCTCATGCCGGCGCGGCGCGCGGGGGAACGCAGCATGCGATACTGCCTTGCGGGACAACTCGCCGTAAGCTTTATTCCGTATCTTCGGACCCCCCATAATTCAATCCCCTCACGTGCCGCCAGATTAAGCAGTCTTTCGGGAAAACCGCCCTCGGCCTCCAGCCTTATCCATCCGAAAAGCCACCTTAACAAGTGAATCATAAACACGGTTATTACACTCCTTAATTAGGACATTGGTTTTATGACAGATATTCCAAGGACAGTATATTTCCCTCAATAATCGCGCTGTCCTCGGTCAGACAGCTTATGCTCAGCATGGTTCCCTTAAAACGAATCATCCCGCTGCCGGTCTGCATTCGCACCAAATCGTCGCTGTACTCGACAATCCCGTGGCAACCGTCAACAATGACCCGCTTGTTTCCCATCAGCTCTATACGAGCGGCGCTGCTCAGCGAGCCGACGGGAAGCTCCAATACCCGTTCGACCTTTTCCGGCAGCCCGTTTTTCTGTATTTTTCTTTTTCGCCTTTTTGTTCTGGCCGCACTCATATATATGACCCTTTCGTTACATATAATTGATAGTACCGAACAGCTAACCATGTTATCCGCTCTTAACAAAATATGCAGCTTTGAACATAATAATGCGGCAAGACAAGCATAGTATCGCAAGGTTTTGAATAAAGAATAAGATACCGGCATTATTATTTTATAAAGAGCAAGACTGGCATCCGGATGGGAGGGCGAATATGTTTATCAAGACAATCCGCAAATCAACCTTGGACTACTTATTGCTTTTGGCGGGATGTGTTTTTGCCGGATGGCTGATGATAACCTGGCCTTACGCGGTATCCTCAGGAATCAGCAGGGGACTTGCCATCTGCTCCTCGATAATAATCCCCTCTCTTTTCCCCTTTCTTGTGTTGGCAGGCTTCATCGTAAAATCCGGACTCAGCTCATACATAGGCAGATGGCTTGAAAGACCGACACGGCTCATTTTCGGACTGCCCGGCTGTTGTGCACCCGGAATCCTTGTCGGGTTCATCGGGGGATACCCGGCGGGGGGTATCGCTGTGGGCGAGCTTGTGGAACAGGGTTGCATATCAAGGGCGCAGGGACGGCGTATGCTCGGCTTTTGTGTGAACGGGGGACCGGCGTTTATTATAAGCGCGGTGGGCGCGGGTATGCTGGGCAGCGTGCGGTACGGGATTATGCTTTATTGCGCCCACATCGCCGCATCGGTTTTACTGGGAATTTTATTGAGGGTGGGCTCGGCACCGGACGGCAGGGAAAATCCGCCCGGCGGGTTTTCCACCAAAGCCCCGCAAAGGCCCTCCCCGGCAGCGGCATTTGTGGATTCGGTAAGAGGGGCATGCCATTCCATGCTTCTCATGTGCGGGTTCATTATGTTGTTCGCCGCCCTTTTGTCCCTGTCGGATGCCAGTGGCCTGGGCGACAACCTTCAGCAGCTGCTCTCCCGTATTTCCGGAGGAACGCAAACGGCGGAGTCTATTTCGAATCTGGTTTCCTGCATGATCTCGTGCATCCTCGAGGTAAGCTGCGGAAGCATTGAGGCGGCGCGGACAGGGGCGGCGGCGCCCATTTTGCTCGGAATGGCATTGGGCTGGGGAGGTCTTTCGGTACATTGTCAGGTCTGCGCCGCATTGCAGGGTAAGCGGCTGATAAGCCGAAGCTTTTTTGTCGCCCGAGCGCTTCACGCCCTTATCGGTGGATTTCTCAGCGCCCTGCTTTTTCGATTTATACCTGTAGCAGAGACGGCTTTTAAACCGTTTTCGGATGCAAAAATACTTCCGTATTCCTCGAACGCGGCGGCTTCGGCATCCCTGCTTTTCCTCTGCGCATTATTTTTGCTTATTACCCCTAACGTATGGGGCAAGTCAAGCCGAACGACTTTTCTAAAAACAAGAAGAAAACCTACTAGAAAAGGGGAGGTAAATATGATATGATTAATTCTATCAAAAACGATGAAAGGAATTTGGAAATGCGGCGAAAGCTTTACGGAAATAGTGTGCAGGCTACTTGCGAGCACTGTCTGCACGGACGTCGTTCCTCAGACGGCAAGGCCATACTGTGCCCCAAAAAAGGCGTCATGCCGCTTTACCATCATTGCCGGAAGTTTGAGTATGACCCTCTCAAGCGGATTCCGTCCCGTCAGCCAAAGCCTCAAAAGTTCACCAAGGAAGATTTTAAAATCGATTAGATATATAAATATCAATGAGTTTTTCTGCGAAAAAAGACGCGGAGAAGTTGTTTCTCTGCGGCAAAAGGAATGAAGCCAAACATGCGCAACCGTACAGTCTTAATAACAGGCGCTTCACGCGGTATCGGAAGGGCAACCGCCGAGCTTTTTGCGCAGCATGGCTACCGAATCGTACTCAACTACTGCAATTCGGAATCGGCCGCGATTGAGCTTGCCGGGCAATTAACCCTGAAAGGGGCACAGGTTCTGCCATTTAAAGCCGACGTCACCGACATGGAGCAGGTCGACCGCATGGTCGAAGCCGCCCAAGGGCGTTTCGGGGGGATCGACGTGCTGGTCTGCAATGCCGGAAGGGCGCAGCAAAAGCTTTTTACACAGATAACCCTGCAGGAATGGCGGGATATGATGGCGGTCACCCTCGATGCCGCCTATTTTTGTTGCAGTGCCGTGCTGCCGGGCATGATAGCGCGAAAATCAGGAAAAATCATTTTGGTCTCGTCGATATGGGGCATGGTAGGCGCCTCCTGCGAGGTTCACTACTCGGCTGCAAAGGCGGGGCTTATCGGTATGACAAAAGCCCTCGCAAAGGAGCTTGGTCCCTCAAACATACAGGTAAACTGCGTCGCCCCCGGCGTGATTGACACCAATATGAATTCGGCTCTTGATGAAGCGACACGGAAACAACTGGCCGAGGAAACCCCGCTTGGAAGGATGGGAAGTCCGAAGGACATAGCCGAGGCAATTTTTTTCTTGTCGTCAGAGAGTTCAGACTTTATCACCGGTCAGGTTTTAAGCCCCAACGGCGGATTTGTAGTAATATAGACTGGAGAGGTAAAAATGAGTATTGAAAAAAGTCTTTTCGGGAAGACTTCGGACGGCAGGGAGGTCGATTTATATACCCTCGCCAATTCGTCGGGCATGCAGGTCGGGATTTTGTCATACGGGGGAATTATCGCTTTCTTAAAGGTTCCGGATAAAAACGGCCGTTTGCTTGATATTACATTAGGTTTTGACAGCCTTGCCGATTATGAAAACAGCGACACATATTTCGGCGCTCTGATAGGGCGGTTTGCCAATCGTATCGGCAAAGGGCGTTTTTCGCTCGAAGGCCGCGAATATACCCTTGCATGCAACAATAACGGCAATCACCTGCACGGCGGGGATGTCGGATTCAATAGCCGGATATGGTCGGCCGACATTAAAGGCAACAAGCTTGTTCTGTCCCTTTTCAGCCCGGACGGCGAAGAGGGCTATCCGGGTAATCTTCGGGTTTCGGTCGCCCATTCCCTTGACGAGGACGGGACGTTCAGGTGGGAATACCATGCAAAGACGGATAAAACCACGATTTGCAACCTTACCAACCACGCCTATTTCAATCTTTCGGGACATGACAGCGGATCTGTTTATGGACAGTATGTGCAGATTAATTCCGATGAATTTGTAGAGACCGACTCGGAACTTATACCCACGGGAAGAATGCTTGCGGTTGAGGGCACCCCGATGGATTTCCGTCAGCCCCGCGCCATCGGAGAGAGGATTAATGCGGATTATGCGCCTTTGACGCTTGCAGGGGGGTATGACCACTGCTATGCGGTTCGGGGCGCAACAGGCAGCCTGCGTGATGCCGTGTCGGGATATGACAATAAAAGTGGTATCTCTTTCGAGCTGAAAACCACCATGCCCGGCGTACAGCTTTATACCGGCAATTTCCTGAACGGCGTTAAGGGCAAAAACAGCGCAATCTACCAAAAAGGCAGCGGATTCTGCCTTGAAACCGAGTATTTTCCCGACTCGGTCAACCATAAAAACTTTGAGCAGCCCGTATTTCGCGCGGGGGAAGAATTTTATCATGTCACAACAATAAAATTCGGTGTAAAATGAGATATATTTTTTAAATCCTGCACAGGCTAGCTCCTGCGCAGGATTTTTTACTGCAAAAAGCCCGGGATGTACTGTACATCCCGGGCTTTGGAGCGGCTTACGAGGCTCGAACTCGCTACCTCAACCTTGGCAAGGTTGCGCTCTACCAGATGAGCTAAAGCCGCAGATTATTCATTTAAGAACGCGAGATATTGTAGCATGAAGCATGCCGATTGTCAAGGCCGGTTTTACGGAAATCCGGCCGGGTTTTTAAAATTGCGAAATTTATTGTACTCTATCTACAGTGCATGATAAAATCTTGATCAATGATTGATTCCATTTTAGGAAATATAAAAAACAGGAGCCTATCTGAAAATTCGCCCCTGCTCTCTTTTTTTACCATTCCATATAGATATACTCGGTATGGTAGATGGACATATAACTACCCTTTTAAATCATGAGCACAATACCAAAGAGTGTAAAAGCCATACCAATCATCTCATAGAACGTTGGTTTTTCTTTATATATTGCCCATGATATCAAGGCCGTTAATAAAACAACTGTTGCGCTGATGATGGGAAACTGCACAGAGGAATCCATTGTTTTAGCCGTGATTAGCGAGAAGAAATTTGCAACGCCATTACATAAGGTATACCCACCGACGATTAAAAACAAGGGCAGTTTGTTTAACATCCGTGCAGGCGTGATATTATGCAGGTGTTTTACAGGTTGTTTTTTTATATTTATGATGACTAGTAAAACCAATCCAATAACAAGCCGCAGCAGTGCGGCTATAATAAGAAAATCTTGCTCCGGTACAGTTTCTTTTCCTACAGAATGGGCTTTTGTAATTACGCTGATCATACCGTTGCAAACAAAAACCGTTATATACAGCAATAGGCATCGGATTTTATTAGAATCATCTTGTCTTTCTCTCGGTTCTCTTGATAATGCACTACAAAAAAATGAGAGCATTATCATAAGGATTCCAATCCCTTGTTGTATATTTAGAGATTCCCATAATATAACAACTCCGTAAAGTACGGGTAGTATAAGCCCGCCCGTAAGCATAAACAAGCTTACATTGACCACTTTTCCATACCGCATTGCAAACAAGGAAGCAACAATGCAGATGATTGCGAATGCCGAATAGCCTGTAGCAAGTAAAACAGAGAGAGGCGTCAAACGCAAAGAAAAGCCGTTGGCTACCAAAAAGATTACTGACAGCCATATGCTATCAAACACCGTCATACGGAGTGAAGATTTTAAGCTGTTGTCCGTTCTCAATTGATACCATTTTGAAAAGATAAATTGCATGGAAAATAGCAGACAGGATATACCTAATGGAGTGTAATTCATAGATAAGTCTCCGAGTCGGATTGTATAGCTGGCTGATATAAATGGGATGGTACATATAAACGGCGATTATCAGGCAACATGCCTTTGGTTAAATACGCATAAGCCGCATCTATACAGCATGAACCTTGTCTATAAGTATCCTGTTCTATATAAGCTGCAATCATACCGTTTTTGATATAGGCATTGTTTTGCTTCGGATTTTCATACCCGAACACGGCTATTCTTTCTGATAGCTTTAATTTATTTAAAGCCAGACACACCTGTGGAAGATGTCCCTGCGAAACATAAACCGACTGAAACAAACCGTTATATTGTTCGTGAAGGATTCTGGCAAGCTGGGCGGAGAATACGGAAACTGGGAGTTGATCTGTTTGAACATCACCTACCCATTTGACATGAGGTACCAAAGACGCTGTTTCCTTGTAAAATCCGTCATCTCTTTGCTTTACCATAGGTAAGCTTACATGGTTTATGTGTAGTATATTAGCATGCTTTTGTAAAATTTGAGCGCTCGCCCGCGCAAGGAGAACACCGTCCTGATAAAAATTTGCTCCTACATAAAATATGAAAGGAATTTCAGCGGTTTCGCTTAAGCAAACTATCGGCGTTGTTAAGGCGATTTCATCAAGTTTTCTATGTATTATCGAGCTCGCGGGAGGAGTCACAATCAGTAAATCTACGTGCAAATCCTGCATGTATTCCAGACAATATAACGTATCCTGTTCACTCAACAGATTTGAAAATAAGCTGAAAACAACTTGGATATCGGGATATTGAAGTGCTCCGTTCTTAATACCTTCAATCATGTCTCCCCAAAAATATTGCGGATTAGCTGGTATGACCACCCCGATTGTCCAATCCGTCTTTTTAATACCCATACGTATTTTCTGGATCGGCGTATACTGAAGCTCTCGAGCTGTTTTAAGTATGGCTTCCTTCGTTTGAGGGTCAACTCCACCGCAGTTGTTCAGTGCTTTAGAAACAGTAGATTTTGATACGTTCGTTTGCCGAGAGATTATTTCAGCAATCTTATTATCGATATGGCTCACCCCCTAAACCAATGATGACATTTTATTGGATTTCTTGCAATGTACAAATCGTATAATATAAAAACATGAATCTTGGTTACTTCGAACATTAAAAGAAATCGAGTAGCATGATAAGATTAAGTAAACCAATTACATAAAACAAAAGGATGATGCACAATGAAAAATAAGATCAAAGTAGGGGTGTTCGGTGCATACCGCGGAAAAACAATGATTGATGTACTGGCATATCACCCGAATGCACAGCTGGTCGCGGTCTGCGATAAATATCGACCACTTCTGGATGAGGCAGGTAAACTCGCTGATAAGGCGGGCATTAAAGTCGCTTTATATGATAATTTTGAGGACTTTTATAACCATGATATGGATGCGGTTGTACTGGCTAACTATGCAACCGAGCATGCGACGTATGCAATTCGTCTTCTTAAATCAGGGCGTCATATATTGAGTGAGGTACTTCCCTGTGAAACGATGGCTCAGGCTGTTGAACTGATTGAGGCAGTGGAGGAATCTGGTAAGGTTTATGCATATGCGGAAAACTACTGCTATATGGATCAGACATTTGAAATGTGGCGCAGGTATAAAAACGGCGACATCGGTGAGGTTACTTATGCCGAGGGAGAATATATACACGATTGTTCGTCGATCTGGCCTAACATCACATATGGTGACCGTGACCACTGGCGCAATAGAATGTACTCTACATATTACTGTACGCACAGCATTGGTCCGATGATAACTATAACCGGTCAGCGTCCTGTAAAGGTTGTCGGTTTTGAAACAGCGCCCATGAGTGAAATGTACGATTTAGGACATCCCGGTGGAATTAGTGCTGGTATTGAAATCATTACCTTTGAGAATGGAGCGATTGCCAAAAGTGTACACGGACAATTAAAGCGTGAGCCGGGAAGTATTAACTATGAAATTTACGGCAAAAAAGGTATGATGGAAACAGAACGGTTTGACGCAACACGAATTAACGTATATATAGAGGGTGAAGAACTGTGTGTCGGCGAGCTGAAAAACTATGCACCGGAAAAGTATGTTGCAGCACAGTTGGCATCCAACAGTGGAGTAGGCGGGCATAACGGAAGCGATTTCTATGCAACGCATTTCTTTATTGAAAAGATATTAGGAAATTCTGAGGGCTATGAATATAGTATTGATGTCTATCAGGCGATTGACATGGGCATTTGTGGAATTTTAGCTTATCGGTCAATTTTGAACGGCAATGTGCCTGTTAAGGTGCCAAACCTGCGCAATAAGGAAGAACGAGACGCTTTTCGTAACGATAATGCTTGTACAACGAAGTCGATAGCTGGAGACCAATTACTGCCTTTGTCGTCATATGGAGAAAAAGATATTCCCGAAGAGGTGTATGATCGGGTTCGTCAGAAGTGGCTTGACGGTCAGGCTTGATTAGTGGTAAGCCCTAACCGCGGATGCACGACCTGCACCCTACTTACGCAACGCTAGAAGCACCAGTTGACAGATGCGAAATAACTCAAAGCGATCCGGGGTTACACTATGGATTGGTATATAGGAATTGACGGCGGCGGTAAAAAACCCCCGCAATTGAAACGATACCTATCTCAGGCAAAATTATCGACACGCAGAAGATTCTAAAGCTCTTTTGTTGAATTGCTTTTTGGGTGATCTTTTATTTTTCAAAAAGCCCTACAATAACTTGACACGGACGAATATCGAATTACCCGTTGACGAAACCGTGCTCCTGAGTGTAAACTGTTCATGGTAAATACAGTTCCCTGATATGTGTTTTTCTTTGTCGCTAAACATTATATCATTTGGTCGCTGTATTTACCTCTTTATTTGTCACCCATCATCGACACTTGTACAAAAAATGCGATATTTTTTTAATAATGAAAATCCTCCAGAACATAGAAATTCCGGAGGATTTAATAAGATGTTGGTATTAACCATGGTTTTTAAAGACAAAGCCGCTGTCGTCCGCATCGACAATGATTGTGTCGCCGGCTTTAAAGATGCCCTCCAGCAGCTTTTCCGCCAATACGTCCTCAATCTTTGACTGTATGGCGCGGCGCAGCGGGCGGGCGCCATAGACCGGATCAAAGCCCTCTTTGGCAATCTTCTCGACAGCCGAGTCGGAGACTTCAACACGGATATCCATGTCCGCCATCCTCTTGTCGAGCTGTTTCAGCATGCGGCGGGCTATCTCCTGGATATCCTTTTGGTTGAGCTTGCTGAAGACGATAATATCATCTACACGGTTGAGAAATTCGGGTCTAAACGTCCGCTTCAGTTCGCTCATTACATTATCACGAATCCTCTGTTGTTCGTTCTCGTCATTGTCGCCGTGTCCCGCGGCGCCGAATCCAAGCCCATGCTTTTCGGTAATCAGACGGGCGCCGACGTTAGAGGTCATAATAATTACGGTGTTTTTGAAGTCTACCCGTCTGCCGTGGGCGTCGGTCAGGATGCCGTCCTCGAGAATCTGGAGCAGCATGTTAAACACATCGGGGTGTGCCTTTTCGATTTCGTCAAACAGCACCACCGAATAGGGCTTACGGCGAATCTTTTCGGTAAGCTGTCCGCCCTCGTCATAGCCGACATAGCCCGGGGGCGAGCCGACAAGGCGAGACACCGTGTGCTTTTCCATATATTCCGACATATCAAGCCGTATCATGGCGTTTTCGTCGCCGAACATGGCTTCGGCGAGCGCCTTGCACAGCTCGGTTTTGCCGACACCGGTGGGACCGAGGAAGATAAACGAACCTGTCGGGCGCTTTGGGTCCTTTAGTCCGACCCTACCGCGGCGAATAGCCTTGGAAACCGCCGTCACAGCCTCGTCCTGTCCGACAATCCTTTCGTGCAGGATGCCCTCCATACGGAGAAGACGCTGCCCTTCCTCTTCGGTAAGCTGGACAACCGGAACCCCAGTCCAGCTTGACACAATCTCGGCTATCTCCCGTTCATTTACCTGACCGGTGATGCCGGAATTCTTTTCCTGCCATTCGTCTTTCATGGATTTGAGTTTTTCCTCTGTCTCCTTCTGCTGGTCACGCAGACGTGCGGCGCGCTCAAAATCCTGTTCGTTGACGGCCGATTTTTTTTCCTCGTCCAGCCGCTTAACCTCATCCTCAAGATGCTTCATATCCGGGGGCGGCGTGAATGCGCGCAGACGGACACGTGATGCCGCCTCGTCCACAAGGTCAATGGCCTTGTCCGGCAGATATCTGTCGGAAATATAACGGGCCGACAGCTTCACGGCGGCATCGATAGCCTCATCGGTAATCTTGACCTTGTGGTGGGCCTCATATTTATCCCTGAGTCCGCGCAGGATCAGCACCGTTTCATCGGGGGTAGGCTCGCCGACCATAACCGGCTGGAAGCGCCGTTCCAGAGCGGCATCCTTTTCAATATGCTTGCGGTACTCGTCAAGGGTTGTGGCTCCGATAATCTGTAACTCTCCTCTTGCAAGGGTGGGCTTGAGTATATTGGCTGCATCCACAGCTCCCTCAGCCGCCCCCGCCCCGATTAAGGTATGAACTTCGTCGATAAACAGGATAACGTCACCGGTTTTTACTACCTCGTCAATTGCGCTCTTGATTCGCTCCTCGAAATCGCCGCGGTATTTTGTGCCCGCCACCATGCCGGTTAGGTCAAGAGTCACAACCCGCTTGCTACGCAGAAGCTCGGGCACCTCGTCGTCTGCTATTTTTTGAGCAAGCCCCTCAGCTATGGCGGTTTTGCCTACGCCCGGCTCGCCGATAAGACAGGGGTTATTCTTTGTGCGGCGTGATAGAATCTGTATTACCCGCTCAATCTCGTCAACCCGACCTATGACAGGGTCAATCTTGCCCTCGCGGGCATGCTGTGTCAGATCGCGTCCGAACTGGTCCAGTGTCGGGGTTTTGCCTCCAGAACGAGTTCTTCCGCGCATGCTTTCGGAAGCCGTCTGCGGGGCACTCATACCGACAGCCTGTGAAATATCGCCGAACAGATCGTCCGCGCGTGCCCCCAAAGCCGCGAGAAGCCTTACAGCCACACTGCTTTCATCCCGTAGTATAGCCAACAGAATATGCTCGGTTCCGACATAGCCGTGCTGCATAGCGGCGGCTTCGCTCATTGCCATTTCCATCGCCTTTTTAGCACGAGGCGTAAAATCATCGGGAGCCAAACGGCTAGGCTCTCCTCTGGAACCGGTCTGAGAAATGGTCTCCCGATACTGGGCGGCAGTCACGCCGCGAGCCCCCAGAACCGAGGCCGCCACCCCGGTCCCCTCCCGGAGAAGTCCGAGCACAATATGCTCGGTTCCTATATAAGTATGTCCAAGCTCCTGCGCCGCTTCAATCGCGAGATTAAGCGCAGTATTTGCTTTTTCGGTAAAACCTTTAAAACGATACATAGCTACCTTCCTTTCATGCTCCAGTCTTTGCTGTTACTGCGGACTTGTTCCCGAAAGACGAGATCTTACCATTTTTGCACGTTCAACGTCCCGCTCCGACGGTTCCATATCCCGCCTGTTGGCTGCCATGATGGTGGCAGGCTGGACATCGCAGATAAGTCCGCTTATGGTGTCGAGTCCGACTCCTTTAACAATTCCGAGCGCAACCCCGACCCGCAGATTGGATATCAGGGTCATAAACTCGTCATGGGATAAAAGCCTTGCGGTCTGGAGTAGCCCAAGCGAGCGCCATATCATATCCTCAAACCGCGGATTCTTCCGAAGCTGTTCGCGCCCCGTCCGCTCTTCCCGAATTATCTGGGCGGCGATACCCTTGAGGTTTTCTATTGCGGCCTGTTCCGAAATACCCAGCGTCACCTGATTTGAAAGCTGGTAGATTGCCCCCTCCGGCTTGCTCCCCTCGCCGTACAGACCCCTGATGGTAAGTCCCAGCTTGGAAACGGTGTTTGCCATCTGCTGTATGGCTCCGCGCTCGTGAAGTGCCGGAAGATGCAGCATGATTGAAGCCCGCATGCCGGTCCCGAGATTTGTCGGGCATTGTGTAAGATATCCGAGCCTTTCGTCAAACGCAAAGCCCAGCCGCTTATCAAGCTCGGTATCAATCTCGTCGGCGATTTTATAAGCATCATCCAAATCCAACCCGGGACGCATTACTTGAATTCGGAGATGGTCCTCCTCGTTTATCATAATGCTGACGCTTTCGTCCTTTTTCAGAACCAGAGCGCTCCCCTCGTTACAACGTGAAAATTCGGGGCTTATCAGATGTCGCTCCACCATGGAAAGTGCATCTCTGGCTTCCATATTGCTCATTTCAAGAAAATCGAAGTCATCCGCTTTGCTGCTATCCTTTAACGCCGCCCGCACCTTTTTGGGCACTTCGTTTTTCCGCTCGCCTCCCAATCCCGCCGGGAAGGGAACATCGCTCAGATTCCGTGCCAGCCGGACACGGGTGCTTATAACGACATCGCCGTCGGATCCGCTTTGCTGATACCATTTAGCGATTTTGTTCTTCATCATTATAACCATTCCTTCCTATGTTGTAGTTGGGTTCACATCCGCCGTAAAATGGCGGGTTTCATCGAGATGACACACCCTCAAGGCTGCTCGTCCTGCTTTTCCAGCTCGCGAATACGGTCACGTAGCTGGGCACATTTTTCGTACTGCTGCAGCTTGATGCACTCGGAAAGCTCTGCGCGCATCCTGTCAATCTCTTTTTCTTTCCTAAGGCTGTCACCGGCGCCCTGAGGAATCTTGCCGGTATGTCCGGCTTTGCCGTGTATTCGATGGATTGAAGGCAGAAGCCGGTCGTAAAAGGTGGTATAGCATGTGGGACAGCCTGCCTTGCCCGACTCTGCAATCTCCCTGAAGCTGTGACCGCAGCCCTCGCATCTTACGGCGTCGGCAGTTAAACGGGATGCCGGCTCGGCAAAAAGGCTTCCCCAGAAATCCCCGAGATCAAATCCTATGCCCCCGAACATCGAATCATAGCCCTGCTTTGACGCGCATTTCGAGCATAAATGTATCTGGGCTGTCTGTCCGTTTATGGTTTTCTTGATAAAAGTTGTTGCTACATTCTTTCCGCAGTTTTGACACAACATATAAATTCATCCTTTCTTAAAATTCGATTTATGCGTCCCGATAGCTTTTATGAGATTAGTGCTGTCAGCATCTGTTTTAAGAGGGCCGCCCGCAGAAGATCGCGTTGTTCCATCGGCACGTCACGGTATGCCTGATCCGAAAGAGCCGCCAGCATCAACCGCGCAGAGGATTTGGAAATTAACTGCTGGTACAACAGATTTTGCACGATAGCTTGGGCGGTCGCGGCATTCAGAGAGTTCCCGACCGCGTTTACGGTGTGCATGAGGGGGGACATTCCCCGCTCCAGCTTAACGCGCCGGATGCGGATATACCCGCCGCCGCCCCTTCTGCTCTCAATCACATACCCCTGCTCCGGAGTAAAACGCGAGGTCAGAACATAGTTTATTTGGCTTGGCACACAGCCCAGTTCCTCGGCAAGTTCGTTGCGCCTCAGTTCGGCTTCCCCGTCGTCTGCACATTCCATCATACGTAGAATATAGGCAGCGATTTCGTCACTTAAACGCATTTTGGAAAACTCCTTTTGCTTATATTATAAATTGACCTTTACTGACTTTTCAAATGCATTATACCTCCGAAGGTAAATAATGGTCAAAGTCAGAAATGGTCAATTATAGCCTATATAAAGTATAAATAACCCAAATATTTTGAATAGCTTTCTAAACCTTTGAATTCCTCTTTTTTTTGCTGTTTTTCATATTCTGGCTGTTTTTAGATTGTGAAAAACGGCGGGCGTGAATGCGGCTGTGATCTTCTTCGGAGAAAGGATCAGGAGAAAGCTCCTCCGCAACCTCCCAGTCGTTGTCGGGGTGATAGCCCTTCTTTGCATTTCCCGCAAATCCAAAACCTGAGCGTTTCATGAAACAAACCACGTCCTTTCGGTGCTTTATCACGGATTAAAAAGCCTTAATCCTCTCTGCCGATAGCCTATGCACGGGAGTTGCCGATTATTCAAAATGTAACCGCATCAATTTACCTTTCATAGAATGTGTCGAAAGCCCATGAAAGGGGGTAAGCATATGAGCCTTAGTAATATGTTTGGCGACCTGGACTGCTCTTGGCTGCTTTTCATCATTATTGTAATCCTGCTTCTTGAGGATTAGTTACGCAGATTTCCTGTCTCTCGATTCGCAATAGAAATGATAGTAATATAATATCGAAAAGCGGCGCACTGATTCGGGACACGCCGTTTTTTCTTTATATTGCGTTTTACGTTATAACGGAATTTTGACACGGACATAACGGAATTTAGGGGTTGCAAAAGGGCCGGTTTCGGTGTAGAATAATCGTTGCCTCATCAAAACAATATCCGCCCGTGGCGAAGTTGGATATCGCAGCAGATTCCGATTCTGAAGGACGGGGGTTCGAATCCCTCCGGGCGGGCCATAATCATCTGACAAAAAAGATGCACACACGAAAAACCCGCTAACCATGCGGGTTTTTCGCTATTTATACCTCAAAAAATTTACCCCTCGTTTTATAGATGCCAAAACGCTGTTTTCCCACTATTTGTAGATGAACTTCGCGTGATGACCTTATTTAAGAATATTTACATAACCTGCTGAAGTTTAAAATCAGCGGGTTTTTCTATTTTAACAGGAGGTAAAACAGTATGCGCAGATTTCCATCAGGGGAAGTTTTACAAAAGCAAAAAGAACAATTAAGACAAATGTATCCGGTCGGTACCCGTATTGAACTAAAAGGGTTATGCGATGACGAGCGGGATATGCCGCCCGGCTTGCGCGGAACGGTAGTCGGAATGGATGACCAGCCGGCTCTATTAATGCACTGGGATAATGGTATTAACATATTTTCACTATTTTTTCAAGTCTTGTTATGAGCGATAGAATGGTGTATAAAGAATTATACTCTATCACAGAAAGGGTTGGTTTTATGAATAATATGACGGCAAAAGTGAGCTGCTTTGCACGTGCATACCATTATAAGAATAATAACCAATGGGTTTTTAAAGATGGTATTGCGGAGATGATTTTAGGTGATAAGGACTATTTAAGTATTGCAGACAATATGGCAAAAGGCATACAATTTTTTGCACCGGGGTTTACAGGCGATGCATCTGAAGCATTAAGATTCATTGTAAATCATCAACTATCACCATCAGTACTTGGACGAAGTGCTTTTTGCGAAAAGTATTTGATGAACGAGGTGGCCATTGGTTGCAAACAATATGTGCTGTTTGCGGCAGGTTATGATACTTTTTCATTCAGAAACACCATTAAAGAACTGAGAATATTTGAACTTGATCTACCAGAAATGATTGCTGATAAGAAAGAAAGAGTAGAGGGTTGCGGACTTGTTTATCCTGACAATACTTTGCTGTTACCGTGCAATTTGGCGGGTGACGACTGGACATCGTTAATATGCGATAATGGATTTCAAAAGACAGCTAAATCTTTTGGCAGCCTTCTTGGAATAAGTTATTATCTGTCAAAAGAAGACTTTAAAAAATTGATTTTTAGAATATCATCAATATTCACATCTGGTTCTGCGATTTGCTTTGACTATCCTGTAGAAGCCGAAGGAGAAGAAAGCGTGAAAAACCGTCAGCTTGCGGATGCTGCAGGTGAACCAATGCAGGCAAAATATATATATGAGGAAATGGAAATATTATTAGAAGAAAATGGATTTTTAATCTATGAACATTTGGATGAGAATGAAATGACTAAGCAGTATTTTGCGGACTATAACGCATCTATGCCGGAGCATACAATATCAGCATCTAAGGGTGTTCATTATCTGCTTGCTGTAAAGCAGTAATTCATCCTTTGATAATTCGAAGTCAACTATTGGTTAGCTACCGGCTGCCAGACGGAATTGGTTTTATAGAAGTTTTTAGACAACACCTGCAACTTCTTTGAACTGAAAAATTAGGAGGAGGAAAATCAATATACTTTAAAATAGTAACCTCTACACCTATGTAGACAACGTGTAGATTCATTATATCAACTTCATCTTTTTGTCAGTGGATTACAAAAAACGAAAACCACCGGCGATGCCGATGGTTCCAAAAAGTTTTAGCTATGCGGAGAAAAAATATCCTCCTTTGATATAATAGGAGCAGGTTTGCCAACCGCAACTAAAAATCAAAGGAGGAATCAAGTCGTGAAACTTGATACAAACAGTTTAGCACAATTAAGTTGGTCTTGCACATCACAAAATGGAATTGTAAGTACCATATAGTGTCTGCACCAAAATATCGCCGATAAATAATATATGGAAAGATTAAGGCGGATAAAGGCTGTGCGAATACAATCAAGTAGAAATAATAGAGGCAGAGGCATATAAAGATCATATACACATGCTGATATCAATTCCGCCGAAGTACAGTGAATCTCAAATTATGGGCTACCTCAAAGGAAAAAGTAGCCTGATGATTTTTGAAAAATATGCGAATATGAAATACAAATATGGGACCCGACATTTCTGGTGCAGAGTGTTTTTTATTATATATGTTTAATACTGTATACTGTTTAACGCATATTTAATACACAAAAAGACCGGTGGTTCTATCACTTATTCTAATTCTAAAAAAATACTATAAAACAAAATAAAAAGGCTATTGTTGCTGTTTTGCTCTAATGATACGATATAGATGAAAATCTTTAAAAAAGGCAGGTGTTTGGTATTGGTATCTTCAGGATATCAATATCCTCACATATGAACTCTACTGAACTTGTAAAAAAGGTGCTAAAGGGTGAAAAAACGGACCGTACTCCCATTTATGGATGGGTTAGTGCAAATTTGACCGAGCAGATTTCTGAGCGTTTTGGCTCGGTTGCTAATTTTGAGGATTACTATGAATTTGATTTAGCCCATTTGTTTGGCGGGCCAGGGCATGTCCCGGACTATATGCTGGGAATGATTAATAACAAAGAGACCATCACTCCCGAAATGGTTTTGGACAGCACATATAATGATCCGAACAATATGTCCGATTATGATGACATTGTAGCACAGTTAAAGCACCATAAGGCTCGCGACCGTTTTTGTTATCTTCAAACCAACGGAATTTTTGAGTGTCTGAACTATGTGTTTGGAATAGAAAATCATCTGATGTATATGGCACTGTATCCGGACGAAATGAAGGAAATTTATAAAAGACAGGCAATGTGGAACAGGCAGTTTGCTTTAAATGCGATTGAAATCGGAGTGGATATGATTCACATATCCGATGACTGGGGTGCCCAGAACGCCCTTTTGTTCAGCCCAAAAATGTCTGGAGAAATGATTGTTCCCAACCACAAAATCATAGCCGACGGAGTTAAGTCGAAAAACTGCTTTTTGAGCCTTCACTCGGACGGTTGCATTGTCAGTGCACTGGATAGCATCTGCGATATCGGATACGATGTCATCCACCCGTGGCAGGAGAGCGCCGGCATGTCCTATGAGCTTTACCTCGAAAAACATTCTGATAAATTCGGAATTATGGGCGGCCTTTGCGTACAGACCACACTAGGATTCGGCAATTATGAAAAGCTTGAACATGAAATTAAAAGGGTGTTTTCGCTTTTGAAAGGCAAGCGCTGGCTATTCTGCACCACACACTTTGTACAGGATCATTGCAGCATAGACGAACTTGTATTTGCCTATGACCTTGTCAGAAAACTGGCGAATGGTTGAGTTCACAAATTACTTTATATTCTGTAACTGCTGACAGTCAAATTTATTTATTTGGAGTTGTGATCGCATTGCCTGATTTATTTACCGATAACGGAACGTGGAAGCAGGATGAGTTTGTCATATCGACTTTCCATGCCGTACCCGGTGTTCCCAACGGATATATCATGCAGTTATTAAGAAAGGTCAAAGAAGCACATCTGAACTATGTGGAAACTACCTTTTCGTCACAGGCTGCCAATCTGCAATTGCTTGAAGCCTGCGATAAGCTCGGATTGAAAGCGATTATTCAGGATTACAATATGTTCGGCGGATTTCAAGATGTACATGTAGCGGCCACAACTGATGATGAGATTGCTGCGTCGGTAGATGCCGCTATCGGAACCTATGGAAGATATCAGTCTCTCGCGGGGTATTATATCTGGGATGAACCTCATCAGAACCAGTTTCCGCTTGTCAGAAAAGCCCTCAACGCTTTTGCCAAAAAAGCTCCCGACAAGCTGCTGTTTGTAGGCGCTCAGCAGTCGGCAAGCCCTGATTACAAGTGGGAGGATGGAACCTTTAAAGCATATATTGACGATTATGCCGCTATTGTGAATCCTCCGATTATGATGTCAAACTATTCGTATTTTTACCATGAAGTTGACAAGGGAATCACGTTGGAGCAGTCAAATATATGGAACGATCTCGGCTATCTGAGAAGGCTCGCTCTTCAAAAGGATATTCCCTTCTGGTATTATGTACAGCTTTTGGGCGATCCGGTCAACAATACACTGGACAACATGACCGTGGACAAGGTGCGTTTTGAAGTCAACAACCTTCTTGCATACGGAGTAAAGGGGATTACCTATTACAATACCCACATGGCTCTTACGGACGATTACGGTGAACCGACCGAAATATATGAAGGTGTTAAAAAAATCAATTCCGATGCGCTGGTTCTGGGTAATGAGTTATTTACCTTAAAGTCAGAGTTTGTCTATCATACGGGCAGAGTCAATGATTTCTGCGGTGATAAAATGACCGATTCTCAAATCGTAGAGTCAGCCACTGACGGAATGGTACTGGGCGAATTTTCGTCGGATCAGGGACAAAAGTATTTGTTTGTTACCGCCCGGACATACGACAGGCCTTACAAAGGGCATATCCAATTCAAAAACAGTTGCCGAATTGATAAGATGAATAAGGATACCGGAATGTACGAGCTGGTCGGTGAGGATATGGACTCAATGGATATTGATTGTATTGCCGGCGAGGGAAATCTTTACAGAACTTCCCTAAAAATTTAACATATAAAAACATATAAAGTAACTTGATTAGTGAAGAAATCTATTTCCTGCAGATAGGGGAAAATGAAAAATGGAATAATTCGGAGGATATTGATTTCATATGGGTACAAACCAGCATCAATTCCATGGTTCCGGGTCAGGCTATTTATCTCAAAAAAGTAGTGCTATTTACTGAAAAGGCCACAGCTTCCAATTACAAAGGTGATTACAATTCTCATTCTACCGGACACAGCAACTCTTTTCCACTGACTACTGCTAAAGCACTTATGATTACAAGCGTAGCCATATGCTTTGTTCTTCTCAGGAAAGAAAAAGCAACAAACAATGCATAATCTGCTGCTGGTTGGAAAGCTTAAAACAGAAA
>JAAYKB010000060.1 GCA_012522615.1 Clostridiales bacterium
AGACATGGGCGCAGATGTCGGCGCACATTTTGTCCGAAACCTTGTATCTTCTCTTGTAGCCGTCCGAATCCTCCATATCGAGGTAGACCGGGTAAAGGGGCGCGCGGTTTTTCAAAAGCCGCAGGATATGCTTTGCCTCGTTTTCGGCCTCGTACAGGTCGGTGGCGTAGCTGTAAAGATAGGCGCCCCACGGGATTCCGTTTTCTTCACATCCCTCGACATTGGCGGCAAACCGATTGTCGTCCTGCGACCGTATGTCGTTGCCGTAGCCGCAGCGCAGGATCGCAAATTCGATTCCGTCCTGCTTTACCTTTTTCCAGTCTATCTTTCCGTTGTGGCATGAAACGTCGATGCCTTTGATTTTATCTGTCATTAGTATCATTCCTTTCCGTATATTTTGTAGCATATGGTTAAGCTTCCTATTGCCGTTTGGCCGATCCCGCTAAGTCCGAGTCCCAACCTTCTCACCCTGACGGCGTTGGGGAAGAAGGTTATCAGGCCGGACGGGCTTTCGGGGGGCAGGCTGCCGAGCAGGCCGTTTTCGTCGTAGCAGTCGGCGCGGACGGCGGATTGTCCTTTGCATTCGAGATACAGGCGGGTGACGTCCTTGCGCCGGGGCAGTCCCAAGTCGAAAAGCTTGGTGCGGCACTCGTATTCGATCGGGCAGTCCACCGTTCTGACCTCCCCGCCGTCCAGTATCATACGCATATCGTCGTCCCCGTCGAACACGGCGTTGAATATACCCTCGATACCGTCAACCTCGGATTGTCCGCCGATAACGACCCGGTCGCCGTCCGACATCATAAAGCACGGGTCTATTCCAACCTCAAAGCTCCAATACATCCACGGGATGCGCGGCGTCCGGCCTGCGGCGGGGTTTTGCAGATAGCCGGAATAGCCTTTGCCGGTGTAGTCGAGCAGCAGTATCCGCCTGCCTGTCATCAGGATATAGTGCCCGAGGTAGTCGCCCGACAGGGCGGTTTTTAAATCCGAGCCGTCTATACCCCCGAGCAGGCGGGATATCGGCGGGGATACCGCCCGCACGCTGCTCTCGCTGTACCGGTTTGCCTCCGCCAGAGCGTAAACCCGCCCGCCGCTGTTTGCCCAGACCAGACTGTTGTCGCAAAGCTGTATGGTGTCGGGACAGTCGCAGCCGATAAAGGGGTGGAGCTGGGCTATCGGAAAGCGGGCCTGATTTGAGGTGGCGTCCACCACCGAGCCGTCGGGGAGGTATCTTGCCGTTCTTGTTCCGGCGGTGTAGCTCGCGCAGTATATCTCCCGCTCCTTGAAGATAACCAGCCTTTCACCCTGTTTGGCAAAGGCGGTCACGGCCTGTCCCGAATCCCCGATGTAGGCGTAGTTGTTTTCGGGGAAATAGAGGGGGTTGTTGACATCGCTCCAGTGCACGAGGTTGGGGAACAGCCTGTGGCCCGATACAAACAGCCTTGCCCCGCCGTTGTGCTCGCTGCGGTCGCCCCCGAACCATGTGCAGATTCTCATCGAGCATATCAAATCCCGTCCAGCGTCCCGGGTTTTTGAGGCGGTTATCTCGAGGTTGTCGCTGACCCCGGTGGCGGGAAACCATCTGACCGCCCCCGCCGAGGGCTGGTAGCAGTAGACGTATCCTCCGGTGCGGTTGACGCGGACCTGTATCCCGTCTGGGTTTGTTTCGGACTCATCGCTGCCGGCGGGTATTACGAAGGCGTAAACCGAGCCGTCGGTATCGGTGAAGCGCACCTCAACCTCGTCGTCGTCAAGCTGCTTGACCGGAAGGTAGAAAAACCTGCTTGCCTCGTTTTCGGTTGTGAAGCGCGCCCTGAATCTCGGGGTGAGCAGGTTGTATCCCTCGTAGACCGTTCCGGCCGGCCTCGGGTTTCCGGTGGATTCGCTGCCCCTGCCGTTTATCATGACAAGCGGGACATACGCCCTTGAGGTGACGTCGGTCCACGAGGAGGCGGGGGCGGCGGGCTGGGCAAGTATCCTGCCCGCCGGACCCCTGCCGCCCTGTCCGACTAACAGGACCGCCCCGCCGGGTTCCGTGTCCTCCCATCCCCCTCCCCCGCTTTCGACAAGCAGGATGTTGGGGGCCTCGAGCTCCGACAGGGGGGTTATCGTCCGGTGCTGCCGGGAGCCGTCGTAGGATACCGTGGTCATAACCGCTTCATAGGCGGTATCCTGACCGGAGGCGTAGGCGCAGCTTCTTGCGAATCGGCGGATCGTCCCGCCGGGGAACGGGATGTCGGTCCTTCCCCCCGACGTCATGACGACCGTCCTGCCCTCCATGGGGTAAGCCGAGTCCGTCCTTATCCGTATGCCCGGGCGGGTGCGCAGTCTGCCCTCGTGCCACCAGAGGTTGAGGGCGCGGGTGAGCTGGTTGTCCCCGATGTCGCCGGTATCGTCGCCCAGTCCCCCGTCAAACCCCGAAACCGTCATCCGCCCCCGCTTTTTTGCGGGCAATCTGGGATAGTCCATCAGTATCCCCCCTTGGGCAGGACGTCGGATACCGACCTTTTTCTTTGGGGCACCGACGAACGTTTACGGCTGTAGAGGGCCGAAAACAGCGTCTGGCAGTCCCCGTCCCCCTCGTTTTGCGCCAGCAGCATTGCCACCCCGTAGGGCATGACGTCCCGAATCGCGGCGGGCGACAGCACAAGCTCCTGCTCCATGCTCTCCAGCGGGGAGTCGCCGCCCATACGGTCGATGCGCCTTAGCTCGTCGTATATCTGACGGACGGCCGCCTCCCCCTTTTTGAACAGGGCGGCGTCCCTTACCTCGTCCGGCCTGCCGTCCATGCCCGTGTAGCCGAGAAGGATAAGCGCCCTTTCGAGCACCTGTCTGCCTGTCCTCATTCCATTGCCTCCTAATAAACATAGGCGTAAATCGCCCTTTTAAGGCTCTCCTTGATGATGAGGCCGTAGTATATGCGGTAGTCGAACTTCCACGCGTCGGCCTGCTGGTTTTTGTCGGGGTCGAATATCCTTATCTTTTCGGTCTTCTTGACAAGGGCGGCCGCCCGGCGCGGGAGGACCAGCATGCCTATGTTTTTTGATACCAAAGGGGCGTAAAATCCGCCCACCGTCTGGTCGGGCGAGCCCGTCGTCCGGCCGTCGTAAAATTCGAAAATCGTCTTCATCCGGCCGTCGGGTACCGGAAGAATCGGAACCCCGTTGACGGTTTTTACCTTCAGGTCGATCCCGCCCTGCTTGAAATCGTTCACCGTGATAAAATGCAGTATTTCGGGCGATTCCTGCAGGTCGGCCCATGTCGAGCCGTTGACGAACGCCACCAGCTCTTCGTCGTATCCCGTCTCGTTGTACACCTTGTTGCAGGCCTCGGTGAAGGTTTTGAGGGCGGAAAGCTGCTGCGAGGTGTTGACCGTCTGGGAGTTCTGCTCGGCGTAGTATCCCAGCTCGGACAGAACATAGGCGTCGAGCTCGGGGATGACCTTTGTGCGGACAAACTCGCCCATTACCTGTCCGGCAAGTCCGGGTATTCCGCTCTCGTCGCAGTCCTGGGCGTCCAGCATGAAGCTGCGTCCGCGGTCCATCGTGAGGTCGTAGGCCGTGTTGGAAACGTTTATCGAGCCCTGCGCAAAGCCGTCGTCCCGGTCGTAGTTGCCCAGTCCCGAAAGCTCGACGTTGGGGATAAGCACGGTGTTGGCTCCCACGAATTTCGCCCTTACGGCGTTGTCGCAGAAAAAGCCTGTCACGGATTTCTGCACCACCGCGCGGTCGAGCTCGTCGGTCATTTTCTCCGCTAATGTGATTGTGTTGATAGCCATTGTTGATTCTCCTTTTTGATTTATTTTTGTTATCTTAAGGCTTGGTAGAATGCCTGTTCGAACAAATCCAGTTCGGTTTTTTGGGGTCGGTTATCCCCGCTGAGCGAACCCGCCGACCGCTCGGCGGCCTGCGCTCTCCGCTTTTGTTCGGCCGCCGCCATCTGTGCCTGTCTGTGCCGGTACCGCAGGTATGAGTCGAAAAGCGAGAGGTTTTCCGCCTTTGCCTTTTCCACCACCTCTTTCGGCAGGTCGGCAAGCTCCTTGAAGCGGCCGGGGAACTCGGAGGTCAGGGTCAAAAAGTCCTTTTCTAGCCTTTGGTTTGTCTGCTGTTCGTCCTGACCGTCCGGGGCGGGAGCGCTCCCGCCGGGCGGGGCGTCGGGCGTCTGGTCCAACAAGATTTCTTCCATTCTTGATTCACTCCTTTTTTAATAAAAGTCCGGTCGGTCGTCGTCGGTTTCGGGCATCGGGTCGCCGTTGTAGTTGAAAAAGTTGAGCATTTCGCGCCGGCGGCGGCGCAGCTCCTTCTCCTGCTCGCGGGTTAAGGGGGTCGGCGGCTTGGGCGCTTTTTGTCGTCCCGTCCAAAGGGCGGGCAGGGTCATTCCCGCGCAAAAGCCGGCGCAAATGCCGCACGCCAGAAGGCATAAAACCGTAAGTATAATCACTATTCCCATCCTCCTTTCAAGTCACTCGCGGCCACCCCGCGGGTTCTGCCTTTTGTCCCGGCGTCCGGCCGGGGGCGGAAGAGCACGACGTCCTCCATTGCGTAGCGCATGGCGTCCATCAGGTGGTTGTCCTTGTCTTCGGGTATGTTTGTCGGTTTGTCGCCCGCCCCCTTTTTCCAGCGGTAGGAGGAGAGCTCGGCAATGGTGTTTTTGCAGTCGGGGTGTACCACCATCCGGTATTCCTGAAGCCGGGCTATGCCGTTGAGGACCGAGTCGCTGCCCTTGCGGGCGGGAAGAATCCGGGTCAGTCCGAGTCTTCTTAAATCCTGATTGCTTTTGGGTTCGGCCGAATCGGCGCGTATCCTCTCCTTGGCGTAACCCTTTGAGATAATCATCCCGGCGATGTCCGAGTTTAGCATCTGCCTTTGGTAATGCTCGTCGTAGATGTACAAGACCTTGTCAACCGGGTTGACCGCCATGGCTATGAAGGCCGTCGGGTCGTTGGTGTAGCCGTAGTCCAGTCCGAAGACATTGCGGAATTTCCAGCTCTCGGGGTTGTCGGGCGAGGTGAGCCTTGTGTGGTCGAATTCGGCGAACTCCCACCGCTCGTATATAAGCCCCTCGGACACCCCCCATTCCCCGAGTCCAGCCACGGCGTACCGCCGGGGGTGTTCCTCGCGCAGTCTTTCGTAAACCGCGATATCGGTCCGGTCGAGAAACTCGTTGCATTTGTAGTTGACCGTCATGGCGAGCACGTCGGGGGCGGGCCTGTCGAAAAACCGGCTTTTTAGCCAGTGTGCCTGATTCCACGGGTTGAAGGTGAGGGTGGTCTGCTTGAAGAGCGGCGGGGGGATTTCGCCGCGCGGCACCGATAAATCCAGCTTGTCAAAGTCGGCCTGCGAGGATATTTCGAACGCCTCCTCAATCCAGACCCAGCACAGGTAGCCGTTGTCCACGGTTGTGGACGCCAGCTTGTGTACGTCGTCGAACCCGCGGAACAGTATCCGCTGTCCGGTGGGCAGGTAGCGCAGCTCGAGCGGTGAAACCGTCGCCCGCCAGCTGTCCGACACCCCCAGCCTTTCGATCGCCCATCTGAGCTGGGCGTAGGTGGAGTAGTAATGGGTGTTGAAGACGTTCCTGACCACCAGCAGGTTTGCCTCGGGGTATTTCATCATGTGCACGATGTACCACAATGCGGCGGTGGTCGATTTTTTTGACGCCTTGCCCCCCTTTACCACCCGGTAGCGCAGGCGGCAGTTCCAGAATTCGCGGTATCCCCGCCCCACCACGCTTGGGATGTCCACCACCTTTCGGTTTGGGTTGTCCTGCCGCAGCATAGGCTTTCGCTCCTTGTCATTCAGAGTCGCTGTTTTCGGCTTTTCTCCGGCGAATCTCGTTCAGCAGCCGGTTAAGCTCGGGCACCGAGCCCTTGGGAAGCCGCGACAGATACTGCGCCGCGTCTATGATCTTGCGGTCGAACAGGCCGTCCAGCGTGGTGATGGTCTGCTCGTCGTTCCACAATGTGGAAGCCCCCACGTCCACCCTTGCCGATATCACCAGCTCGCGGTAGCGCTCCCCGTCAAACGGCAGGTACCATGTTCCGAGCTCGTCCCTTATCTTCACCCGTCTTTTGCCGTAGTGGGTCACCCAGAACTCGGCCCATATGCGGGCGACGTCCTCGAGAAAGCTGTAGAACCGGTTTTGGATGTATATCAGGGGTATGGTGGCGGTCTCGCGCACCGCCAGTATCGCCGAGGTGTTGTCGGGGCGGACGTCCCCGAGCACCACGTCGTTTGCGCCCGACTGCTTTAAGGTGTTGCCGATGAGGGAGGCTATGTTCTGATCGAAAGCGGGGGAAAAGCCGGGCGGGTTTACGTAGCGTATGGCGGCCGCGACGTCGTCCATCCCCCCGCATACCGGAATAATCTGTCCCGGGTCGTTGGTCACGTCGGTTGTCACAATGTCGCTGTTGACCACCATTATCGGCATTCCCATCATCATTACCGCCCAGACGCTGGCCGTTATCATGCGGTTTATGGCTATCTGGTTGGGGATGAGGTAGGTAATCTCGCTCTCGCCGTAAACGCAGCCCCGCCGCCGCTCCCATGTCATCTTGGCAAAGGGGTACAGGCGTATGCCCAGCTCCCATTCGGGGCGTATCACCGCCTTGCGGCAGACACGCACCGCCTTGATGACATATCCTGTGCCGTCCGGGGAGTAGTCCTTCCAGAACTTGGTCAGCACGGTCGCTTTTTGTGATTCGGGCGGCTCGTTTCTGCTCCGCTCGCCCGCCATGTAATCGGTTTCGCCGTCCGGCAGGATGCTCTGCACCTCGTATTCGGGGCGCTTGTTTTTGCGGGCCTCCCTTTTTATGTCCTCCACCCCTCTTCTCTGGGCAATCAGGATATAGGGCTGGTCCTGTATGCTGTCGAGGTTGGGGTCGCCGAAGTAGACGTTTTCGACGTCGAGTACCTCGCAGGATATATCCCCCTGTATCGGGGTGGTTCTGCCGTCGTCGGCGTAAAGCCCGGTCGATACCCGGTCGTCCCACCATGTGTAGACGATTCCGGTGCCCGAGATGTAGGCGTTTCTTAGCGCCTGCTCCTGTATGTCGGCAAACCTGACCCGCTCGGCGGTCACCCGGTAGTAGTCCGACAGGGCGGCCATCACCAGTCCGAGCTCGCGTTCGGCGGGCAGCGGCATGGCCGTCAGCTTCCCGAACTCGCTTTTGGCTCCCCCCTTCGCCAGCTCGGCCTTTAAGGGGATTATCGCCTCCCGCATTGCGAGGGTTTCGGGCACCCCGTCGGCGCTGAAGCTTACGGTCACCTGACTTTTGCCTATCATGGCCATCTTGTAGTCCCCGATACGCTTTATCAGGTTGTGCCTCACAAGCGGGCGGTCGTTGCCGCAGCGCGCCCCCTGCCACTGGTCGCCGACATAAAACCTTTCGTTTATCCTGTTTTGTTCATACAGTCCCCGGCTGCCCAGTCCGTTTTTGAACCGCACGCCCGAGGCGTATTCCTCCCATACACTTTTTGGGGTGTTTTTTTGAAACTTCATTTAAGGCTATCACTCCTTTCCGTCGTGTTTTTTCAGTCGGGCAGCAGGTCCTCGCCTATAAACACAACCGTTGTGGTCTGAGGCGGCTCCTCCCTGTCCCGATAGTTCAGGTTGCTTTTGAGCATCAGTATGTCCATCGACGGGTTGTTGCCCCTTGTCATCCCGTGCTCGATGTGGCTTGCCGCAATCTCCTCGCAGGCCATTTTCAGCAGCATATATGATTCCTTATATATGCCGTCGGGCTGCCGCTCCGAAAGCGCGAAGTCCAGAATCTCGCGGCTGGGTATGCCGAGGCACACCGCAAGCCTTTCGACCGTCATTGAAATCCCCCTTTCCTGAGCGTAGTTTCTCGCGCTTTCGACGGCCTGCCTGACGCGGTCGGGGTTTGCCAGTATCGGCGGATAGTCCTTCATCTTTATCCCTCCTTTCATAGATTCCGGATTCAGACCGGGTGGTTTCTGAGCTCCAAAATCTTTTTTTCGATTGAAATGTATCACAGCCGAGGTAGTGAGGTGCAAGTGAGGGGTGCAAACTTTTTTTGGAAAATTTTTAACTTTTTTCTTGGTCAGGTAGTGAGGTGCTAGTGAGGGGGGGTAGTGAGATGGTAGTGAGGGGGGGTAGTGAGGTGCTAGTGAGGGGGGTCAATTTTGGCCCGACCGATAATATTTTTTTTAAAAAAGTTGTTGACTTAGGGGAAAGAAAAAAGCGAGAAGGGAAAAATAAAAAAACGGAGGGCGACGAGGGGGGATTGAGGGTGCGGCGGGAGCGGGTGCGAGCATGTTTTTTCCAACGCCCGGCTGCTAAAAAGGAAACCGCCCGGGGACTGTTGCCCCCGAGCGGTTATATGACATTTTAAATGTCATTAAAATTCTTATTCAATTTTTAATTACTTAAGGTTGTTGCTCTCATACTGCTGGATCATCTTTTTAACCATCTGTCCGCCGACTGATCCGGCCTGACGGGAGGTTAAGTCGCCGTTGTAGCCCTGTTTCAGGTTTACGCCGACTTCACTGGCAGCTTCCATCTTGAAGCGGTTGAGACCCTCGCGCGCTTCAGGAACCAATGCCCGGTTGTTTCTTGCCATTACTTTTACACTCCTTCATGTTTTCGGCGGTTTTTACCGCAATAATTTTATTGCGTTTGCCTGTAGTATTTTTACACGAAGGATATTTATTATTACAGGGAAGTTGTGTTATCGTTCGCGTATTTTTCCATGGGATTTTGATGCGGGCGATTATACGGTTTGTAGATAATGTGGAGTTGTATACGTTTGGTTGTTTTTGTTTGATAAAAATTGCGCCATCTGTGAGGATGGCGCGGGGTTGTAAAATGACGGTTCTTTTTTTCTAATTGTTTCTATCTATATCAAAATGAATAAAGCACAAAGTATAATTGCAATGGATAAAGCATATCGTAAGATAGCATAATTTGGGTGAAAGATATTTTCTATAATACAGTGTAATAGCAAGAGCGATTATCATTAAGATAGGCGGGATTATGTATTTAATAGAATATATAATTCTCCCCTTTTCTTAAACCGCAGATAATACAACCCGCTTTCGGCTGGACTAATCTATGCAGGCACATCATATTGTCTATATCCCTATGCAAATTCTACCATATAAACAGCTTTGACACAACTTTTTCTGTGGATTCCACAGAAAGTGTTTTTCCAAGTGC
>JAAYKB010000061.1 GCA_012522615.1 Clostridiales bacterium
TATAGATTGCCCTTGCGCCGCCTATGAATTTTGGACGGGTACGAGCACAAACAAGAGATGCATTACCTATTTTTGATACCGAAATCCGAACAGGCACGGCGACATGCCTCAGATGCATTCCTATAAGGGTGCTGCCTATATCCATGCCCGCATCCGCCCGGATATGCTCGACAGCAACGGGACTTTCAAAGCCGTTATATGCCGCCGTCGCAAACGCCCCTCCGGCGCAGGGCTGGGGCACGACGTTAACCGGTTCCAGCCGGTACTGTTCGGCCGCTCGGCGTTCGATAATCAGTGCGCGATTAAGATGCTCGCAGCACTGGGCGGCAAGGAATATTCCCCTTTCCTTAAGCAGGGCCGCCATACCCGAATAGACCGCCTGTGCCACATCGCTGTTTGATTCCGTGCCGATTCTTTGACCGGCTATCTCGCTGGTCGAACATCCCACTACCAGGATTTGTCCCCTTGACAGCCTTGCCGCGGCCAGCAGCTCGCTTGCCGCGGCGGCCGTCTGCTCTTTTATATTGTTAATATTCAGCATTTAGCTCACCATATCCTTTCCGGGTTTTATGTCCCGAACGACATAGAACCGAAGCCAAACATATAATGTTTCATCTATTATACTACAAAGCCCGGTAATATTCCATAAAACAGCAGTCAATAAAAGAGAGTGTCAAGGCAAAAAAGGATTTGTATATATGTATAAAAAGGTTTTGAATTTCCCTTAAAAATCTTCCGAATTAGCCATTGACAACTCAAGTAAGCCATGGTAAACTGCTATTGAAAAAGGAGAGTGATACCATGAGATCATTACGTGATATGCAGTGCGGGAAATCGGCTGTCGTGGTACGGCTTGCCGGCGAGGGAGCACTCAAACGCCGGATTATGGACATGGGTATCACAAAAGGCACCAACATCACGGTACGCAAGGTTGCCCCTCTCGGAGACCCGCTCGAAGTCACTGTCAGAGGATATGAACTTACCATCCGCAAAGCGGATGCCGAAAATATAATTGTTGAATAGTCGAAATAATGGGTGAACGTTTTTCTTTACGGTTAATCGTAATCATCCTTTTTTAACCGACGCGGGTTAGCCTATGCTAACTAAGGTGGCGTTTTTGCAGGGCATATTATAACCATGTCACTTTGCACATAAAATATATAAATGATTGTCCTGACGGAAAGGCATGAGCCCAATGAAAAAGATTAAAATTGCACTTGTCGGCAACCCCAACTCGGGAAAAACAACACTGTTTAACGATCTGACCGGCAGCAATCAGTATGTGGGAAACTGGCCGGGCGTTACGGTTGAAAAGAAAGAAGGCAGACTCCGCATGACCGGTAAACCCGGTCGTGAAAAATGGCCCCAAGTGATCATCGTCGATCTGCCGGGTATTTATTCGCTTTCTCCCTACACTATGGAAGAGGTGATTACTCGGGATTTTCTTGTTTTGGAGCGACCCGATGTTATACTCAATATTGTCGACGCCTCTAATCTTGAGCGCAATCTCTATCTGACGAGTCAGCTTATGGAATGCGGCATACCTATGGTAATTGCCCTCAACATGATGGATGTCGTCAAAAAAAGCGGGGACATAGTCAACCCCGATCGGCTTTCGGCAGCGCTCGGTTGTCCCGTAGTGGAGACCTCGGCCGTCAAAGGAGACGGCTCCATGCAGGCAGCGCTGGCCGCTGTAAGACAGGTAAAATTCAGCCCGCCCGCACCGCTGAAATTCGGCGAAACGGTTGAAAGCACTCTCGGAATGATAGGACATGTTTTAAAAAACAAGGTCGCCAACGAGGTGCTGAAACGCTGGTATTCGATTAAGCTGTTCGAGCGGGATGAAAAGGTGCGCGAGCAGCTGGCGCTTTCACAGTCTGATTTGGATAAAATCGAGAATTTCATCAAGGTGTGCGAAGCCGAGCTGGACGACGACAGCGAAAGTATCATTACAAACGAAAGATATGAGCGGGTTACCTCGATTGCCGCCGAGAGCCTGCAGAGGAATTTAAACAAGCTGTCTGCTTCGGATAAAATCGACCGGATTGTAACAAACCGCTGGCTTGCCCTCCCGATATTCGCGGCGGTGATGTTCATTGTCTATTACATATCGGTAAGCTCGGTCGGTACCATTGTCACCGACTGGATGAACGAAACCCTTTTCGGTTCATGGATAACGGGCGGCGTATCAAGCCTGCTTGAGTCTGTCGGCGCCGCCGGATGGCTGCAAAGCCTGATAGTCGACGGCATCATCGGGGGTGTCGGGGCGGTATTGGGGTTTGTTCCCCAAATGATGATACTCTTTTTCTTCCTCTCCTTCCTCGAGGACTGCGGCTACATGGCGCGGGTCGCCTTCATTATGGACCGCATTTTCCGCAAGCTCGGACTGTCGGGAAAATCCTTTATCCCCATGCTGATATCCTCGGGCTGCGGCGTGCCGGGTATCATGGCAAGCCGTACCATTGAAAGCGAAAAAGACCGAAAAATGACCATCATGGTTACCACATTTATACCCTGCGGCGCCAAACTGCCGATTATCGCGCTGATTGCCGGCGCAATGTTTCCCGGCTCGTCATGGTGGGTCGCACCCTCGATGTATTTTCTCGGCATTTTGATGGTTATTCTTTCGGGCATTATCCTCAAGAAAACACCGCTGTTTTCAGGAGAGCCCTCTCCCTTTGTTATGGAGCTCCCGCAATATCACATGCCCGCCGCCAAAAACTTGTTTTTGCATATATGGGAAAGGGGCAGAGCCTTTATTGTCAAGGCGGGTACCGTCATATTTGTCGCCAGCGGACTTATCTGGTTTCTAAGCAACTTCGGATGGAACCTGCGAATGGTGGATCAGGACGAGAGCATTCTTGCAAGTATCGGGCATTTTATCACTCCAATGTTCTCACCGCTGGGCTTTGGCGACTGGAGGGCGGCAGTTGCGACCGTCACCGGACTGGCCGCCAAGGAAAACGTGGTCAGCACACTAAGCGTTCTGCTGGGTGTATCCGAAGGAGCGGAAAGCACCCCGGCACTGCTTGCTTCGGTTGCAGGGATGTTCAGTATGGTCAGCGCATACGCTTTTATGGTTTTCAACATGCTTTGCGCCCCCTGTGTAGCGGCAATCGGAGCAATACACCGCGAAATGGGCAGTGTCAAATGGACATTGATTGCTGTCGGATATCAGACCGCACTTGCCTATATCATTTCGCTGCTTATTTACCAGTTCGGCAGGGTGCTGTTCCTCGGTCATACCGTTTCGGCAGGAACAATTGCGGCGATAGCCGCCGCACTCATACTTATCTGGCTTGTAGTCAGACCCGATAGCAATAAAAAAATCAAGCCGCCACAAAAGGCGACGTCATAACAGGAGGAATACATATGCTTGCATGGATTGCACAGAATCTTGCGACCATAATAATATCAATAATTATAATCGGCTTGTTCGCGCTGGCGGTCAGATATATAAGAAAAAAATCCAAGAAGGGTGAATGTGTCGGATGCAGCGGCGGATGCGAATCCTGCTCCGGATGTCATCCTCATGATGATAAAAAACTCCCGTAAAGTTTATAATTAAATTATTCATTTTAAATTCCTCCTTTGTTTCGGTGCGGTCGGCAAGTCCGTACCATCTTAACATTGGAGGTCTTCTTTTTCTATTTGAAGTCAAAGCCTTGTTTAATTGAGGCTTTCATATGCAAAACCCGCCGTTTCCCGGCGGGTTTATCAGCAATCTGGGCCGGCCTTTTGACCGGTTGCTTTTATGTGTTGGCATTTACCTATTTTCCCGGGCCGCTTCCAGCCAAGTATCTTCAGCGCAAATGAGCTTAACTGCCGTGTTCGGAATGGGAACGGGTGTACCCTCACCGCCATCAACACCAACTAACTGCCCCCCGTTTTCGGGGAACAGGGCTCATTATAGCAAAACATCGCGGTAAATACAATATCTTTTTTAAAAAATTATTACTTATATTACGCTGAACCGACATTCATTATCAGTTTCCTGAACTTTTAATAATTTCCTCTAAATCATGGATTGAAAACTTATATGCCCGGTTACAAAAATGGCAGATGACCTCCGCATTCCCGGATTCATCCGGAAGCTTGCGAATCTCATCCGGCTGCATGGTGGAGAAGGCGCGCGCAATCCTGTCTTTTGAGCATCCGCAATGGTATTCGGGCTCATATTCGTCCATGATTTCATACTCAAATCCTGCAAGGACTTTATCAGCGATATCATTAATAGACATCCCGCTGTCCAGCATAGAGGTCATTGAAGGCAGTGAAGCAATATTTTTCTCAACCCGGTTTATCACCTCTTCGGGACAGAACGGCAGCAGCTGTAATAATAATCCGCCTGACACCTTGGCCGTCAAATCCGGATTCACAAGTACGCCAAGCGCGCACACAGTCGGTATCTGTTCACTGTTCGCATAATAATTTGTTATATCCTCGGCAATTTCGCCCGTAACTAAAGGCGTGCATCCTATATACGGCTCTGAACCGCCGGTATCACGCATTACATAAATCAGACCGTCTTTCCCGACAGCCGAACCCACATCAAGCTTGCCGTCCACACGCCGCGGAAGCTCAACCACCGGATTCACCGCGTATCCCCTCGGGTTTCCCATGCTGTCCGATACCGCCATAATCGTGCCTGCAGGGCCTCCGCCGTTAATCTTTATCGTAATACTGTGATCCTTACCTTTCAGCATAATGCCCATCATTGACGCGGCGGTAAGAGCCCTCCCAAGAGCGGCTGTAATTACCGCCGATGTTTTGTGTATCTGCTCAGCCCTTGCAACAATCGCGGTTGAATCCATCACTATGGCAACGGCGGTCGCATCCTTTGTAATGCAACGGATAATCCTGCCTTTTTCATCCATTCTATTATTAACCTTTCCTTACCTTCTTCTTGCAACATAGACCATGCGTTCACTGTCCCGCTTAACCGGTTTGATTGACATATCGTCGTACACCGCCAGCACTTCAAATCCGGCGTCCGACAAAAGATGGTTAAGGGTTCTCGCGGCGTATGCACGTTCCCGCAAATTATCGGTCAAACGGGTATAACAACCGTCTTGCTCAACAAAAAAATCAAGCTGTATATCGACCTCTGCGGTACTGCCGATAAGCCGGTTACGCCATATACAGAGGAAATCCTTCTCCTCAAATACGAAAGAATTATTTCCAAGCACATATCGGTGCTTATAGATGGTATTTACATCAAAGATCAGCAATCCGCCCGGTTCGATGAACAAAAACAGCCTTTTAAAAACCTCGAACAACTCGCTTGTGCGGCAAAGATGGTTCAAGCTGTCAAGAACACAGACCGCGCCGTTTACCGTTCCGTATAAATCAAGCTTACGCATATCCTGACATAAAAGCATCAGCGGCATACCTGCCTTGTCGGCTTTTTCAGTCGCCTTCATGAGCATATCGGCGGAGCCGTCAACCCCAATCATATCAATACCGCGCACTGCAAGCTCAATAGTAAGACTGCCCGAACCGCAGGCCAAATCAAGCAGTGTTTCAGGCTTCTTTTCGGGAGAGTAAAGTTCAAAAAGTCTGAGAAGATAATCCGCAAGAGCCGCGTAATCAATTTCTTTCATCAGTCGGTCATAAAACGCGGCAAAGGCAGCATATCCCCTCATCCCTCTGTTTTCTCCTGTTCCATACGTGAAAAAATCATATTATATGCGTCGCATCCATAAATCAGTGAGCGGTTCACCCTGCTGATTGTAGCGGTAGATGCTCCGGTCGCAGCAACAATATCGCTGTATACCTTTTTATCGCTCAGCATTTTTGCCACTACTATACGCTGCGACATTGCTTTAATCTCCGCAACGGTACACAAATCCTCAAAAAAACTATAGCATTCATCTATCGTTTTGAGATGTAAAATTGCCTTAAATAAAAAGTCGGTGTTCTTATCCTTAATTTTACTGTTCACGGGTATTCCTCCCTATCCAGTTTCTTTTTATCTAATTTTAGCATGTTACTGCGCGAAATAAAAGAGGGAGAGATAAATTAATATCCGTTTCGATGTTGAAATGCAAAACAACCGCCGACTTATTGCCGGCAGTTGCTCTGCGTCACGTATTTGTATCAGAATGTTTTGTCCTGCTGCTTATTGTTTTTGGCGCGGTTGTTCTGATTGTTGTCGTTGTTGCACTGGTTCTGGTTACAGTTTTGAACATTTTGCTGGTTCTTATTCTGCTTATTTTGCTTTGGCTTTTTCCCGTTATAGTCCATTCGACCATTCCTCCCTGTGTAAATAATGTCAGAAACCCAGCAATATTTTCTGCAGATATTCGCGGTTTATTCTAATGTTTTATAAAATTTTAATTTTTTAACCCAGTATGCCGCCATACCGTATGATCTGTCCTGGGTTACCTCTCGCTCCAGAAATGCCGGCGGTCTATAACTCAGCGCCTGTTCAATCGTATCAAACTCAATTTCCGCAAACATAAACTCGGTAGGTTCACCCTTATCCACAAGACTGCACTCAAGCTTCATGCCGTCGGGAAGCCCATACACTTTATAATCCTTGCGTATCATCGGCGCCTGAAGCAGGTTTTTCAGTTGGTCGAAAACCTCCTTTGATATCTCGATTTCGGTTTCCTGCCTTGCCAGGGTACCGCTGCCTTTAAAACAGAGAATATATTTTTCTTGATTTTCACTCTTCATGCTGCGAATCCTGACAATCGGATTCACCGAAATATATCCCTGATAGACCACAGCTTCCTCCAAAAGCGGCAGTTCACAGGGAAACCTGTCGATTAAGAACTTTCTTTCTATTTCCATCTTCTGGAACCCCCTTTAATACTGATATATTATATCATAAATATCCGAAGCCTTAAATCAGACATAACAAAAAATATTGATAACAAATCCGGAAGATACACCGTTTAATCCGTATGCGCACAAGGATGAATACCAGATAAAACTCCGAATAATCGACATAGAAAAAAGAGCGCCGAAAAACGCCCCTTTTTATCTGTGTCCTATATCCTTTAAAGATTCGCCGAGTCTGACAGCGGAAAGCTGAACTGCCCGATATCGTAGGCGCCTGTAAACATCATCCCAATATATTTAAGCGATTTTCCCGTGCCGACCGCAACACAATCCATAGGGTTTTCCGCAACGTAGCAGTCGACCCCGGTAAATCTGGTAATGGCTTCCGCCATCCCGTTAAGCATGGCGCCGCCGCCGACCAGACATATCCCCTCCGACATAATATCGCCGGCAAGCTCGGGAGACGTTGTTTCAAGCACCTGCTGAATTGCAGAGAGGATTTCCCGGATTGGGTCACTGATTGCTTCATAAATTTCTGAAGAACTAACCGTCTGGATGCAGGGGAGCCCGCTTACCGCATTACGCCCTTTGACATCAACCTTCCTGTCAAACCTTGTCGGCAACGCGCAGCCTATTGATATTTTAACCTGCTCCGCCGTCAAAAGCCCGATAATATGATTATAACGGTTATGTAAATACCTCAATATGGCTTCATCCAAATCATTGCCGCCTACGCGGACAGAAAGAGAGGATGCGATGCCATTTAATGACAGCCCGGCAATATCGGTTGTACCGGCACCGATATTTACTACCATCGAGCCATGGGGTTGTTCTATTGAAATACCAGCCCCGATGGCAGAAGCCACCGATTCCTCAATCAGTATTACACGGCGGGTACCCGATGCCAGAACAGCCTGAACCACCGAACGCTGTTCAACCTCGGTTATGCTTGACGGTATACTGACAGCAGCTCTCGGTTTTATCACCTTATAGGCACACACCCGCCTGACGAAGGCACGCAGCATCTGCTCGGCATAATCGTATTCGGAAATAACACCTCTTGAAAGGGGGCGAACGGCATATATGGAATCGGGAGTCCTCCCAAGCATAGTATACGCATCCTGTCCACAGGCAATCATCTGCTCGGTCTGTTTATCCACTGCAATAACAGAGGGTTCACGCAGCAGCACTCCCTGTCCCGGAACATATATCGTAACATTGGCAGTGCCCAAATCGATACCAAGGCTGATACCAGGCATAGACGACCTCCGTTCTTTAAGACTTAATTGCTGTTATGGTATATTCCGACAGGATATTCGCTACACTTAAGTATATAATATCATGAATCGTCTGGCAAGCGGGAAGCTGTGGCAGTCACCGCGTATACATATTTTGCGCCGTAAAGCTTCAGCATTTTTGCACATTCATCAAGCGTCGCCCCCGTGGTTACGGTATCATCGACCAGCAATACATTAAAGCCTGATTCCATACTTTCTATATCCTGTAACGCCACATCAAAAACCCCGAGAACATTGCCGCTTCTGCGAAAGGCGGGCAGTTCACGCTGAGGGATTGTTTCACACTGCTTTATAAGCAAATCACGATATGTAATCCCTAAAAGGCTTGACAGCCGTTTTGCCAGCAAAACACTCTGGTTGTATTTTCTCGCTTTTTGTACCGATAGGCTAAGCGGCACGGCAGTCACACAGTCGAATTTTACGGTTCGATATTCTCTTATCACCGTCTGCTCCATAGCAAGCGCGAACATCTCGGCGACATATTCCTTACCGCCGAATTTAAGCCTGTGCAACGCAGATTTTGCCGCCCCGCTGTAATAAAACGGGGCAACACAGCGATCGGTATGCCTTTTATGTCTTCCGCAGCCGCATTCTCCGTCCCCCCTCCCACACATGGGACATACCGGTGGGGTAATTCTATGCAATTCGGGGCGGCAGGCTTCACAGACAACACTGCCGCAGGCAACCGGTTTCCCGCAGCAACAGCACCGTTCCGGATATATAAACGCCAATACCCGCTCCAAAATACTGCGCTTAACCACCAAGCGACCCCCTTTACAGCGGTTTGTCCAGCATTACATAATCATTTTTTTATTTGTGATATTTTCCTCCGGAGGATATCTGGAAAGCGCGATAAATCTGCTCCAGCAGCATGACCCTTGCAAGCTGATGCGGAAAGGTCATGGGCGACATGGACAGCCTAAGGTCCGAGGAAGTCTTAACCTCTTCGGAAAGACCCCATGACCCGCCGATATAGAAAGTGACATCCCCCCGACCGGCCAATGCCAGCCCGTCCAGATATTGTGCGAGCTTTTGGGACGACATCATTTTCCCCTCAATACACAAGGCAACACGAATACTGCCGGGCGGGGTCTTTTCAAGCAGTCTGCGCCCCTCGGCGGCTATTCCGTTATCAATTTCCGCCTGAGACGGCCTTTCCGGAAGCCGTTTCTCATCGACCTCTGCAATCGAAAGCCTGCAAAAACCCCCAAGCCGTTTTTGATACTCCATGCAGGCGTCGCGCAGATAGGCTTCTTTCAGCTTTCCGACGCAAGCGACGGTGACATTTCTCAATATGTTTCATCCCTTTCAGCCATCGGGAAGTTTTATGCTAGAATACGGTTACCGGTTCGGTTGCGGTTCTCGGCGCAATTGAAAGGATAAAGTCCCGATTTTGAACAAATCCGGCATTACAAAGCGCCCTTAACGCTGTGCTGTACGCCAGCTCCGGCAGATTGTTTTCCCTGCTGAGATGCCCCAAGAAAAATCGCGTCATACCTTCGCTCGCCAGATTCGGCAACTCGGCGGCACAGCAATCGTTTGACAGATGGCCGGTGTCGCAAAGTATTCGATTTTTAAGAAAATAAGGATAATTTCCGCTTTTCAGCATCTGAACATCATGGTTTGATTCTATAAGAGCAAGATCACATCCGCACAGGGCGCTTCGTACCTCGTCCGTCATACATCCGGTATCGGTTGCAACGGCTATGGTTCTTCCGTCACCCGTTTGAATACGAAACCCCATACTTTCGCGGCTGTCATGAGAGGTATGAAAGCCCGTAACCATCAAATCGGCTGCCGCAATCCCACTGGCTGATATTACGTCAAGCCCATTTTCCTGAATAGCCATCCCGCTGCCGATAATGGCGGCTATCGTTCCCTCGGAAGCATATACCTTGTATCCGTATTTTTTAACCAGAACGCGAAGGCCGGATATATGATCCGAATGCTCATGCGTTACAAAAATCGCAGCAATTGAAGAAGGGTTTATATCTCTCTCCAACAGGGCATTTTCAATCCGCCGGGCGCTCACTCCCGCATCGATAAGTATCCCGCCCGCCGAGGTTCCTATATATGTACAATTCCCGCTGCTGCCGCTGAAAAGCGGGCAAAACCGCGCCATTGAAGTTCCTCCCTTTTTAGCAAAAAAGACTGTTGCAACCGATTATCTCTGCAACAGTCCATATAATCTGTTTTATAATCTTCGCGATTGACTCAAGTTTTATGAAAAATCAATACCCTAAAGGGCATGGCTTACCAGATTATTTGGTACCACAATTCTGCGTATATCGGCTCCCAGATTGGCTAGTTTATCGACTATATCCTCGTAACCGCGTTCAATATGATGTATTTCCTCAATATCCGTAACGCCCCGAGCGGCAAGGCCGGCAATCACCATCGCAATTCCGCCCCTGAGATCGGTTGCCTTAACAGGCGCGCCGGTAAGAAAATCGATCCCCTGAAATACCGCGACCTTGCCGTCCACCTGTACCTGAACACCCATACGGCGCAGTTCGTCCACATAACGGAAGCGGTTATCCCAAACACTTTCGGTCAGAATGCTCGCTCCGTCCGCCATCGATAGAAGGACTGAAATCTGAGGCTGCATATCTGTGGGGAACCCGGGATGGGGCATGGTCTTGACATTGCAGTGAATCAGCTGACCCGATCTGTAAACACGAAGCGAATCGTCATATTCTTCTATGACAACCCCCATTTCCTGCATCTTTGCGGTGACAGACTCCAGATGCTTGGGAATCACATTGTGGATAATAATATCCCCGCCGGTAGCGGCGGCGGCAGCCATATAGGTTCCGGCTTCAATTTGATCCGGAATTATCGAATATGTGGTTGCATGGAGCAGATCTACGCCGCAGACCTTGATAACATCGGTTCCCGCCCCGCGTATATCGGCTCCGGCCGAGTTCAGGAAGTTTGCTAGGTCGACAATATGCGGTTCCTTCGCTGCGTTTTCGATAATGGTCAAGCCGCGTGATTTTACGGCGGCAAGTATAGCGTTTACGGTGGCTCCGACAGACACGATATCCAGATAGATAGAGTTTCCGACCAAGCGATTGGCAACAACCTCTATCATACCGCTTTCCATCGGAGAGACCGAAGCTCCGAGGGATGTAAAGGCCTTAAGATGCTGGTCGATGGGACGAACTCCGAAATTGCATCCTCCCGGCATGGAAACCCTTGCAATCCCGAAGCGCCCGAGCAAAGCGCCGATAAAATAATATGACGCCCGCATATGTCTTGCGAGATCGTGGGGTACGGTGTGGATTCTCAAAGAGCTGTTATCGATTTCAACGGTATTTTTATTTATATAGCGAATCTGTGAGCCTAAGGACTTAAGGATTTTTAAGGTTGTCGATACATCGGAAATGTTCGGTATATTTTCAAGACGGCAAACACCGTCAACAAGTACTGTAGCAGGAAGAATCGCTACGGCTGCGTTTTTTGCTCCGCTTATTTCCACTTCGCCGGATAGACGCTTACCGCCGCAGATTTGAAATTTTTCCAATCGACCCACTCCTCTAGAAATCTAACATTTCTATTATATCACTTATTTTTCAAAATTCCAACCCTAATTGTAGCATTCCGGCTGTTTTTATTTACAATGAATTTTATAATAATTATGTTATTAAATTGCCATTTTTAATCCTTGATGATATACTGATTTTTATAGCATAAACAGAAATAAAATGCAGATTTTGTCGTTAAATAGAGGAGATTCGTATGGAGCGCGGTTTGGTACATCTATACTGTGGCGACGGGAAAGGGAAAACAACGGCGGCAATAGGATTGGCTGTACGTGCCGCCGGGAGGGGACTTCGGGTCGGTATAGCCCAGTTTTTAAAGTCAGGCGATTCCGGAGAGCTTTTGATACTATCCGGTCTTGAAATGGTGCGCATTTTTCCGTTTTTGAAAGATGTCAAATTCACCTTTGCCATGTCGGAAGACGAGCGCCGGACAGCAAGGGAGTTTTATACAGGCTTGCTAGAAAAAATTAAAAACCTGTCTTCGGAATTTGATTTTATACTATTGGACGAAGCGGTCTCGGCAGTCACCGAGTCCTTTATCGAACTGGCAAGCCTGCTGGAATTTATCAAAAACCGCCCTTCGGGGCTTGAGATGGTGATTACCGGGCGCAACCCGCCCGAGGAGTTGATAAACGCCGCCGATTATATCAGTGAGATACGCTGTGCAAAGCATCCCTACCAAAAGGGTATCGGAGCGCGTAAAGGAATCGAATGGTAAATAGTGTTTTCAAAGCCCGGACGGAGCAAGCCGCCTGCCCTTCCGGGCTTTTTTACGGAATCTAACCATTATCGGCATAGATTCCGATATTGTTCCTTCTACACCACGCTTCATGCTCGGCGAGGGTTTTTGAGAAATGAGTTTCACCGGTTTTCATGTTGGTGGCGAAAAAGTAACAGTTCTTTAATGAAGAGTCGTCCGAAGGGTCTATTGCCGCCTTGATAGCCTCAAGGCCGGGATTGTTGATGGGCCCGATCGGCAGCCCCTTGCGCTTATAGGTATCATAATCAAGATTCTCAACCCTTTGACCGCCTACCGGCGGGGTTATCAGATCAACATACCTCTGGGTCGAATCGCACTCGAGCTTTGGAAAAAGATTCGGGTTGTTCAGTCTGTTATGAATCACGCGGGATACGCCGTACATATCCTTGGTCTTGGCTGCCTCCCACTGAATTATTGAAGCCAGTATAATCGTATCGTTCAGGGTCATGTCCTTGGCCTTAATCTTGGCTCTTAAGGTGGCGTCCACCCGGTTATTAAAGGCGTCAAAAAACTTTCTGACTACCGCTTTTCCGGAGCTACCGACATAAAATTCATAGCTGTCCGGGAAAATATATCCTTCATATTTGCGGTAACGTCCCTTGTAGGCTTCGCCCTCGGGAATCTCTTTCAGGAAATCATAGTCAAATTCATCATTGTCCAGCGACAGCAAAAACTCGGTGGCCGAACAGACGTCATTTTTTTCAAGCTTTTTTGCAATCTCATCGATCGTGCTCCCTTCCGGGAACATGACCTTTACCGTTTTGCGCTCTGTTATCCTCAGTATGTTTATAATCTCTCTGTAACCCATATCGGGCGACAGCGAGGCCTCATCCTGCGGTTTAATATTGTCGGCGGCGCCCGTTAATTTGCAGTACAGCTCAAACATGAACGGCTGCTCGATAACCCCGGCTTTCTTGAGCTCCTTGGCCACTTGGGAAATATCCTTGGCCTGTTCAGATGTCAGCGTAACGGGCACCTTTATGTCGGAACGGAAAAGGCCGGTCATGTCAAGCGCCCCGACAATGAGGTAATATGCCAGAAAACCCGAGACGGCAAGTACGATAATGGCATAAATCACCCCGCGGATACATCCGGCAACGCCTGATTTTTGCTTTTTGGGTTTGCTTTGGCTATCCGCCTCTGTTTTTTCGGATATCAAGCCTTCGGGCTGCACCCCGACCGCAGGGTTATCCTGACTTGCGGCATGGTCGGGCGTGTTCTCGCCCTCTCCGCTGTCCTCGGAAATATCATCGGCTATTTCATCATCAATATCGAGCTGCAGCTTAAATTCGGACACCTTGTTTTTACGCTCTTCGCTGAGCTTTTTTGCAGTCTGCTCGTCAACCGTAAAAAGCTGTCTTTCGGTATCCTCCTTATGAATTTTCGCCTGCTTTTCAGCCTCAATATCATTGAGAATCTTGTCAATATCATCAGGCATAAAGAGTTTCCTTCCTTTCCGCCGTCAGGTTCAACCCGTCATCTTCGGGAGGTGCGCCGCAAAAAGCTGTCGGTTACGATAAGCTCGACAGGACGGTCAAAGCGTCCGTGCGGCAGGCTCGGGCGCACACAGTTACTGTATGCGATACCCACGATGGTACCGTTATAGTCTTCAAGAAACCGATCGTAATAACCTTTCCCGTAACCCAGACGATACCCTTTCCAATCATAGCACAAAGCCGGCACAAGGCACAAGCTGTTTGTGAAATTTATCACCTTCTTGCATACCTCGGGGTCGGGTTCAAGAACCCCGAAGGTTCCGGGTGACAGCTCGCTTATACTGCTGATGCGGTAAAACTCAATATTGCGGGTGCCTTCAACGCATCTCGGCACGGCGACGGTCTTTCCCTCGGCCAGCGCCATGTCAATCAGAGGGAGGGTATCAATCTCTGTTTTTGTGGAGACATAGGTAAGAAGCAGTCGGCTTTTACCGTATTGCCAAAGACCTGTTACCCGCCGGATTATCTCGCGGTCAAGCTCGGCTTTCCGCTCCTGTGAAAGCTGCTGCCTTAAATTTTTATAATACTCGCGAAGCCTTGCCTTGATCGGTCTTATATCCTCTCTCATAAAACGGCTATCCCTTTCCACGCCTCAAAGCCGGTAATACTGTTATTTGCCTAGCAGCACTGCATTGAATCCTTAATCTTGTCCGCGCGTTCCTGCGACACAAGCTCGGCGACAATAGATAACGCAAACCGGATTGCGACGCCCGCGCCCTTTGCGGTAATAAACCTTCCGTCCCGGACAACAGGCGAGGACACAATGGTGGCTCCTTTAAGCTCGTCCTCATATCCCGGAAAACAGACCGCCTTCCTGCCGTCAAGCATACCCCGATGCCCGAGAATGGAGGGGGCGGCACATATCGCGCAGATAAGAAGTCCTTTTTCGATTGCGGCGTCAAGAAAGCTCTGCACAATCGGTGATTTTTCAAGATTCAAGGTCCCGGGCATGCCGCCGGGCAGAACCACCGCCTCAAGCCCATCGTCAGACGCCTTTGTATCCTCGATATCGGCCTCAACAACAATGCCGTGGGCTCCGCGTATTGTCCGTCCGCCGACTCCGATTGTGACAACATCAAGCTCGGCGCGGCGAAGGATGTCTACAACTGCCAGCGCTTCAATCTCTTCAAATCCGTTTGCGAGAAAGACTGCTATCATAAACATAACTCCCATAAAAAGTTTTGAAAAATACGATGTTCAAAATCGTAACTACTGTTAATCAAATGCGAGACCCATGTAAGGAATATCGTCACCTGTTGTTTTAAGCCTCTCGGCAATCTTCCGGTTAAGGGGATAAATCATGCCGAAATACTCGCTTTTTGTAGCTTCATTTTCTTTTGCCGGTCTTCTGAGGATGACATCGCGGCCCGGAAACCGTTCTGATACCTCGGCCATCAGCCCGTCCTCATATCCCGAACCGCACAGCCATTCGCGGACAAACAGCTTATCGCCTGCCGGCTCGCATATCGCCATGCCGCCGTCGTTTACGACAACCGCGCCGCCCGAACCGACCGCGTTTCCGGCGGCCATGTTTACAAGGTCGTCACCCCAGCGTACCCATGCCGGGTGGTCTTTTAACAAGAGGTTTCTTTTATCGGCGATATTATACGATATATGGTTCTCGTTTTTTGCCTTGGTTCGGGCTGCAAAGCCGCCGGGGTAATTCTCCGTAACCACCCGAAAGAAGGGTTGGTATCCGTACCGCCCGTAATAATCGAACAGTCCTTGGCTTGCGGGGTGCAAGAAGCATGCGTCTGTTCCCTCGGCGTTAAGCCTTTCATGCACCTGCGTCAGCAGTCTGCCGAATATCCCCTGCCCCCTGTGTTCCGAGAGGGTGGCGGCCGCATAGATATAGACAAGTCGCAGGCTGCCCGCCGATACCGATTCGAGAACGGCCGGAAGCAAAAAGGTCATTGATACGGGATTGCCGTCTTGGGTCCAGACCGCGCACTTATAACGGCCCATGGCATGGGATATAAAAGATTCAATCTCTTCCGCCCCGTCTTGGGGAAAGGCGTCCGCCCATATCCTCCGGAGTTCCGGAATCATATCGGCATCGGCATATTGAAACGGCATCTTATCACCCCGTATGCCTACACTTTTTCGGTAGCAAGATATTTTTCAAGAATCCGAACCGGTTTATACGACCTTTTTGCGCGTCTTAATCCCTCGATGCCCATATCGTTTTCGCGGTTTATCAAGGGGTATTTAGGGGCGAGCTCCTTGGCAAATTCCCTGTTGATGACGGCATATGCCCCGTTGAAATCGGCAAGGGCCTTTTCGGAATGGACGTCGAAAACCGAATCGTTTATGGGCGAGCCCATCGTCATCGCAACCACCCTTCCGTCAACACGGACCAGCCCGCCGGACAGCGAGAGCTCGTCCATATGGTCAAGCGCCTCGCCTATCGACCGCCGTTCGTTGCGCAGACCCGGGTCGCTGCAGTTCCCCCGCTCCCTGCACCATTCGGTGACCATATTAAAAACCTCGTCGGCATTGTGCGAATCAATCGGCTCGTAGCTCCAGTTGTACCGGGCGTCAAAGGCGGCAATGTGGTTGCGCTTGCTGTGATACTTCCTGCCGGCCAGGGTGGCGAGGTCCTCCGAATTATACAGATAATCATAGTCGCCTTCCGACGGCTGCCATTCAAAAACATCCGGAAACCATTGTTCAATGCGCTCCTTCATCTCCGCGTCGGCTCCGAAAATTGACAGGAACTCACCGCGCTCATGCTGGTACTCACGCAGGATTTCAATATTCCGTTTTAAGTCCTCGCCCACGGGAGGCAGATAATAGGGCTCGACGTCGCCGGAGCGGATGAAAACGGTATCGCCGTATCTGGCAATCTGGTTGTTATAATACTTCCTCCACATCCATATTGTCGTGAATGAGAATTCGCATATCTTCATGCCGGTGCTTTTAAGCAGAGGGGACGCCCACTCTGCGTCGGCAATGGTCGGTTCTCTGAATTCGAGGTTAATCGGTTTTTTTGACATGGAGTTACATCCTCTGTGATTTTTTATCAGAGCAGCTTGATCAGGCTCTGTGTGATCCGGTTCTCGGGCAGGGGCTTGCCGTCAACCGCGCACCTGACAACATCCCATCCCAGTTTTTCGGCCGCGTAAAGGGCGGATTCCCTGCACCTTTTGAGATATTGCTCGTCGCGCTCGTGGATATCCTTTTGCTTTTCGTCCCCGTCATACCGCCGCGTCATCAGAAGCTGGGAAACCTCGGGGGGCATATCGAGAAACGCCACCCTGTCGGGGCGCGGCAGTCCGAGCAGGTCATACTCATAATGCTCCAGCCAGTCAAGATAGCCGTCCCATTCCCCGCGCGGCAGCTTGGACATCTGGTGGATGGCGTTGGAGGTTGTGTAGCGCGCCGCCAGAATCAGCATGCCGCTTTGATAATCCTTCTCCCAAAACCGCTTATAGCTTGCATACCTGTCGACCGCGTAAAAGGAGGACGCCGCATAGGCATTTACCGAGTCGGGGGAACCCCCGAAATCTCCGGCAAGGTACATCTTTACAAGTGCGGACGACGGCTCCCGGTAATCGGGAAAGCAAATCTGTCTATAGCTTGTCCCTTGCGAGGAAAGATACTCGCCCAGCCGCTCAAACTGAGTGGTTTTGCCGCTGCCGTCCAGTCCGTCAATCACAACCAGCCGTGCCATTTATATGACCATTCCCTTCAAGCGTGATATGGGTTACTCGCCTTTTAACAGCGACTTGTAGCGGATTCTTACCTCGGATATTTTACCGCAGGTCATCTTGCCCTCGGGGCATCCGCCGCGTATGCAGGGCGGCCCGGAACGCTTGAACAGGTGGGGCGCCGCCTGCAAGCAGAGAACCAGCATTTTTTCCGCAAGCTCCCGAATCTCCCATTGCGCGCGGTTGCAGCAGCGGTGGGCAAAGAGGTTCTGAAGGCTGCGCGCATTCATGGTCACAATCATCTTTGTTGTGCAGGCGTTGGGGAGGACAAAGCGCGCGTCCTCGATCGCCTTTTTCTCGGCGGCCCGCTCGGCCGATTTCTCGTCCATGCCCTCGTCCATAAGCTCGGCCTTGTGCTTTTTCTTCAGTATCTCGGAAAGCTGTTCATACTGCTCCCTGTCCTGTTCCATGGCCTTTACGAAAATCTCGCGCGCCTGCGGGATTGCTTCGATTTCAGGCGGAATGACATATTCAAAGCTGTTTTCGCTGACATAGCGCTGGCTCTGGACGCTGTATGAAGCAATCCTGTGGCGCGTCAGCTGGGCAAGCAGCGAACGGGATACCCCTTCAATCCCGAAGGTGAAGACCGCGTGCTCAATCGGGCTTTCGTGGCCGATTTCGGAAAGCATATCCACAAAGGACGCCGCCTTTTCGTCGGTCAATCCCTGCCGCAAATCCTCAATCGAAGAGGGCGAATAGCACAGCTTTGCCGCCGCGGCAACGGTATGTTCGGGCTGGGGGGTGTATGCCAAAAGCGAAACCCTAATCATCGGGAACTCCCCTTTTAATTTGATTTCTTTTCTGTAACATTCCGCTCCGATTCCCCCTCGGGGCTTATCAAGAATGTTATTTTAATACAGTATAACAGAATACCGAACCTGCTTCAACAGCTTTCACGGCGGGTTGCCCTGATAATTTTCCGGTCGGACGCGGAATCGGCCGCTCACTCCCCCTTTCGGCTGAATCCTATCGCCCGGACATTGGGGTGCAGGCAAGGGGCGCGAATTTTTGTGTGTTTCCCTCCTCTCTTGTTTCGCCTGCGATGCTATGATAGCACACTTTTGTTGCATTGTCAATAACCTTTTTGAGAATTTTTTTATTTTTTCCCACGTTCTACCTTTTGCATAAAGTTTTGTGGTGATATTTGGTAATTGTTTACAATGCTAGGCGTTAGGAATTAGGAGCTAGGAATCTAGGGGCTCGGATTGTGGGCGCGGCGGGGGGGGATTAGCAGGACAAAAATCCTGTCAAATTTATTCGGCGGGATTTTTGTATTCTTCATTTTTCATTATTTAATATTCATTATTAATTCATCAGACAGGATTTTTGTAATGAATAATGAAGAATGAAGCCGCTTGCGCTGATGAATAATGAATAATTGAATTGCCTGAACTTGTAGGGGTTAGGGGGTGTGGCGGTAA
>JAAYKB010000062.1 GCA_012522615.1 Clostridiales bacterium
TAATGCCGGTTTAACTCCTCAGAATGTAAATCTTCAATGATTCTAAATATCGATTCCTGGGGCCACTTATCTACATCCTCAGGATATCTGGCCAATAATCTACCAATTTCCATATCGGCCACCTCTTGTCTGCCGGCTTCTGTAGCTAACTCTCTGACAGTTTCAATCCACCCTTTCAAGAAACCTTCATCAATAGAATAATCATCTTGTAACCCGGGAATTTTCTGCCAAGTATCCAAAAGTAATTTCGAGTGTCTTGCTATAAGCTGAATTTTCTCTTCTGAAACACCCTCTTTTTCTTTGTAATATTTATCCCTATCGTCAGAAAAATAAATCCACTTGATAACTTCGATGAAGAAAGATGGATTTTCTGCCAATTCATTTTCTAAATATTTTGGTTTTCTAATCGAATGTGAATCAAGGAAGGATATGTAATTCCACTCAATCTTCTTCATCAATGAAACATCCAAATTGTCCCTTTTGTATAGTTCATCAAAAATTGAACCGATTACATAATTATCTAATCTTACATCTTCATTGGAATCCTCAATACTGGCTCTCCATAACACTTTCAAAAGAAGATCGGTTGGCAGAGTATCAACTGAACGACTACACAGTTCAATAGCAGAAAAAAATCGCCCATATCTGTGTAGCTTGTTGATCATATCAATGGCATCGTGGGATGTTTCAACAAACAAGTAGAGGTGCTCGTTTTTCCAATAAGCTTCTTGCTGATCTTCACTTAAAGAATCTACATATGTCCAAATTTCTTTACTAGGGCCAACAGAAACAAGCAAATTAGAGATTGCTTTCGCGTCGTATCCATTCTTTTCCAATATGTGAACCATCTCCTTTACCCAGCCAATACCCTCTTTAAGAGATTTTGCACGGATAAAAGCCTGGATAAAGGAAAAATCAGCTTCATGATCAAATTTCAAACATTCACAAATAGCCAGTATTTCATCTTTTTCTTTGATGACTTCAGACAATACATCCCCAAGCAACTGCGGTTCTTTTACAACCTTTCGTAGGGCAATAGTATTATTTAATCCTAATTGATCAATCCATTCACCTGCAGCAGTTGCTCTAATGTTCTTGTTTCTCTCGTGATAAAGATTGTCGGATTCAATTCTTTTATGCCCTTCCGTATATTTAGGCCATACACTGTCAAACAACCATTTGTATTTGATAACAACATCAACCGGTTCTGTTTGATTATATAACTTTTCCCATAAATTCAATTCGGTTTCCGGTAAAGACCACTTTGCATCAGGGTATGAGCGATGATGATGTAAAATCTCTCTAATTGTGTTCCAAATTATATATTCTATCTGTTTTATTTCTGTAACGTTCTTTTCAACAAAATCAAATACTTTCTTTCTTAAATTTACTGGCAACTCCACCGATCTCTCTATCAGCGCACCAAGTTTAATTTCATCACCGTCAAAAACATTAAAAAGAAAATTTATTATAAAAGAATATGTATCCCATCTCTCCTGTTGGGAATAACTCATATTTGTATTAAGATCGAATATTCGCCAGCGTGTCTTGTGTGTGGGGTGTGCAACTTCATGTTCCTGAGGGAGCAATTTCATCAATAAGCGCCAGCCAGAATCTGGTTCTTTGGACGTGATATGTTGTAAAATACACATCCGTTCTTCAAATGTGCAGAGAGTTTGAAAATGCCACGGTTTAAATATTTCTACTAAACTGTTCAGCGGACTGTTCACCCACTTCAGTTCAGAAACCACCCTGTCTAGTTTTAAAAGAATCAAAGTAACCCGCCCCAAATGCTCCTTGAACCAAGCCAAACCTTCAAGTGCCCATAATAAACCCGTGTAATGATAGTTCGAATCAAATAAAGTCTTCTCTTCCTTAAACATTTCCTGTAACTCAGGATTCTCTTTTTCGAGAGAATGTTCAACAGCATTTAAAAAGCTTTTGGGTGATGCTTCAGCAATCAATGGAAGATCTTTATTTAAAGAAATCCACAACTCTGGTGAAGCTTCGAAAAGTAAGTCATGAACTATTTCATCTACCCAATTTTGAGCGTAATATAATTTCAATGAATCTCCTCGCAATCCAACCATTATAAGTGATTGCGTTAACCCTTCTCTCAACCAATTGGAATACTTTCTCTTCTGTTGAAAGAAGATTGACGTTTTGAATTGTTCATCAGAATCAATAAACGGATTGCCCCCAGATAAAGCCTGCATAAAACAATCCTTCAGTTTATTCAAATCTTCACTCGTTAGATATCTTGATATGCTTGTCCACAGATCTAAAGGAGAGGTTAACCGCCATATATTGCCAACACGCATTAATGGAGCATTCTCAGATCGTTCCCATCTATTCAAAGTTACAAGGTAATCATCATATTTTTGTCCAGATAATATCTCAACCAGCTCTATATCTCCTTCAAAATTCTCATTCCATCTGCCCACTAGTAGTATCGGGAGGATTTCATGAATATTTTTTTTTTCATACCAATCTGATTTGCAATCAATAAATCCCAACAGCTTCTTCAGAATTGTAATATTTCTTCCTGATTCTATTGAATATTTTCTCGCTTGATCTTCAGTTTTCCCGATCGCAACTAACGCGTCTATAAGTCCTTCTCTATCTAATGTAGGTAATGCAATAGCATCTTTGTTAATATCATCCTCAGGGTTTAGAGGAATCAATATTTGGTGTCCTTTTGATGCTGCATAATGAATTACCCCCATATCATCAAAATCAGCAATCAGATTTAAAGAGTCTATATTATTGTTAGAAATCATACGGAAATTATCCATATTATCTATAACTATCGTTTTTGATAAAAATCTTTCAGAATCACTTTCATTGAGTAATTTCGCAACAGCAGCAATAAAAGCTATAGCTTCACTTCTTGTAGACGCCCTTATCGCATGCACATTCCCTGTTTCCTTAAATGTGTCCATTAACAAAGAAGCCTCCATTTTTCTTCCGGCAATTACAAGCTCTGGACTCAATTTCAAACCATTCGGACCGGTAGACCATTCCTCCCAATACTCTTCTAAGAGTAGAAAACCGCTCGAAGGATATTTGTTGATCTTAGAAGCGAACCATTTAGAAGTAGGCAATGAGATTTCCAGCCATTGTTCCAGATCAATCCCATCATAAACTTTCACCTCTTTCCAAATGCCTAGTGCTTGTTTATCTTTGATCCAATCACACTTTCCTTTCCAGATATAAGGTGTAATAAAAATGTATGTTGTTTCTATTTGATTAAAACCTAATGAATCTTCTTTTCTTTTAATGAAATCCTTATCAGACTTACTTTTGGGGTTTTTATCAGTTCCGATTTCAATACATGTAACACCCTTTGGAATAAACCTTGTGTCTTCTTTACAATTTACAACTCCATCCCAACCAGATAAGAAAACAGCACTCCCTGAAGGAAACCTAATTTCCGTATTATTGGGAGTAGTAGTATATACCAACCTTGCTACCAGATGAGGTAACTCTCCTTTAGCTTCAAAGCTACTTGCCCATCTTTCAATATCATCTCTGGTTACGAGTATCACTTAATGTCTTTTATTATTTTTAGGTCAGTAAACATACAACCCTATCAACAATTCTAACAAAAACATTTATATTTCCACCACCGGAACTGTATCCCAATCAATAATCCTAGCTGCATTCTCCACATTTATAAATTCAAAATCATTGATAAGAATCTTGAATTTATCCATTGATCCATTTATGCCATAATAATTTTTGAAGTATCTCA
>JAAYKB010000063.1 GCA_012522615.1 Clostridiales bacterium
CCACAACGACAGAGTTAACTACGGAAAGTAAAACAGCAACCACAACGACAGAACCGACCGATGATACCGATGATCCTGAAGAGGAAAGCTAAACATTTTACCAGAAAGGCATGAGTACCCATGAATTCCGAAACAGCCAACCCCCGTGAAATTATTTTAATAAAGACCGGAGAGCTTGCGCTGAAGGGACTGAACAGGGGTACATTTGAAGCCATTCTTCTGAAAAACCTGCGCCACAGGCTTTCAGGTCTGGGCGGGTTCAGGTTTCGAAAGGCCCAGTCGACCATATATGCCGAGCCGCTTGACAGCGGAATTGATATGGAAGAGGCGGCGCGCAGAGTTTCCGAGGTGTTCGGGATTGCCGCCTATTCGCTTGCCCGGGTGACCGGGAAGAATATGGATGATATTCTCGAGGCGTCAGCCGATTTTCTCGGCGGCGAACTCAATGAGGCGCAAACCTTCAAGGTTGAGGCAAAGCGAAGCGACAAGTCCTTCGAGCTGAAATCCCCCGAGATATGCGACATAGCGGGGAGATATATTCTGGACCGTTTTTCCCACCTTAAGGTGGATGTTCATAATCCCGATGCCGTCGTCTTTATAGAGATCAGGGATTTCGGAGCATATATTCACTCCCGCCAGCATGCTGGGGCAGGGGGGATGCCGGTCGGCTCGGGAGGGCACGCCGCCCTGCTGATTTCCGGAGGTATAGATTCTCCGGTTGCGGGATATATGATGGCAAAGCGCGGCATCTCGCTGAGCTGCATACATTTTGTTTCTCCACCCTATACAAGCGAGCGCGCCGAGCTTAAGGTGGTGTCCCTGCTTGAGCGGGTTTCGCGTTTTGCGGGACATATGGAGCTTTATCTTGTGCCCTTCACCCGCATTCAGGAGGAGATCGGACGGCTTTGTCCCGAGGACCTTTTCACCATAATAATGCGCCGCTTTATGATGCGGATTTCAACCATATTGGGCGAGCGGCTGGAATGCGGCGCGCTGATTACAGGGGAAAGCGTCGGCCAGGTTGCAAGCCAAACCCTACCCGCGATTTCCTGTACCGATGCCGCAGCGGGCATGCCGGTACTCCGCCCGTTAATCGGCATGGACAAGGATGAAATCATTGCTGTTTCAAGAAAAATCGGCACTTTCGATATTTCCATACAGCCGTATGAAGACTGCTGCACCATATTCACCCCCCGCCATCCCCGTACCCGCCCCAGGCTTGAAATGGTACTGGAGGCCGAGGCGCCGCTCGACGCGGATAGATTGATTGAAGAAGCGATAAACGGAATTCGCAGACGTTCGATATAACCCTGAAAAACACCTGTTGACGGTAGATATGAAAGGGCAAGATTCAAAATGAAAGCGGAAATCATCTCGGTCAATTCAATAGGCTCGGACGACCAGTTCATAAAGCATGAACTGGACGCTTTCGGCATATCTTCGGTCCGGCTTACCAAGGCGGTCTGTGAGGAGACCCCGCTGCGTGAGGCCCTCCGTCATGCCCTGAGCAAAAGCGAGCTGGTTGTGATTACCGGAGCCTATTCCGATAGCTTCTTGATGCGCAAGGTGGTCGCGGATGTGCTCGGAGCTCCGCTTGAGCTGCATGAGGACAGCTGGGAACGGATACGTGAATTTCATCAGAATACAAGCAAGGAGCTGGAGCCCGACGCCCAGAATCATGCCATGATGCCGCGCGGTTCCACCGTTTTCCCTAACGACCACGGATGTACGCCGGGCTGTGCGGTTTCGCGCTACGGGCAGCATGTCCTAATTCTGCCGGGGACTGCCGGCGAGCTTATCCCCATGTTCAGCGATTACGTCGCCCCCTACCTGACCATACTGACCGACGGCACCATTGTTTCGCGCACCGTCGGGGTTTTCGGGCTTTCCGAAGCCGTTTTGACCGAACGGCTTGCCGATTTGATGTCCGAGGCAAACCCCAGCGTGGTTTCCTATGCCAAGGATGGGGAGGCGATTCTTCGGGTTACCGCCCGCGCCGCAGACCGCAAATCCGCACTAGCCCTGTGCGATCCCGTGGTTGAGGAGATCCGAAAAAGGCTGAGCGTAAACGTCTACGGCGTGGACGTGGGCAGCCTGCAAAAGGCGGTCGTCGCCCTGCAGCTTGATAAAAATATGAAGATTGCAACGGCCGAATCCTGTACCGCCGGTCTGCTGTCGAGCAGGCTTACCGAAGTTACGGGCGTTTCGGCTGTCTTTGAATGCGGGATTGCGGCATATTCGCCCGAAATCAAGCACAGCGTTCTGGGGGTCCCCACCGAGCTTATCGAAAAATTCGGGACGGTAAGCCCCGAGGTGGCGGGGGCAATGGCAGACGGAGTGCGGCGTGTCGGCAAGGCCTCGCTCGGCGTGGGTATTACGGGGGTTGCCGGACCCGATACAAGCGAGGGCAAGCCTGTCGGCACGGTATATATCGCGATTGCGGACGAAAAGCGGGTCTGGGTCAAAAAGATATCAACCGCCCTGCTCAGCTCCGGAGACGGGGAGCCCGACCGCGATTCGGTACGGGCGCTTGCAACCACCCATGCCCTGGATTTGGTTCGCAGATATCTCGAGGCGCTGCCCACCGTCATGGCGGGCGGCGAGATAATCAATCCGCAGCAGCAGGCCGCCTCGATACCCGAAAGCCGGGTTGAGGACGACGGAAATGAAACAAAGGCGCGTGGTATCAAAAGGGCGTTGTCATTGCTCATACCGTGGAAGGGCGACCGAAAAATCGATGTCGCCCGAAAACTCACCCTGATTTTATCAATTTTTATATTAATAGGCGTGAGCACATCAATCTTTTATTTCCGTATACTCCAGCCCCTCGAAAACCAGAAACTGTTCAGCACCCTGCGGGGCTTGTATGAGACAAGCCAGCCGTTTGTTCAGATTAACAGCAACATCGACTACCCCGAGGGCATGCTGACCCAGTTTTATGCCCTTTACGCGAGAAATCCTGATGTCCGCGGATGGGTTAAGATTGAGGACACCAACATAAACTACCCGGTCATGCTTGACAGAAGCAACGGCTACTACAAAAACCGCAATTTTGACCGCCAGCCCTCGCATTACGGGGTCCCGTATTTCTCAAAGGACACATCATTCATCTCCCCGCTGTCGGTCAACCGCTCAATGGTGATATACGGAAACAACAACCGGGACGGGCAGATGTTTTCCGACCTTACCCTGTATTACAATAATATTGACTTCCTGCGCCGCCATCCCGTTATAGAGATGAACACCATATATAAAAACGCCAAGTGGAAGGTATTCTCGGTAATGGTACTGACCGAGCCGACGCATGATAATGACAGCTTTGATTATACCCGTTCGGTCTTTACGGATGAGATTGATTTTCTCCGCTTTGCCGGCGAGCTCAAGATCCGCTCGCTATACAACATACCTCCCGGCACGGTCGACGTACAGGAGGGAGATTCGCTGCTGCTGCTGTCCACCGATTTTGAAAGCACGGCGGATTATAACGGCGCCCGTCTTGTTGTCGCCGCACGAAAGGTTCGTTCCGACGAGCCGGAAACGGTCAACCTTAGCGGCGCGTCGTATAACAGCAATGTGATTATGCCCCCCGAGTGGAAAAAGAGGCGCCCGACAAGAGCCGACAATGCGTATACAACCTCGACCCTGTCGCCCTCAACCACCTATATATCGGATGAAGACGACGAAACAACAAGCCCTTCCTCCGAAACCTCAACCGAGCCGTCCGCGACCGTAACGCCACGTACCCCTACGACAACCGAGTCCGAATATTCGGAGCCGCAAGGCCCGACCGACAGCGAGCCCGACACAACAACCGAGCCGACAAACACGACGACTTCAGCAGCCGTAACTACTACTACCACCACAACTACCGCCCCGCCGACAACCGCTCCCCCGCCGCAGGAATACGAAGCCCC
>JAAYKB010000064.1 GCA_012522615.1 Clostridiales bacterium
CTCCGCCCGGAGGTGAAACCGCGCCTATAGCCGTAAGCGAACCGTGGCGTGCCTCGCTCGATTTGCATATTACGCGCCCGGCACGCTCGTAGAACTGCGCAAGTCGGGAGGACAGATACGCGGGATAGCCCTCCTCGCCCGGCATCTCCTCAAGACGTCCCGACATTTCGCGTAAGGCTTCCGCCCAGCGGGAGGTGGAGTCGGCCATCAAAGCAACCGAATACCCCATATCGCGGAAGTATTCCGCAATGGTGATTCCTGTTTATATCGAGGACTCACGCGACGCAACCGGCATATCCGATGTGTTTGCTAGGAGCACCGTTCTTATCATAAGGGATTGTCCGGTATGGGGGTCGATAAGTTCCGGAAACTCGTTTAAAACGTCGGTCATTTCGTTTCCGCGTTCGCCGCATCCGATATAAACGACAATGTCGGCATCAGCCCATTTTGCAAGCTGGTGCTGTGTGACCGTCTTGCCGCTTCCGAACGGCCCGGGGATGGCGGCAACCCCGCCCTTGGCAATCGGAAACAGGCTGTCTATGACCCTCTGACCGGTAATCAGGGGCATCAAAGGAGGCAGCTTTTTGGCATATGGGCGTCCTTTTCGGACTGGCCAGCGCTGCATAAGGGTAAGTTCATGCTTCGACCCGTCGTCGCAGGCGAGAGTCGCTACCGTTTCGGTGACGGTGTAATCGCTTTCGGAAATATCATAAACAGTGCCCGAAATACCGTACGGAACCATAATTTTATGCAAAACAACCTCGGTTTCCTGGACCGTACCGATAATATCTCCGGCGGACACCTTTGCCCCCTTTTGCACCACGGGTACAAAATGCCACTTTTTGCTGTGGTCGAGCGCTGAGGCCTCGATACCGCGGTCAAGACGGTTGCCCGACATCTCCATTATTTTGGTCAGCGGACGCTGGATTCCGTCGTAAATTGTGCCGATAAGACCGGGACCCAGCTCCACGCTAAGGGGGACTCCGGTCGATACGACCGGTTCGCCGGGACCGAGACCGGAGGTTTCTTCATATACCTGAATCGACGCAAGGTCGCCGTGCATCTCGATAATCTCGCCTATCAAACGGTGCTTGCTGACACGTACTACGTCGAACATATTGGCGTCACGCATACCGGACGCAACCACCAAAGGTCCCGACACCTTTACAATTGTTCCATTTGCCAAAGCGGAACACCCCCAAAAAATCATTATTTTACAGTTAAAATTTTAGTCCGAAATAATATCAGAGCCGACGGCGCGTTCCACCGATTTGGACACGCTTCGCATTCCCATACCCGTATTGCCCGAAAGCCCCGGAATCGGGACGATTATCGGAACCGGGCTATCCCTGTATGTGTCCAGTTCGGTTTCAATCCGGGAGGCAAGCTCTTCGGTTATATATATAACCGCATAATCGCTTTCTGCCAGCTTGCGCACCATTCTGACCGCGTCAACATGCGAATCGGTCGGAAATATTTCAATACCGACGGCAGCAAATCCATAAATGCTGTCGCGGTCGCCGATTGCTGCAACTCTATACATAAAGCCTGCGCATCCTTTCTCTTATAACGGAGTCATCCACCCGGTGACGCTTGCCCGAAAGAAGAATACGGATGTTGCGGATTTCGTTCTCGCACGCGATATAAAAAGCGGCAAGCGGCTCGGGACCGAAGAAAATGGACTTTGCCGGCTGTATCCGCTCGATAAGCATATCATCAAACCATTTTTCAAGAGATGAGAGACTTCCTTCGCTTTCGGTCAAAACCCTGGCGGCGCCCTCATACGGGGTGGAAGCGAGATAGGATATTACCGCGTCTTCTCCCGCAAGGGCGGCCGAAACCAGCTCGTCCTTATTGATTGTATCGCATGGGCAAAGGGCGGTTTCGAGAAAATGGGAGTCCTTGCCCGTGCGAATCGCCCTTATTGCCGTTTTGACGTTGGACGAAACGCACAGAAGCTCGGTAGCGTATCGGACAAACTCGCTTTCCGAAGCCTGTCCGGCGTCACGAACTGCCGCAAGGGCGGCGGAGTCGAGCATTATATCGGAGTACTGTCCGTCATGGGTGCGCATAAACACATCGTACGCCTGTTTTGCCGCCTCCCGCATAACCTCGGGCAGATCATCACACTGCTTGTCGTTTATGCATTTAACAATATCAGCGGTATTGTAAAGACAGGGGTACATAAAATATCTATCAGGCTCTGTGCCTGCAAAACGGCATTTCATGGCCGCCTTCAGGTTGTGAAAATCGTTCTTAAATACCAATGGGTCAAGCAATCCGGGCAGAGGAGAGATCTCGTTGAGAAGCGACCAGTTGTCGATAAGCCGATTATGCAAATGGTTGTCATCATCATCCGGGTCGGGCGACAGCCAGCCGTGCTCGACAAGCAGTTTTCTGACATCGTTATAACTATTCAAGGATAACAGCTGCTCTAAAAATTCGGTGCTGAGCAATGTTTTTTCCTTTATACGTACCGTCGTCACGGCATATGCGTATTTTTCCTGTGTCAAGATGAATCCCCCCTGTGCAGACCGATTTGCCGATAATAAATCTTTAAGAAAGAAACAGACTGCGATTGATACGGTCCTTTAATTCCTCATGCATGGATTCTATCAAGGCCTCAAATGTGCAGTTGTGTTCGATATCGCCGTAAACCAAGATAAACCCGCCAGACTCCATCTGGACCGGTTCTATTTTGAGAGACCCGCCTTTTTCGGTCAGCATTTCATTCAGCGAGGCTTCAAACCCCGAGGGAAGCCGCGCCGCGTCAACCGGCGATATGCGCATAATCCCGGCCTCGCCGCGGGCATGTTTAATGACAAGCCTTTTTATGGTCTGGAAATATTCGGCGTCCGGCATAGCCTTTATTCTGCCCGCCGCCTGTTTCATCACCGATTGTATAATGTCCACCTTTTCGGCAAGGAGCGCGCGACTGAGGACGGTCTTGGCGTCGGATTCCGCCCTTTTCACAATGGCTGCCGCCTGCGTCTCGGCCTTTGACAGGATCTCGGCCGCCTGCCTGTCGGCATCTTTATGAGCCTGTTTGCGAATGGCGTCCGCTTCGCTTTGGGCGCGTGATATTATTTTTTTGCATTGCACAGAAGAATCGCCTTCAATCTTCTGCAGAATGGTTTCAAGTCCTGCCATGGTCGCCCTCCTTTCGGAAAATAACGATTTTTAGAGTTTGTTGATATTCATAACCATCAGGAAGGAGATAATGAAAGAAAGCAGGGCATAGAACTCGACAAGGGTGGCCGAGATAATGGCTTTTGAAGACTCGTTTGGGGTTTTGGAAACGATGCTGACGCCGGTTACCGCAACACGCGCCTGTGCGATTGCCGAAAGCCAGCCGCCGATTGCAACGGGCAGACAGGCGACAAAATAAGCCAGTCCCTGAGACGTAGATATATCATTGATGGTGCCAAGCACGCCGATGCCGTTCAGAACCATGACCGCGACAACAAATCCGTAAAGACCCTGCGTACCCGGTAAGAGCTGGAGAATAAGCAGCTTGGCGAACTTGGAAGGATCCTCGATGACAACTGCGGTTGCCGCTTCACTCACCATACCGACGCCCTTTGCGGAACCGATACAGGCGATAAGGGCGGCAACCACCGCTCCCGCAATAGCAAGTAAAATACCCATCTGATCAAACATTTGTAGTTTCCTCCTTGAATTTATAATGCTTTGTATTAACCTTTAAGGGCGAATACGGTCTCCCGCCGCCCTCATAAAACTTGCTGAAAAATTCCACGTACTGCAGACGGTTGCAGTGAACATATGCACCGAGTACATTTATACCGAGATTGACGGAGTGTCCGAAAATAAAGACAATGATAAAAAGGATGGTTCCCGCAATCCCTTTGCCGCCCATTGAGCCGATGGTATTCACGACCGTTCCGATGATTCCGGTTACCAGTCCCAGCGCCATTAAGCGGCAATAAGATAATATATCGCTGAAATAGCCGGTGATTCCGTAAAGACTGCCGAGACCGCCCAGAAGCTTCCCGAATATACTCGGCGACGAGCGGCCTTGCGTGAGGAGCAGTCCGAACGCGCCGGCTGCTGCGACACCGATTCCGATGGTATCAAGTCGAGGTATTGATACCATAGAGGAGGCCAGTACCGTCAGGATTCCGGCAAACAACACCCACCAAAACCCGATATCAAATACTGCTCCCAGCTTGTCTCCGCTCCGCCACAGCATATAAAACTTTACGCCCAGACCGACAACCACCTGTATAAAACCAAGCGCAAAGCTGAGTATTAACAACGTCATGGGTTGCGCTACCGGATCAAACCAAATGGGGGACAGGCTGATTTCCTGTCCGAATAGATTGACTTTTAAAACAAAGCTTCCGAACCAGCTGCCGAACAGTGCGCCCCAGAAAACCGTGGATAAACCGCAAAGCATGAATTTCTGCATATTGCGTTTCATGTTTCCCTCGGGCTTTTTGAATTTTAGAATCAATCCGCAGGCGAGCGCCATCAAAACGCCGTATCCAGCGTCCGACAGCATTAATCCAAAGAAGAGATAGTAAAAAAACGCCATGACCGGATTAGGGTCTACATCGTCTTTTGAAGGCATGCTGTAGGAAGAAGTGATATCCTCAATGGCCGCGGCAGGCATACTGTTTTTGAATGCTACGGGGGCATTCTCATCTTCATCAGGTTCGCTGACCGTTATGCTTAACAAATATTTCTCGTTAAGCTCCTTAACCAGCGAATCGGCATTCTCCGCGGGGATATACCCCTCGATAATCATGGTTTGACGGGTGATTGCGATATCCTGCAGCGCATTATATTTATCGGCGCGCATCGCCAGATAATCGAGCGTGAACAAAAGTTGCTGACGCATATCCGCCCTGCTTATAATATCGGAAATCAGGCGCTCGTTTTCCTGCTCCAGTTCATCTATTGCCTGCCTGTATTCCTCAATCACAACCGAGGGCGGCTTTTCGGTTATGATTGGGGGCTGCGCAAACCCGAGCTTTCTCAAAGCCTGCGTGCAGACCTCCTGATATTCTTTATGTGTCAGAATAAAGATTCCGCTCTGCTCACGGAAAGAATATACAATCTCTACCTCTGCGGGTATATCGGTATCCGGATCGGGCTTCAGAGATTCGATTAAGCGCTCTCTGTCCCATTGGCCGGTCAGGGTTCCGATAAAGGCGGCGGTCTGTGAGGTGCCGACAAAACCGGTCGGCACCTCAAGAAAGCTCCATGCCTCGAGGGATTCGGCATACTGTATCCGCGCTTTCAAGCTCGCCTTGTTTTCGTTAATTTTCTGATTAAGCTTGATGATTTCGTTTGCTGTGCGGATGCTCATTTCGGTCTTTTCCGCCATTTCGCCGAACTCGGCGGTGGAAATGGCGGTGCGAGGTTCAAACGAAGCCATTATCGACTGCTTTTCGGGCGAATACTCGTTGAGGATTGCGAGCGCCTGACGTACTGCGGCGGAGTTGCGCTCGAAAAGCTGGATGCTGGGGGATGTATCTATTTTTTCGATGCCGTTTTGGTCATCAGGGATTTCATATTGGAGCAAATCGACCACTCCGCGGCGCTGAAGCCGCTCGATAATCGACTTCCCGTCGGTCAGAAGCGAGATAATCTCAATGCGTTTCATACGCACCTTGGCCATTTGCATCCCTCCTCATGATTATTAACTGCAATTCTATTCGGTGATGCAGGATATTACAACCTGAACCGCCTTGTCCCACCTTCCGGCAGTATCTTCCCGAAGCTTTTTACATTGCTCGCGGCTGTCGGCATAAGCCTTGTCAAGAATCTCCTTCGCCTTGGAATCAGCCTTTGCAAGGATATACTTTGCCTGCTTATCGGCCTCATCCTTTTTGCCGGCCATAATAGAAGCGGCGTCTTCTTCGGCCCGAGCGCGAATCGAAGCCGCCTTTCGGATTGCTTCCTGCTCTGCCTGCCGCGCCCTTTCCTCGGCTTCCAGCACCTTTTTGACCTGTTCCGACGCCATTGAAAAATGCCTCCTCGCTTGTAAAATTAATGCAAAAGGGCAGAAACCCCTGAGCGGAGTCCCCTGCCCAATTTATCAGTTCATATAAGGCAGCCGCCAAATAATGGGGCGTGCATACATGCGTATCCGGATTTTAACCTGCCCCGTTGTTTCCACGACCGCCTGCATTATCATATCGCACAATATCCTATCGCTAAATATTTTAGATAAAATATTACCAACATCGCTTATTATATACCACTATATATAGCGTGTCAAGGCAAACGATTGCGGTTAAATCGGTATATTAGCTGCATATGAGCTGCATATGGACATCTCGGTAATTGCATAGGGGATCATTCTGTATTGCTTTATGTACAGTTTTGCGGCCGGCGTAAATGTCGTCTAATTCCCGCCGGACGATCGGTAGATTATATATATTATGAGGATTATTATCGCAATTACGACAATAGGGCTGCCTCTTCCGTTCCCCGAAGGCTGCTTTCCGCCCCCGCCTCCGCGATTACCTTTTGAGATTTCATCAACCGATTGAGTATAATGGACATAGCCGTCAAGTCCCTTGCCGTAAAAGCCGTAATCGTCAGACATATTACCGCCCCCCATCACCCCCATTATATAATAAACTTCGTTTTGAAAAAAGGGTTCTATATCATATATCGGTTTTTTTTTCGGGATTTTTAATGGCGCCCGATTCCGCCCCGGACGAGACTAAATCAGAATCAGGCCTTCTTCCCGGTGCTTTGCGTCGGGAGGGAATATCAAAAAACAGCTCGCGAATCCCGATATACAAAAGGAAAACCCCGAAAATACGGCGCAGAACACCGACGTCAAGGTATGCGGCGGCAATCGCGGCAAGTACAGATGAGGGAACGCCCGCCGCAATGCAGCAAAGGGCGGTTTTTCCGTCAATAAGCTTGTTTTTAAAATGTGAAATCAGGGCGGCGGGAGCGCAAAAAATAAAATATAGAAGATTGATACCCGCCGCCGTATATTGAGGAACTCCCGAAAAGAGGGTGAGATACAAAATAAGCAGGGAGCCGCCCCCGATGCCGAAACCGCTGAGTATTCCGGTGACAAGACCTATAATAAAATCAAAAACAATCGTCATATCAGCAGAACCGCCCGAATACCGCCGTAAATAATAAGAATACCGAAGATTCTTCTCAGTGTAGTTACATTAACCCCGCCGAAAACCCGCCCCGAAACAATTCCGCCGACAAGCCCGCCTAACAGAGTAGGCCATACGGACGAGATGCTGATGCCGCCTTTAAGGAAGTACACAACCAGCGATACCGCGGAAAGAGGGAGAATCACCGCGACCGAGGTGGCAAACGCACGCTTTTGCTCAAGTCCCAGCCATCTGACAAACAAGGGTACAAGAAACAGCCCCCCGCCGGCCCCGAAGAAGCCGTTTGCCGCTCCGGCAAGACCGCCTGTTATAATTTTTTTCTTCAATCCGCACACACCCTTTCGGTATAATATAGTCTTTTCGCACAATGACAATTAATTCATTAAAGCATCAAAACCTCTATGAATTCCGGTAAAAATCTGCTAATATTGGATTCAGATAATACCGAAGGAGACATGAGGATGAGCAGGACTTTAAATTATGAACAGGCGCTTGAGTTGCTGAAGCGGTACAACAAGGACGAATTTCATATCCGGCATGCGCTGATAGTTTCGGGCGTGATGGGTTATTTCGCGGCGGAATATGACCCGGACAATAAGGAGTTCTGGGAGGTTGTGGGGCTTTTGCACGATATTGATTTCGAGCAATACCCGGAATCGCATTGTATTAAGAGCCAGGAAATCATGCGGGAGCTTGGGCTGGATGAAAGGCTTGTTCGCGCAACCGCCAGCCACGGCTACGGCATTACGGTGGACATAAAGCCGGAGCATATCATGGAAAAGATTCTGTACGCTGTCGACGAGCTGACCGGACTTATCGGCGCGGTGGCGATTATGCGCCCCTCGCGAAGCGTGTCCGACCTTGAATTAAAATCGGTAAAGAAGAAGTTCAAAACGCCGAGCTTTGCCGCCGGATGTTCGCGCAAGGTGATTTCAGACGGCGCAGAGATGCTCGGTTGGAGTCTGGACGATCTTATCAGCCGGACGATATTGGCTATGCGAAGTCTGTCGGACAGAATGGAGATATAAATTTATGAAGGGGTGTCGGTATGGCTTTTAATTTTTTTGCGATGGTTTCGCGCATGAAGTATATAACCCGCTGGGCTCTTATGCGCAACACCCGCACGGAAAACGTATGCGAGCATTCCCATGACGTTGCCGTGCTCTCTCATGCTCTGGCCGTTCTTTCAAACAAGCGGTTCGGCGGCAGTGTGGACGTCGGCAAATGCGTCCTGCTCGCCCTTTATCACGACATGCCGGAAATCCTGACCGGCGATCTTCCAACACCCGTCAAATATCACAATCCCGCCATCCGCGACGCATATAAACATGTTGAAAGGGTTTCGGGGGAAAAGCTGTTGTCTATGCTGCCGCTCGATTTGCGCGGCGAATACGGTCCGCTGCTGCTGCCCGATGAAAACTGGCCCGAGGAGCGCAGGATTATTAAAGCCGCCGACAAGATTGCCGCTCTGATAAAATGTATAGAGGAGCAGGGGCAGGGCAACAAGGAGTTTGAAAAAGCCCGCCGCTCAACCGAAAAGGCGGTTCGCGACATGAAGCTGCCCGCCGCAGACTGCTTTTTGGATGAATTTCTCCCGTCCTATGAGCTCACCCTTGACGAACAGGATTAGTATTACAAATCACAAAGAAAAAACCGGACGAACTGTGTGCTCGTCCGGTTTTCGTATGGATTTGTCTAAACGCAGCCCTGTGCCTTCATTGCTTCGGCAACCCTGAGAAAGCCGGCAATATTTGCTCCTGCCATGTAATTGCCCTCCATGCCGTACTCCTTTGCGGCGGCGTCGCAGGACTTGAATATGCCGACCATGATGTCATTGAGCCTGTTGTCAACCTCTTGGAATGTCCACGACAGTCTTGCCGAGTTCTGACTCATCTCAAGACCCGAAACGGCAACCCCGCCGGCATTTGCCGCCTTGGCTGGACCATACAGAATTCCGTTCTTGAGGTACACCTCAATGGCTTCGGGCGTAGAGGGCATGTTTGCGCCCTCCGAAACCGCAAAGCATCCGTTTTTAACAAGTATTTCTGCACTTGCCCTGTCTATTTCGTTCTGTGTGGCGCAGGGGAGAGCGATATCGCAGGGAATTGTCCAGATTCCGCTGCAGCCTTCTGTATAAACGGCATCGGGATGGGTGATTACATATTCCTTTATTCTCTTTCTCTCAACCTCTTTAAGCTGCTTTACCAATTCAATATCAATGCCGTTGCTGTCATATATATAGCCGTTGCTATCGGAAAGAGATACGACCTTTGCGCCCATTTCGGTGGCCTTTTGCGCCGCATAGATGGCAACATTGCCCGAACCGGAAATAACCACGGTGCTGCCCTCAAAGCTTTTGCCGTTGGCTTTAAGCATCTCCCGGGTGAAGTAACAAAGACCGTAGCCGGTCGCCTCGGTTCTCGCAAGCGAGCCGCCGAAGGCAATCCCCTTTCCTGTCAGAACACCGGTAAATTCGTTTGCAAGCCTTTTATACTGACCGAACATATATCCGATTTCTCTGGCACCCGTTCCTATATCGCCTGCGGGCACGTCGCAGTCAGGCCCGATATGTCTGTAAAGCTCTGTCATAAAGCTCTGGCAGAAGCGCATAATCTCCCCGTCACTCTTGCCCTTGGGGTCGAAGTCGGAACCGCCCTTACCTCCGCCCATAGGCAATGTGGTAAGACTGTTTTTAAACACCTGTTCAAAGCCGAGAAATTTTATAATTCCGAGGTAGACCGAGGGGTGAAGCCTTAAACCGCCCTTGTAGGGACCGATTGCCGAATTGTACTGAACGCGGAAGCCCCTGTTTACCTGAACATTGCCGTTGTCGTCCACCCACGGCACACGGAATATAATCTGTCTTTCCGGCTCGACCAGTCTTTCGAGAACACCGGCCTTTACAAAATCCGGTCTTCTCTCTATAACGGGCTCTAGAGTTTCGATAACCTCTGTTACCGCCTGTATAAACTCAGACTCGCCTCTGTTGCGCTTTTTTACTGTTTCAAGAAGATTTATCAAATAGCTGTTCTTTAACCCCATTGTTAAAAAACCTCCCTTGGTAGTTTATTGCAACATGAGAGCGCAAAGTTTGCATAAGCATCTTATAATTACAGGAAAATCAATACAAATAAGCTGAATTATGAAATTGCGAACAATCAATATTGCAAGAGTGGTTTTATTATAGCATAAAATTTTCAAAAGAAAAGAGGTAAATTAAATTTTTTTTGGAA
>JAAYKB010000065.1 GCA_012522615.1 Clostridiales bacterium
AGCGCGCTTTTCCATGTGACATCCTTACCGTAATAGGGCGGCTCGCCGTTTGTCTTGAGCTTTTTTATCAGAGCGGTGTCGCCGTTGTTTTCAGCGATTTCAATCGCCTTGGCATAATCCACCCGCTCGGTTTCCGCAAAATCAATCATCTGCCCGGTACCGATAAAACCATGGTACGACTGGGGATTGTTAGCCACCAAGAAGATACCCAGCGCGCTGCCCCAAGACTCTCCCATCAGATAGATTTTCTCCTGAGAGAAGCGTTGCTTTAAATAGTCGGTTAAGGCGTGCCCGTCCTGAATATAGGTGTCAACGGTGATGTTGCGTGTCTTTTCCGCATAATAGGACTTACCGGAGCCGGGCTGATCCCAATTCACCACCACAAAATGCTTTTCAAGCTCTGCCAGTTCGTGGCGGACGGCTGCCATTTGTGTACCGCCCGGGCCGCCTGCTAAAAAGAGCAGTACGGGCTTGTTTTTGTCCCATCCCCGCAGGCTAATCCATTGCTTTCTGCCATTCAACTCCAGCTCTCTCAATTCTGAAATACTGTTTACAGGTGTATTTCCGTTTTCATCGATAATTCGGGGTGTGGATGCTGCAAACTGTGAAATGGTGATTAAGCCTATATTTAAAGCTACCACCGCTACAAAGTATAACGCTGTCTTTTTTATACGGGTAATCCTCATGGGATTCTCTTTTTTTCGGATTAGCATAGCCATGTAGTGGATGGACAGAATTAAAACCGCCGCAAATGCGATAACCGCCAAAACGGTTAAAATGAGAAACGATATTATATAAAACATGACATAACCTCCTGTTATTATTTGATATAGACGCTTTCAAGAGCATTACCCATCAGCGGGACATCGGTGATACGGCTGCTCTTTAGGATTAGTTGGCTTTGACTTATCAACCCCTTGATAATATTCAGTTTTTCTGCCTCATTCAGCGGTTCTCGAAAAATAAGTATTCCTCCTGATTTAAGGGATTTCACCAAAGCAGTGACGACCGCTTCCAACTCGCTGTCTGCAATATCATGCAAAACAAAATGGCAATAGACCATGTCAAAGCTGTTCTCGGGCTGTGCCGGGGCCCCTGCGTGGAGAAAGGTGACATTTTTATAACCCCGCAAAGTTTTACGGCAGATCTTTAACCACCTTTCAGAAATGTCGATACAGGTTAAATGTCCGTCAGTAAGCCGCCTTGCGGTGTAGTACGCCACTGTTCCCATACCGCATCCGAAGTCAAGCACCCTCTCATTCCCGACAAGGGGCAGCCGGTCGGCAAACGCCTTGTAGACGGATTTGCCGTAAAAGAAGAATGCCAGTTTGGTTAAGAAGATCTCCAAACGGGCGGGTTCATGTATCATTCCATCACCTCCCAATAAAATAAGCTGTATGTCAGGTCCATTACTATCATAGTGGTGGAACCTGTCATACAGCTAAATCAAATCTTAAATTAACCTTATATTATAGGGATGGTAATTCTGAAGGTGCACCCTTTGCCGCCATTCTCGCACAGCGTTAAATCCCCGCCATGGGCCTGCGCAATCTTCTTTGCGATGGAAAGCCCCAGCCCGCTGCCTCCGGTTTGTGAATTGCGCGAATCGTCCGCTCGGACAAAGGGTTTGAAAATATCCTGTGCAAGATTGCTGGGGATGCCAATCCCGTCATCGCTAAAGTCGATAACCGCCATGTTGTTTTGAACCGTCAGGCTAACCGATATGGTAGTACCCGCCGGATTGTACCGTACGGCGTTGTCTGTAAGGTTTTGAATAAGACGCCCGAAGTTACCGGCGTCCAACATAACGTAGCAGCTGTCCTCGGGTATGTTGAACTCATATTGAAAACCCGCGCTTTCCAGATGCGGCACAATCTCTCCATATATCCGGCGTAACGTTTCACAAATATCCTCTTTTACAAGCTTTAATGAAAAATCCGGACTGTCCATTTTGGAAAGCTCAAACAGTTGGTTCAGCAGCCGGTTAGCCCGTTGACTGTTTTGATATATCGCCTTTAGTTCGGGCGACTGCGACTTCTGACAAAGCAGCTCCGCATATCCCTGTATGCTTGAAAGAGGATTTTTAAGGTCATGGGATATATCAAGAATCAGCCGCCGCCTATCCTCCTCTGATTTTCTGCGCAAAGCAATCTCCTGCTCAATGCGGTCAGCCATGTCGTTAAAGGTGTCTTGCAATTCGGCGAACTCGTTTTTCAGGCGTAAATCCACCCGCGCCGAATAATCGCCCTCTCGCAAGAGCTTTGTGCCGTCGCATAGTTTTTTTAAAGGTATCGTAATTTTCGCGGCAGTGCCTCTCGAATAGATAAAAGTAAAAAATGCAAGAATGATCAGATAGCTAACCACCACAAAGGCAATTGCTCCCCCCGCGCGCAGAAGGTCGCCGGATGAAGCTTGTTTGTTATGCACCAATGCAAAATCAAGCCGGATGGAGGTAGGGAAGGTAACAATCAGCCAAAACTCGCCTTTGGGTTGATAAAGAATATCGTAATGGTAGGGGTTACTCTTATTCTCTGTTAAAAAGGCGGTAAACTCTTGGATGCTCAGTTTGTCTTTTCGTATGGTATCCACTCCGCTTGAATAAACCACACGTAAATCCTTGTCCACAATCTGAACGCCTCCGCCGTTCTCCACAACGGCCGAGGTGTCAATCTGCCTGTAATCTTCCTTCATAATGGCGCTTGCGGAATAACGGTTTTTGGCAAGCGAACCGGCAATCCAGCTGCTCGCAACGGATATCAGTACAAACGCCAGTACCGTAGCAAGAATAAACAGCAAAAACATTACCCAGAAGTATCTTAAAAATTGGTTAGATAGTTTTCTTTTCACGGCTTTTCACCAATATAATGCAGTTTATACCCGATACCTCGGATGGTTTTCAGGTATTTGGGTTTCTGCGGGTCGTCCTCAATCCGACTGCGGAGACGGCTGATATGCACCATAATGGTATTGTCATCGTAATAGTAATCTTCCTCCCATACGGCACGATACAGCTGCCGTTTGGTAAAGACCCTTTCCGGATTTTCCATGAAGTACAAAAGCAGCTTATACTCCTTTGCGCCAAGCTCGATTGGCTCCCCATCCTTATAGGCGCAGCATTTATCTTTATCTATTGACAGATTTCCATATGTAATAATTGTCGCAGAATTCCTTTTAGATGACAGATATTCGTTGCTGCGGCGCAGATGTGCCCCTACACGGGCAACCAGCTCGGCAACCGAGAAGGGCTTAGAGAGGTAGTCATCTGCCCCTAATCCCAACCCGAGCACCTTGTCTATATCGTCCGTCCTCGCTGTCAACATGATAACCGGGATGGTGCTGTGCTCCCGTATTTTTCGGAGCAGGTTAAAGCCGTCCATAACCGGCATCATAACATCGAGAATGGCCAGCTGGATGTCGTCCTCAGACAACAGTATGTCGAGCGCTTGCTTACCGTTCTGCGCCGTCAATACGGCATATCCGTTTTCCTCAAGGCTGATTTGTATGAGGTTTCGAATGTCAGCCTCGTCATCCGCGACAAGGATTTTCATATACTGTTGCACCTCCCACGTATTTCTTTTGAGTTTCATCAATAAACACAGAAAACACAGACGGAAATTATCTTTAAAAAATGTTCCGCGCTGCTCTGCCGCTGCAACAAACAACAGAGGGTCATCAAACGGAACAAATCCCGTATCTGCACTGATTTTTCAAGTATGATGGTTTTACGATTTGCGGGAGCGTTAACATGAACCACCTAACATTTTAATGTTATTATAGTCTAATATGTGCGATAGAATCAAGATGCCAAAACGTTGTTTCCCCACTGTTTGCAGATAAACTTCGCGTGGGAGTTTTTATAAGAACTTATACAATAATGAGAGCTATCAAGTTAAGTGTACTCATTTAATCGGCAGTTCTGATTATCCCGGCTTTTTTTAAAAACTCAATGGCATCTTCTTCATCGAGAGGCTTGCTGATTAGATATCCCTGTATTTTGTCGCAGTTGTGCTTTTTTAAATACTTGAGTTGGACGTCATATTCCACGCCTTCGGAAATTGTATGATGCCCAAGTTTATGTGACATTGAGATGATGTCGCCTGTTATAGCTTTACTCTGGTCCGAATTCAACAGTTTATCTGCAAAAAACTTGTCGATTTTTAAATAATCGACTTTTAATTCTTTTTCTCTGGCAAGAGAGGAATATCCGGTTCCGAAATCATCAATAGCTATGTGCATATCGGCTTTTTTCAGTTGCTCTAATATATTGTTGATTTTATTATAATCGGGAGCAAAGATTGATTCTGTGATCTCAATACCGACATTCTTTGGGTTGACCCGCATCTTATTAATTAATTCAAAAAGCCTGCTTATAAAATCAGGTTTCAATAGCTGAATTACCGAAATATTGACAAAAACATAGATATCATCATATCCGTGCTCCTTGAGTTTGTTTAAAAAACGGAATGCTTTGATCATCAATTTTTCGCCAATCGGAATAATGAGCTTGGTTTTCTCGGCTATTGGTATGAATTCTAAAGGTGATACCGGCCCGAGCTTTTCCATCCTTAATCTGGCCAGCGCTTCAAATCCGCAGATTAATCCTGTTCTTAAATCCATAATCGGCTGATACTGTAAAAACAGAGTATCACCGGTATAATCATCCACCGCTATAGCATTGAGAGCCTCTGTGATATCTCTTTCGCGGTCAACAAGGGATTCCAGCTCTTGGTCGTAAAAACAGACCTCAAAGTACCTTCCAGATAAGCTGACGGGTTTTTCCGAGGCAATTACAAGCTTTCTCAAAAGCAGATCAATATCCGATTCATTTTGGTTTTGCTCAATCTCGAGAATGCCAAGCCCGCCGCCTATTCTCTCGGTTGCAAATAAGGATTCCAGAGTCTCTATAATAATATCGCTGAAATCAATAAGTTCATTTTTATCCTTGTAATCAATGAGATAGAAAACAAAGCGATTCTCACGCGTCTGGAATAGAAGGTGATTATCGGTACAATGCCGACTGAGAGCTTCGGCTGCTTTTTTTATCAGATTTTGAGAATACTGAAACCCATAATTGGCCGTAAGCAACTGAACCATGCTTAGGTTAATGCCGATGAGCGCTTTTTTTGAAGCTTTATTTAGCTTAATATCTTTTTTCAGTAATTCAACCAAATAATCGCGGTTATACAACCCTGTCAAGCTATCATGCTCTTTATTATATTTTAGAGCATCTTCAATTGCCTTTCTATCCGATATATCAAGAACAATTCCTTCCAGCGCTTCAACATCACCGTCATCGTTATATATTCCTTGTCCCATCTCAAGAACCCATTTTCTCTCGCCGGTTGCAGTAACAATCTCGTACTCATATTTAAACGGCAGCCTTTTAGCAAGAATCCGTTTCCATTCATTCCATATGTCCTCGCGATATTCGGGAGAGATGAGATCGTTATAGGACAGGTCTCTGTTATACAGCAGACTTTCCGGGGAATAGCCCGTGAGGTCAAAGCAGCCGTTGGAAACATACTGCATTGTCCATTTATTGTCGTAATTGCATCTGTATGCAAGTCCCGGAAGGTGGTGAAGAAAAACGGACTTACTGCGCTCACTCTCTTTCAATGCCTTTTCAATCGCTTTACGCTCGGTAATATCCTGAACCAAGCAGATATGGTTGCATTGTTGATTATTTGAAAAAGTAAGCGGAGCAACAACCATATGTACCCAAACAGCAGAGCCGTCAGGCTTGATGTAACGCTTGTCCATCGAATAACTCTTGATTTTACCGGATTTGAGTCTCTTGAAGTTTTTTAAATCTTCTTTTAAATCATCCGGATGAGTTATCTTCGCCCAACCTAAACGTATCAACTCTTCTTTTGTCCTGCCTGTAATTTTTTCAAACGCCGGGTTGATTTTTAAAAAAGCGTCATCCGGATAGCTCGGCTCACAACTATGTGAAATTGCAATGCCGATAGGGGATTGGTTGAAAATCGCACCAAAGGTAAGTAACTGTTCATCCAACTGCTGCTCGGTTGCCTGCTCGGCCCGTAATAGTGCGGCATGGAGATCGATTCTGGCCTTAAACAAATCCTTATTAATCGGTTTGCGGATACAGTCTGTGGCACCAAGCTTTAAGCCCTTGACTTGATTATCCAACTCATCATAATTGGTCAATATTATAGTGCGCAGCTTGCTGAACCGCTCGTTTTCTTTTAAGGATTCGAGAATCTCAAACCCGTTCATATCGGGGGTAGTCAGATCAAGTATAATCAGATGTACATCATCATGGGCGCTAAGAACACGCATGGCTTCCACGCCGTCGCAAGCAGTCAATATGCGATACTCGTTTAAGCTGGTGTTTATGATTTCAATGTCCGATGCCAAGTCGCCGACCACCAAAATCCTAATCGGCATTCAAAGTCCCCCTTCTTTAACCAGTTCCGAACGGTTTAATTTACTAGCATACCGTTTTGTCCGCTTTATCCCGTAACATATATCCTTTAAGGATTATTATTACATAATACAAAATAATCATTTGCTTAACAGATAACTTCGGCCATGAAATATGCTGTTCTTAAAACACAAAACACCCTAAGATTAGAGTGCCTTGATTGTTTCTTGATTATTAATATTTGATAAATCTTTCACCCGGCACACCGCAGATTCTGCACTTATCCGGACGCACTTTTTCAATATTTCCGCAGACAGGGCATAGATAATAAAACACCTCTTCTGTCTGGTCAATGTTCTCGAGCGCGTCCTTATAAAGCCCGGCGTGAACCTCTTCCGCCTTCATAGCAAATTTAAAAGACATAAGAGCGGCCTTATTTCCTTCCGCCTCGGCTTCTTTCACGAAATCGGGATACATCTCCTTATATTCATAGGTTTCCCCTTTAATACCATCCTTTAAATTGTCTGCTGTTGAACCGATTTTGCCGGCAACCTCGAAATGCTTCAGGGCATGAAGGGTTTCGGCGTCCGCCGCAGCTCTGAACAACTTTGCGGCATTCAGTTTTCCTTCTTGCGCGGCTTTCTTGGCATATGCCGTATACTTCCTGTTAGCTTCGGCTTCTCCGGCAAACGCCGCCATCAGATTTTTAAGCGTCTTGTTTTCACTCATGTTTGCATCCTCCTTATTATTGTCCAACAACTCTATTAGTTTTTCCACGGTCTCTTTGGGAAATCCTTCATGGTCGGGCAGTAAAACCGAAGCCGCAACCAGTATGCCCGGCAGTCCGGCGACAATCTTCTTCTGCTTCGACTTTCTATTAGAACCAAATGTATGATTATACACATTAACCATTGTCAAATTGAGAAAGTTCATGAATAAAGTATATCATAAAATGTATAAAAAACAAAGCTTTATGTTTAAAAAAGTATATTTTATATAGATAGGATATTATGAGATAAGCGTCCGGCAAGCAAGCCACAGATGTCTCTATTTAGCCAAAAATCATGGTCCGTAGTGCTGAAGAAAAATTATTTTTTGGGATTCTTATTGAACTATAGCCATGCTACAGCTATAATGATTATGTAATTATATAGCAGTCAAATATTGTTAGTTATAAATCGTTTGCTATGATATAAAGATGCTAAAGATACTAGGATTAGGAGTGAAACTGTTGCAGCTGCTATTAATAGTCTTAAACAAGGTTGAAAAGCTTGATGAGTTGTTGGAAGCCTTTTTAGACAAAGGCTTTTCGGGGGCAACAATCCTCAACAGCACCGGTATGGTCTCCGAGCTGGCAAAGAATATTGAAAACTATCCGATATTCAGCTCGCTTCGATATATTATTGATCTTGACCGCAAAGAAAACAAAACCATTTTTATGGCCCTTAAGGATGAGCAGGTGGAGTCCGCAAAGGAGATTGTGCGCGGGATTATCGGCGACCTGTCCAAGCCGGACACTGCGGTCCTATTTACATTGCCGATACTTACTGCAGAAGGGATCGAACTATAAAGTATGAGCATATTCTTTTATTTGGCCCTGATTTTGTTTTCGGGGCTTATTTTTGGGCGTCTTGTAAAACATCTGAGACTTCCGAACGTGACGGGTTATCTTATTGCGGGACTGCTCATAGGGCCCCACATATTCAACCTTATTCCGGCAGAAATTGTTTCACAGCTCGATTTGATTTCCGAGATGGCACTTGCCTTTATAGCATTTTCAATCGGTTCCGAATTCAAGCTGTCATATCTGAAAAAAGCGGGGATAACCCCGATAGTCATAGCGCTGTTTGAGGCCCTGCTGGCGTCGGTATTGGTCACGGGGGTCTTAGTTCTCTTTGGCTTTGACGCCAATGTGTCTTTGCTTTTAGGCGCCATTGCGTCGGCGACTGCGCCGGCCGCCACGATCATGGTGGTAAAACAATATAATGCAGAAGGGCCGGTAACCAATACACTGCTCAGTGTTGTGGCTTTTGACGACGCGGTTGCGCTTATGGCTTTTGGCATTGCTATGGCAGTGGTCAATTCCTTGCTGCATCCCGGACAAAATTCGGCTGTGGTTACCGCTGTTTTACCGCTTGTAGAGATAATGGGTTCAATCGTATTGGGATTGATTCTTGGATTGTTGTTTAACCTCCCGCTGCGTTTTTTTAAAAAGAATTCAAACAGGCTGATAATAACCTGCGGGTTTGTATTTTTGGCAGATGCGCTTGCAAGCTTTGCCGGATTGTCTTCGTTGTTGCTGTGCATGAGCATGGGAGCGGTTTTAATCAACACCAGCTCGTCGGGAAGTGAAATCCTAAAAATTGCCGACGGTATTACCCCTCCTATATTCCTGATGTTCTTTGTGGTTTCGGGGGCCGAGCTGGACGTTTCTATCGTACCTAAAATCGGGGTTATAGGTATACTGTACCTTGTGGTCAGGGTTGTTGGAAAGGTTGCGGGCGCTTCTTTGGGCGCATATCTTATGAAGGCGCCGGAAACCGTGAAAAAATATATAGGGTTTACCCTGATACCCCAGGCGGGTGTTGCGATAGGCTTGTCCTTAATAGCGTCGAACACCCTGCCCGAATATGGGAAAACCATCCGCGCGGTAATACTGTGCGCTACCCTGATATATGAACTGGTTGGTCCTGCCTTTACCAAAATAGGCTTGGAGAAAGCGGGGGAGATAGAAAAACAGCTATAATGGTGATACATCCGTCGTTTAATGAGTTGACCGCTTGGGTATTTGAAAATATCGATTGGCAGGGTGAACGGTGGAACGGATAATCAGTAAACCTTCCATAATATTTTACTAATCGGGGAATCTATG
>JAAYKB010000066.1 GCA_012522615.1 Clostridiales bacterium
AAATTATATATTTCTACAAAAACTTTTTTTATTCGTCAGAATTTATTTAAATTTATTAAATTTATGACGATATATTTACTGAGTGGATATAAGCATTTACGGCTAAACGTTAGACATTTTTTAAAAATAGCGTTTTATGGAAAATTGTACTATATTCAACAACTTTATTCGTTGAGGAGTCATTAAATGAGATTTGTACCGTCGTCCTGTTTGAAACCGGGTATGATAATCGGCAAGGATTTATACGGAAGAAATAATGAGCTGATGCTGGCTGCAGGGAGGAAGCTAAGTAAAACCGAGATATCAAGGATTAGACATTTAAAGATTCAGGGGATATATATAACAGATAAGCTCTCGGAAGATATTGAAGTTATAGATGTTATCGATTCCTCACTGAAGAATAGTGCTGTCAGAGCAATAAAGAATGTTTTTCACACCACAAAAAACGGTGATTTTTCAAAGGAAAACTTCGTTGATTTAAAGCTGGTTGTCGACGAAATTATCGATAAGCTTATATCCAGCTCGGAAGTAATATTTAATATTATGGATTTAAAGGTATTTGACGACTATACATATTATCACTCTGTGAATGTCTTTATATTTTCTATAATTATCGGATATTCAATGAAGCTCAGTAAAGATGATTTGTATAATCTCGGGATGGGCGCGATTCTCCATGATATAGGCAAGGTGTTTGTGCCCAGAAAGATTTTAGATAAAAAAGGAGAGCTTACGGACGAGGAGTTTGAAATAATGAAAAGCCATTCGGAAATGGGATGGAATTACTTGAGAAACAAATGGAACATTTCAAACGATTCGATAATCGCCGTTTTGACACATCATGAAAAATGCAACGGCAGTGGTTATCCGTATAGCTTGAAATCGGAGAAAATACCTGAATTCGGAAAGATTGTCGCGATATCGGATGTTTATGACGCTCTCATCTCAGACAGGCCCTATCGGAAAGCAATACAGCCGTCGGAAGCAATGGAGTATGTTATCGGGGGAGCCGGATTATACTTCGATCCGGATATCGTTAGTATTTTTTTCAAAAGGATTATGCCGTATCCGGTCGGAACAACTGTAAAGCTCAGCAACGGCTTGAAGGGAATCGTAGCTGAAAACAACCCGAATAACGGATTGCGCCCAAGAATCAAGATTATTTCCAAACAAGAACGTGATTGCTATTACATTGATTTATACGACAGAAGTATGCTGAATGTAACGATTGTAGAATCTTTAGCAATATAAAATTTTTTTAAATCATTGGAGGTTGTTCATATGAAACGAGTTTTGGTTGTTGATGATGCTGCATTTATGAGGCTTGTAATCAGGAAGCTTCTTGAAAAAAACGGTTTTGAGGTGGTAGCAGAGGCTGAAAACGGGGAAATCGGCGTCGAAAAATATAAGGAGTTAAGACCCGATCTGGTTACCATGGACATAACAATGCCGCAGGCGAACGGGATTGAAGCTTTAAAAAAGATTAGGGAGTTTGACGATAAAGCAAAGGTCGTAATGATTTCCGCAATGGGTCAGGAGGTTATGGTCAAGGAAGCCATCCTTTACGGCGCAAAATCCTTCATCGTAAAGCCCTATAAGGAAGAACAGGTTATCGAGACCTTACAAAAAGTCTGCGTGATGGATTAACATTCAAGAGGGGAGGGTTTTCGTTGGCAAAACAAAACACCGGCGATCCATTGGTCGAGATGTTTATTTTCGAGACATCTCAGACTGTCGAGCTTCTTGAGCAGATTGTTCTGGACAGCGAGAGCGCGGGCGGTTTTTCCCGTGATGCCCTGAATGAAACATTCAGGCTGGTACACACAATAAAAGGTTCATCCGCAATGATGAATTATAATGAAATATCCCTATTGTCCCACAAGATTGAAGACCTGTTTTCTTATATCAGGGAACGGGACAGCCTGAAATACGACAGCTCCTCACTTTCCGATTTGGTTTTGAGCGTGGTTGATTTCATAAAGTCGGAACTTGAAAAGCTGCGTGAAGGGATTGAACCGGACGGAAAACCCGACAAGCTTGCCAAGAAAATTGACGGCTTTATGAAAAGGCTTAAAAAGAATAACGGCTCTTCCACAGGCGCTTCATCATCTCCCGCGAAGGATGATACCAAGGAAAACATCGGCGGTTCGGGTGTAGTATACGAGGCGACAATATTCTTTGAAGACGGATGTCAAATGGAGAACATCCGGGCATTTGACGTGGTACATAGATTAAACGGCATAGCGTTGGTTATAAGCCATTTTCCGGTCGAACTGATTGAAAATGACCAATCCTCGGAAACAATCAAAAAAGACGGGTTTAAGGTGATATTTAAATCCGAAAAAGAATTCGAGGATATACAAAATCTGCTGATGCGGACCCCTTTTTTAAAAGACATCACGGTGAATGCGGTAAACGAGATGTTAGAACAACAGGGTGAGGATTCAAAAAAAGAGAAAAAAGCCGGTCAAAAAAACAATCAGGCAAAACAGGAACAAAAAAAAGAAACTGGCGTCAGTGAAATCCAATCACCTCTTACCAGCAATATCATCAGCGTGAATATCGTGAAGCTCGATAAGCTTCTGGATTTGGCGGGCGAAATGGTAATCGCCGAGGCGATGCTTACCCACAATCCGGATTTAGCGGGATTAGAGCTTCCCAATTTCACAAAGACCGCACAGCATTTCAGAAAGATTATCGACGAGCTTCAGGATCTTATCATGTCAATCCGAATGGTCCCCTTGACAATCACCTTCCAAAAAATGAACAGAATCGTTCACGACATGAATAAAAAGCTGGGCAAGGATACAAGGCTTGTTCTTATCGGAGAGGACACCGAGGTTGACAAAAATATCATAGAGCATATCTCGGACCCACTGATGCATCTGGTCAGAAATTCTATTGATCACGGTATTGAGCCGAAAGAAGTCAGACTTAAAAAAGGCAAGCCCGAAGTCGGAACGATCACCCTCGAAGCCAGAAACGAAGGCAGCGAAGTGCTTATCATCGTACGCGACGACGGCAAAGGATTCGACAGACAGAAGATTCTTGAACATGCCAGAAATAAAAACCTTTTGTTTAAATCGGAAGATGAAATGACGGACAAGGAGATTTATTCGCTTATATTCATGCCGGGATTCTCAACCAAGGATAAGGTGTCCGAATATTCCGGCAGGGGGGTCGGAATGGATGTTGTTATGAACAACATTCAGGCGATAGGCGGAACGGTACATATAGAAAACCAACCGGATGTCGGTTCGGCTATCACAATTAAAATCCCCTTGACCCTTGCGATAATAACCGGAATGAATATAAAGGTTGGCGAATCAATCTATACAATTCCTATTAAAGAGGTAAAAGAATCGTTCAGACCGAAACAATCTGACATAATAGTTGACCCAGACGGCAATGAAATGGTTATGGTAAGGGGGGAATGCTATCCGATATTCAGGCTTCATGAGCGTTTCAATGTAAAAACCGATATTACAGACTTTGAAGACGGTATTTTTGTTATGGTCGAGCATGACAACAAGTTTCTTTGTATTTTTGCGGATTGCCTTCTGGGACAGCAGCAGGTTGTGGTTAAGGCATTGCCGAATTATATTACCGGCGTAAAGAAAATCAGATGTGTAGCGGGATGTACCCTTCTTGGGGACGGCAGCATAAGTCTTATTATCAATGTTCGGGATTTATTAAGTCTTAGCAGGTAATATCAAAATAATAAATAATTAGGGGTGTTAACAGTGAAGTGGTTTCACAACATGAAAGTCATTCTTAAGCTGACCTTAAGTTGCACCTTCATAACACTTGCTGCGGTAATCGTGCTCGGCATTGTCAGTTACTTTTCTGCTTCGCAGAGTCTGCACCAAAGGATTAACGAGAGCCTCAAAAACCGCGCCGTAGATTGCAGCAGTGCTGTAGAGAAAGAAATTGCTGTAATGAAAGCGCAATTAGAAGGCGTCGCCCTAAGACCCGCAGTGCAATCAATGCTGTGGGACAATCAAAAGCCGGATTTGAAATCAGGCATGGAGAGGTATGGGTATCTTAATATCGGAGTGGCCGACAAAAACGGAAACATCAGATTTGTGGATGAGAGAACCGATAATATTTCCGACAAGGAATATTTTCAAAAGGCGCTAAAAGGGGAATTTGTAATTTCCGAGCTTATTGACGATGAGGTAACGGGAGAAAGCGTATATACCTTCTCGACTCCGTTAGTCACTGAAAGCGGTATCCAAGGTGCGGTTGTAGCGGTTATTGATAACTCTGTTTTCAGCAATATGATTAAATCAATAAAAGAGGCAAAGACCGGATATGCTTTTATACTTAACAGTCCGGGTGTTGTCACGGGTCACCCGAACCATGAACTTGTGCTTACAAGAAACAGTGTTTTTAATGATATTAAACAAGATGCTCGCCTGCAGCAGCTTTACGATATGCAAGTTAAGATAATCAGAGGGGAAACCGGCGTCGGGGAATACTTTTACAACGGTGCATCAAAGTATATGTCATATGCTCCTGTCTCCGACACGGGCTTGTTCTTAGCGATATCCGCTCCCAAAGACGAAATGTTTAAAAGTGTTTATGATTTGGCAAGAAGAATAATAATTATCGGTACCGCGTCGGTTTTGGCAACCGCTTTCGTCAGTTATTTATTGTCATTATTCTTTATAACAAAGCGGGTTAAAAAGCTTGAGAAAGCTGCGGAACTGATAGCGGACGGGGATCTTAATATTGATGTAAAAGACGAAGCTCGTGATGAAATCGGCAACCTCGCGAGATCGTTTATAAAGATGACCGATAATCTCAATGAAATCATAACAATAATAAATAATGCGTCCGAGGAGGTTTCCTCGGGTTCAAAACAGGTATCGGATTCCAGCATGGCGTTATCCCAGGGGGCTGCCGAGCAGGCGAGCTCGATTGAGGAGCTTACCGCGTCTCTCGAAGAAATATTGTCGCAAACAAATCAAAACGCACAGAACGCCGAATCGGCAAACGAGATTGCGGATAATGCCAAGCTCAATGCCGACAAGGGCAACAGTCAAATGACGCAGATGCTGGGCGCCATGGATGAAATCAACAGCTCCTCAAGCAATATATCAAAAATCATAAAGGTTATTGACGATATCGCGTTCCAGACAAATATCCTCGCGCTGAATGCCGCGGTTGAGGCCGCAAGAGCCGGTCAGTACGGCAAGGGCTTTGCCGTCGTTGCCGAAGAGGTCAGAAATCTTGCCGCCAGATCGGCAAACGCCGCCAAAGAAACGACCGCATTAATTGAAAACTCCATAAAAAAGGTTGAGGATGGAACAAAAATCGCAAATGATACTGCCGCGGCCCTGGAGGAGATTGTGAAGGATGCTTCGAAGGTTGCCGAGCTGGTTAAGGATATCGCAACGGCGTCGGGCGAACAGGCAGCCGGAATCTCACAGATAAACCAGGGAATCATGCAGGTATCGCAGGTTGTCCAGACCAACTCAGCTACATCCGAAGAGGCGGCTGCCGCGAGTGAAGAGCTGGCGGGACAGGCCGACATGCTCAAGGAGCAGGTGAGGCGGTTTAAAATCAAGAAATCTGCCGATTTAGGATTTAAAGACACAAACAAAAGCGATACGGTTTCCAAAGCCGAACCCCAAGAAAAAAGCAGCGATTCTAAAGAGAAAAAGAAAATAAAGCTGAAAGATAACGAATTTGCAAACTTTTAATTAGCAGTCAGCAAAAGAAAGGGATGGATCTGATGACCGATACAAAGATTCTCGAACAGATTGGTCAGGAAGAAGATACCCAGAAAGGAAAGTTTCTGACCTTCAGTTTGGGTAATGAAAGCTATGGGCTCGAAATCAAGTATGTAACCGAGATTATTGGTATTCAGCCTATAACAGAAGTCCCTGAACTGCCGGAATACATAAGAGGAATAATCAACTTAAGAGGCAAGATTATTCCAGTAATGGACGTAAGGGTGAGGTTTAAAAAGCCCTTTAACGAGTACAACGAAAGAACCTGTATTATTGTAATTGATGTTAAGGATACATCGCTTGGATTGATTGTTGACATGGTGTCGGAGGTGCTGCCAATCTCAGATGAGAATATTGCCCCTCCGCCCGACATCAACAAATCGGCAGGCAATAGGTTTGTTAAGGGAATAGGCAAGGTAGGAAGCGATGTCAAGCTGCTTTTGGATTGCGAGATGTTTCTGCAAGAGGATGATATAATCGCGATTGAAAAGGCGACCTAAAGCCTGATTGCGGTACTTTGGTTACATGCACCACTGAATAGAAAACACCTTATTCAGTGGTGCATGTAGACTATATAGAAACATTTGAAGGGCAAGTAAATATGATTACGATAACCGAAAATGAATTTCAAAAAATCGCGCGGTTTGTTAAAGAGAATTACGGAATACACCTAAAGATTGAAAAGATATCTTTGGTAATGGGCAGGCTGCAAAGCGAGCTTAGTAAAAAGAATTTTACAAGCTTTTCGCAGTACTATGATTATGTCGTAAATGACGAGACGGGAAGGGCCGCCAATGAGCTTATCGACAGAATATCGACCAACCATACATATTTTATGAGGGAGAAAGAGCATTTTAGATTTTTTGAAGAGCAAGTGCTTCCGTATTTTGCCGAACATAAAAAAGAAAACAGCCTGCGGCTTTGGAGCGCAGGCTGTTCCACCGGTGAAGAGCCATATACATTGGCAATGATACTGAGCGATTTTGAAAGCAAAAAAAAGGTGTGGAATGAAACAAAAATACTCGCAACGGATATATCGGAAAAGGTGCTGACAAAGGCAGAACTCGGGATGTACACAAGTCAAAGCGTCTCGGTGCTCCCGAGCATATGGAGACTAAACTATATGAGCAAATGTGAGGAGGATAAATTCAAGATTAACGATAGCATAAAAAACAAAATACTGTTTACAAAATTCAACCTTATGGATGAATTCCCGTTCAAAAGGAGGTTTCACACAATTTTCTGCCGAAATGTTATGATTTACTTCGAAAGCAAAACAAGAATCGCGCTTGTAAACAAGTTTTATAACGCGCTCGAAACCGGAGGCTATCTGTTTATCGGCCAGTCGGAATCCATAATCAGAAACGACAGCGCTTTTAAGTACATTATGCCCTCGGTTTACAGAAAGGTATAACCGCCCGATCAACTTGAAAAGAGGTTAAACACGTGATAACAGACAGAAAAATAAGGGTACTTGTAGTAGATGACAGCCTGTTGAGCAGAGAATTAATTGTAAGGAGGTTAAATGACGATCCGGAAATCGAGGTGGTCGCAAGGGCCGCCGACCCGTTTGAGGCAAGGGATAAAATCATTGAGTTTAAACCGGATGTTATAACCTGTGATATACAGATGCCTAAAATGGACGGAATCGAGTTTATACAAAGGCTTCTGCCCCATTATCCCATACCCGTCGTGGTGGTCAGCTCTATAAGCAGCGCAATATTTGACGCGCTTAAAGCGGGTGCGGTTGAGTTTGTTCTCAAACCGAACAATGGGGAAGAGACCGATGTATTTACAAGAAAATTAATTAAAAGAATTAAAATCGCGTCAAAGGCGAATTTACTGATTAATAACAGACTGCCGGAAAAACAACGGCCGGCTAAGGGCACGTCGGGCAAAACAGACCTGATTGTCATGGGCGCCTCGACGGGAGGAACCGAAGCCCTTCATTATATTATTAAAAACCTTCCGAGCGAAATGCCGGGCATTGTGATTGTGCAGCATATCCCGCCGGTGTTTTCAAAGATGTTTGCCGACAGACTGGACACACAAACCGATTTTAGGGTTAAGGAGGCCCAAAACGGCGACATTGTAGAAAGAGGTTGTGTATATGTCGCTCCCGGTAAGCAGAATATAAAAATCAAAAAATCAGGCGATAAATATAAAATAGTATACTATACGGGACACAGCGAGAGCCGCCATGCCCCATCGGTTGACGTTCTGTTTGAGTCTGTAGCCGAAACGGCAGGCAAGCGGGCAATCGGGGTGATATTGACCGGTATGGGCAGCGACGGGGCAAAAGGGCTGCTGAAGATGAGGACGGCGGGTGCCAGAACAATCGGACAGGATGAAAAATCCTCGATTGTTTACGGAATGCCCAGGGTTGCCTATGAAATAGGAGCGGTTGAAAAAAGGGTCGGTCTAAGCCAAATTCCGGGCACAATACTGAACATGATTACATGACGGACACAAGGCATTCAAATTCCCCTGCGGCGGAAAGGACTGGTGATGATGAAGACATATGAAAACTTTAATGAATTGCAGCGGGATGTAATCCGTGAGATCGGAAATATCGGCGCGGGCAGCGCGGCAACAGCCCTGTCACAGCTCCTCAATGAAAAGGTGACGATAAGCGTGCCCAGCCTGCACATAATCGATGTGGAAAAAATCATTACTGTTTTGGGCGGCCCCGAAAAAATAGTGGCGGGCGTCCTTGTGAATATGACCCAGGATATTGAAGGCATGCTGTTTTACATACTTAACAACGAGTTTGTAAGAATCATACATAAGCAGCTGCTGGGAGAACCGATAGATGATTACAAGAATATTACCGAGATAGGCATGTCTGCATTGACCGAAATAGCCAATATATTGTCCGGCTCTTATATTAACGCCCTTTCAGCATTTACAAATCTGGACATAAGACTGTCAACACCTCATATTGCCATTGATATGGTAGGAGCACTCTTGAATTATCCTGCGGCCCGGTTCGGAGAAATAGGGGACAAGCTGCTTTTGGTTGAAGAGGATTTCATAAGCGATGAAGAATCGGTCACAAGTCATATGCTGATTATGCCGGATATCAGGTCATTGGATTTAATATTGAAGCGATTAGGTGTTGAATAATGGAGGAACGTATAGTTGTAGGCATTTCCGACCAAAAGATAGTGCGCAATCCGGATATCCTCGTATCCTACGCGCTCGGCTCCTGTGTCGGCGTATGCCTTCATGACAGGATAGTTCGTGTCGCTGGACTTGCGCACATACTTCTGCCCGAATCCAAGCCGTGGGATATGAATGAATATAAATATGCCGACACCGCCGTTGCCAGGCTGGCCAAAGACATGGAGAAGCTGGGCTGCATGCGATATAGAATGACCGCCAAGATATCGGGAGGGGCAAACATGTTTTATACAAACGGGAGAAGTGTCGGCGACAAGAATGTCGAAGCCGTAAAAAAAGAGCTTGCCAGACTAAATATAAGGATTGTCGCAGAGGATGTGGGAGGAAACTTCGGCAGAACGCTCGAATTTGATTCCGCAAGCGGCAGGCTTATCGTTAGGTCGATTCAAAGAGGGCATATAGAGATTTAATTATAGGTATTATATTCAACTCTTAATAAATCTGGAAAAATGCCGATATTTAACATAGAGGATTATTTATATCGCAAAGTTAGGAAAGTAAGGAGTTGAACCGAAATGAAGGTACCCGTAGTTTCTAAGCCCAACCCGAACGAAGCTATTGTCCAGCTTCAAAAAAATGCAATCATACGCAGAATCGAAGCGCTTGAAAAAAAATCCGACAATATTGACAGGGCTAAAATCCAGGCTCTCAAGCAGAGGATCAAGGATATCGAGAAAAGGTATCAGGAACAGGTTAAAAAAGAGCAGGAGGAATTGACCGAAGCGTACAGGCAGATTGAAGAGGAATTGACTTCACTGGAAAAATACCTGAATGAAAAAATCAAAAAGAATAATCTGAAGACAGACGGAAAGGAAGACACTCCCGAATCGCTGAATGAACGCTTTGGTTTGCAACTCAATAAAAGGGTATAATCGCTTCTCACAACCGGTTTTATGTCGTTTGTGGCGTAAAACGCGAAAGGACTTGAAATGCCATGATTGAATTGACCGACCTGAACGAAAAGGTTTTCGTGCTTAACAGCGAGCTGATAGAGAAGATATGCTGCATACCGGAAACAAAGATTACCCTGACCGACGGAAAGTATTTTTTGGTAAAGGAAAGCCCTGCTCAGATAATTGAGAAGGTTATTCAATTCAAAAAGAAGATTAAAGGCAAATGATACCTTTGCATGTATTTCAACAGTAAAGGTATTAAGGGGGACTTCACTTGGATTTAACGCTGATTATAGGAATTATAGTAGGGGCTTTTCTGGTTATTTGGGGTATTATAGACGGCGGCGGAAACCTGATTGGGTTTTATGACCGCGCCAGCATTTTTATAACGCTCGGAGGAACCTTTGCGTCAACCTTTGCATCCTTCCCTTTCAGAAACTTTAAGAATATGCCCAAGCATATTCTGATTGCGTTAAAAAAGCCCAGACATGACCACAAATATTATATCGACACGATTGTCGGGCTTGCTATCGAAGCCAGAAAAAACGGCATATTATCGCTCGAAGAAAAAGCGGAAGAGATAAAAGATAAATTTTTATCAAACTGTTTAATGCTGATTGTCGATGCGCTGGACCCCGAGAAAACCAAAGAGCTTATCCAGAATGAGATTGACAACCTTGAAATAAGACATTCAAACGTATGGAGAATGTATGATAAAGCGTCCACCTATGCTCCCGCATACGGTATGATAGGAACGCTTATCGGCTTGATTAACATGCTTGCCAATCTGGATATGG
>JAAYKB010000067.1 GCA_012522615.1 Clostridiales bacterium
CCGCCTTTTGCATGCGCTTTTTTGTTTTGAAACGCGCGCCGTTTTATCTAAGGGAAGGGAAATGGGAAAAGAAATCAATGAACGGCGCCGTTTCCGGGGAACTCCCCGCCCAACTTTTTTATATGCCGAAACAAAAAATCATCCCCCTATCCCCTGCCTTACCCTCAATCCCCATCGTCCACCCAAAATCTAACCATCTAACATCTAATGTCTAAAATCTAATATCTAAATTTGTAGGGGCAGATTCCATATCTGCCCGCCTCTCCGTTTTCCTGCCGTTTACCGCCATCCCCCCAATCCCCATCGTCCACCCAAAATCTAACCATCTAACATCTAATGTCTAAAATCTAATATCTAATATCTAACATCTAACATCTAATGTCTAAATTCCAATAAATGCCACATACATGTTAATTATTACCAATCATCACCATTAATTCTTGTGTAAAAGGTAGAACATGGAAAAATAAAAAATTTTTTCAAAATAGTTATTGACATTGAAACAATGGTATGCTATTATTGCCTTGCAGGCGAAACAAAAGGGGCTTGACGCATGAAAAGCACAAACCCGGGACCTCCGGCTTTGCACCCGCCCTGCCCTTTGCTCCCCCGATTACAATCACACCCAAAACCCGGCCTGTTTTAGGCAACAAAAAATTTTAAAAATGGGGTTGTCGATGGAGAAACGGGGATGCGTTGCAACATCATTTGCGGCGAAACAAAAAAGGCATGGGCGTATAAAAAGCCCCGGGCACAAACCCTAATTTAATCCCCTATGAAGGCCTAGCCTATACCTTGGCGGCGAGCTGAACAATCTTTCCGTCCCTTACCTCGACGGCCCGGTCGCATACGGCAAGGGCGGCAGGACGGTGGGACACGCAAATACAGGTTTTGTCGGGCAGCGCCCTGAGATTTTTTAAAACCTGCGCCTCGGTTCTTTCATCAAGCGCAGACGTGGCTTCATCAAGCAGGATAATAGGCGCCCCCCGAAGTATCCCTCTGGCGATTGCAAGACGCTGTATCTGCCCTTCGGACAACCCCAGCCCCCGCTCCCCGAGCATGGTATCCATGCCGTCGGGCAGCTCCCGGATAAAATCGGCGATCTCGGCTGCCTTTGCCGCCTGCCAGACCATATCATCCGAAACCTCGGAGCAGCCGAATATCATGTTCTGCCGGATTGTTCCCGACAAAAGCATGTTGCCCTGCGGGACATATGAAAACAGCGGTCTGGTGCCTGTTCCCGCCGGAATCTCCCCCTGTTCGGTATCAAACAGGAGCTGTCCTCCGGTCGGCTCGAGAAACCCGAGCAAAAGCCGGAGCAGGGTGCTCTTCCCTATCCCCGAATGTCCGGTCACGGCAACAAACTCGCCCTTTTTGATATACAGCTCGGCGTTTGAAAGCACCGGCTCATTGTCATACGAAAAGGACAGATTCCGCACGGCGATCCCCTTCATGGAGGAATATATCTCATTTGCCCGTTCGGACGATATGGGGCTTTCCTCCTCGGGCAGGTCCTCAAGCTCGATAAGCCGTTCGGCCGAGGCAAGCATATTGAAATACTGGGGAGCAAGTCCTGACATATTGCGGAACGGAATCTGGATCTGATGGACAATCTGCAAAAAGGCGGTCAGGGTGCCGAAGGTAATAGCCCCGCTTGCCAGCCTCCACGAACCCCACGCAAGGGCTATGTAATAGCTGCCCGAAAACAGGACATACACCGCGGTGTTTGCCACATTGCTGATTAAGTTGCGGCGCATCTTGTTTTTAAAGTTCTGCTGCTGCAGCTCCTCAAGCCCCTCCCCCACATGTTTTCGGGCGCCGAAGGACTGAACCATAATCCAGTTTTCCACGCACTCCTGCATAAACGAGCGCTTTTTCCCCTCGGATTCCTGACATGCGCGGTGTATCTTCTTCATCTTTTTCCCGTATATCCTGCTGAAGGCAAAGACCGACAGCCCGACAGCCGTCAGAATCAGGGTAAAGGTTACGTCCACAATCAGCATAACCACGATACAGGCCGCCAGCCTTGTAATCATGGAAACCCAGCGTGGAATAATCGATACAACCGCGTTAACCACCACCGAAACATCATTGGTCATGCGGTTGAGTATGTCGCCCGAATGATAACGGCTGACCCACGGCCACTTCTTCTCATAAAGACGGGCAAACAGATTCTGGTTTATGCGAATCTCCATTTTGCCGGTAATCTTTACGTTAAGCCTGCTTTGCAGTATGTTCAGCACGGCCTGAAACAGCAGCACGCCGACCAGCCCCGCGCTCTGCCTCCACAGATTGCCGCCCGTCTCTCCTATCGCGATATCGACGACCCCGCGGGATAGAAGGGCGAACCAAACGGCGCAAAAAGAAATCGTGCCGCTGATAACCGCCAGCAGCAAGATTCGCAAACCGTCCTTACGGGCGGCCCTGATTATCCACTTTTGCACAGATAGCTTTTTCATACCGGACTTTTCCCGCCGCGAAATTTATTTGGCAGTCTATGTATTCTGAGAAGATACGGGCGATACCTCCGCAGCTTCAGCCAGAGAAAAACCCATAGCCTGTATGCCGCACTGCCGCAGTCAATATATCTTCCTTTTCTGTATATGCCCTTGACGACCCCGACAATCTGTTCGGGACGGATGCCCTTCTCCAAGGCCACCTGAGCGTCGCCAACCATGGTATACGCGCCGTTTTCGACCCTTGCAATCCGGTGAAGCACATATTGCCCGCTTTTCCGGATATAAAGCGGAATGTCGCCGGGCTTGAGTTCATTCGGGTCGGCTTTGGTAAGCACCGCCTGATCCCGGTTATGTTCAAAGAGCGGCTGCATACTGTTTCCGGTTACGGTAAAGGTGACGTCCAGCCCTTGGGCAAAGCAGTCGTCAATGATGGGCTGCAGATCTGCCATAGAAAGGCTCAAAACCTGATTTTCCACGCTTATCCCCAATTCCAAGTATTATTTACTCATCCAACAGGTTATTGTTGCGAAGTGTCTCCACAAAGTTCTCGACGTCGCTCACTGCGGTTGCCTCGTCAACCTCAAACTCTTCAAGAAGGCCCTCGACAAGCTCCTGCTGGGTGCAGCCCTTCTCCATCATCTTCCACAAAAAAGCTGCGGTCGCGTTCAGCTTGATGATTCCCCTCAAATCAACCGTGCGCGCCCCGACAGGCACGACAATGGATTCACCGCCGATTTCCCTGAGCATGTAGCCATTCTGAATTTTCATTAATACTCCCTCCCAAAATCTCATTGTATGCAGTTTCAACCGCTTGAAAGCTTATATTACATCCCATCTTATAGACCGGTACCCTTTCGAGAAGAGTTTCCATGGTATCCAGCAGCTTAATGCCCAGGCTTTCGTCGCAGGCGGGACGCGCAACCCCGTTTGCCATATCGAAATACGCTTCCGCCGCGCTAATCCGCCGTATGCTGTTTTTCTCCGCCTGCTCGATAAATACGATTGCAACAAGAGGGGCTTTGATATTATTGTTGATGTCGGTCTTGCCGCTCCATGGGGTGCCGTAAAGATAGGGCTGTCCGCCCTCAAAGCAGACCGCAGGCTTGTCATCGTTAATTATTTCCACATTTTCTCCAAAATATTCCTTCCAGAGGCCGGTATGTGTGGATTTCCCCGTCCCCGAAATCGCCGAAAAGGCAATCGCCCTGCCCTTGTATGACAGGGCGGAAGCGTGAAGAACAAGCCCGCCGGTATAGGCAAGGCGGTTTGAAAACACCATACCTGTGTACATATATTCAAAATCGGTGAGCGAAAAAAACGGATGTCTGCGCGAAGCGCGCTGGTTTATCTCCACCTGTCTGTATTCAGGGTCATAGGATATGCACGAGTTTATCAAGTTCTCCTTGTTTTTTCCGTAGTAAAAATAGCGCCCGTCCTCTGTCCTTGAAAGAGTCAAGGTCCCTATCTTGCCGATTTCCTCCCCCTTCGGAAGCTCGACAATATCGCTTATCCTGCTTGTTATTCTCATAAGCGAACCCGTGTCGCATTCCGATTCATCCGTTATATATGCGGCAAGCCGCCTATCAAAAAATTCAGTGTCATGACATTGGATATCAATAGGTATACCCGCGACCTTAACAAGCGACAATTTAAATCATCCTATCTCAAACCCGATTTTACAGTCCGAATCTTCTCTCCCGATTCAATATCCGGCGGCCTCAGGCGAAAAAAACCGCTTAAGATGCAGAATCATTTTAGCATAATCCGACTAAAGCTGCAATGCTATTTGCTTAAAAATCATTTAATATGCTGTTTGTATAAATCATCATGCCATGTCAATCATTATTAAAAACGCATCATATTTTTTTGTTTGCATAAAGCGAAAAATGTTATATAATATTTTTATAGAATTTATTGCGCCGCTCGATGCTATTTTATGGAAGTTTCACATTTACAGTACGCTACGATCTGGAGAGTGAGTATTTTGCCCGAATTCCGTTATTCCGTTGTTGATTCAAAAGGACAAATCCTGAACGGTGTGATCGAGGCGGAGAACCAGGAGGTATGCCGCAAGATTATTGCCCAAAGGGGTCTTTATTGCCTGAGCGTCACTCCGGTTTCCCTCGCCTCCCGCTCGATTACCATCGGCGGGAAAAGCAAGGTGAATCTTAAAGAACTGAGCGTATTCTGCAGGCAGTTTTCAACCATGCTTATCTCGGGCATCAGTATAATCAAAAGCCTTGACATACTCCATGCACAGGCTGAAAACTCGCGTTTTAAGGATATACTGAAAAAGGTGTACGAAAGCGTACAGCGCGGGCAGTCGCTTTCCTCGTCCCTTGCGTCACAGACCGGCGCCTTTCCCGAGATGATGATAAACATGGTCGAAGCCGGAGAGGCAAGCGGCACTCTGGACAGGGTCATGGAAAGGCTGGCCGACCATTTTGAGAAAAACCTGAAAACCCAAAACAAGGTTAAAAACGCGATGATGTATCCGTTGATTCTCGGGATACTGACGGTCTGCGTCGTCATAATCCTTATGGTATTCGTACTTCCCATGTTTATAAAGATGTTCAAGACCTCGGGCGCCCCTCTCCCCCTGCCGACAAGAATACTGATTGCATTCAGCGGCTCGCTTACCGGATACTGGTACATATATCTTATCGCAATCTGCATTATTGCGCTTGTTTGCATGAACATTCTGAAAAGCGAAACCGGCAGGTTGAAGTGGGACAGGTTTAAAACCCGGATGCCCCTGCTCGGCAAGCTCAATCTTACTATAATAAGCGCCAGGTTTGCCCGCACCCTCTCAACCATGATGCAAAGCGGCATCCCCCTTTTGAAATCTCTCGAAATCACATCAAAGGTTTTAAACAACAAGTTTTTTGAGAAGTGTGTAAACGAGATTGCCGAGGATATACGGAGGGGCGTCCCCATGTCCAACTCCATCCGGAAGGCCGATGTTTTTCCGGTGATGCTGACCTCCATGATTTCCATAGGCGAGGAGTCGGGCACGCTGGACGACGTCCTGCTTAAAACCGCCAATCTCTATGACGAAGAGGCCGACAGCGCCATATCAAAAATGGTGGGTATGCTGGAACCCCTTATGATAATCATAATGGCGCTGGTGGTCGGGTTTATCGTGATATCGATTATTATGCCCATGTTCGGCATGATGAAGACCGTGGGTTAAAAAAGGCTTAGAAAGGAACAAAAGCAATGCTATCTATCGATGTAGGCAGCAAAAAGGTCTGTGTGGTTCAGGGAAGCAGCCGGAACGGAAACGTCACGGTTAGTTCGTGTGCCGAGATTGAGTATGAAAACGAGGTCGTCACAAACGGCGTCATTTCCGACCGCCCGGCATTGAGCTTTATTATCAATGAAATTATAAAGACAAACCGTATGAAAAGCAAGGCTGCCGTCGTTACGATAAACAGCGGCGACATTGTTGCACGCGAGTTCACCCTGCCAAACATAAAGTCCTCGAATTTAAAGCTTTTGGTAGTCAATGAAATGTCGCGTATTCTGGGCGAGGACAGCGGTTATATTATTGACTTTGTCTCCTCCCCGTCAACCGAGGACAATATGCTCTCGATAAAGGCTTATGCCGTCAGAAAAGAGATTGTGGAAAGCTATTATTCGCTTCTCAAGGAGCTGAAACTCAAGCCGTACGCCTTTGACCTTCACGCCAACGCCATGTCAAAGCTACTGGAGGGCACAACAATCAACGGCAAAAGCTACAATGACGATAACGTGATTGTAGCCGACATCGGTTATTCCAAAATCGCCTTCCACGGATTTTCGGCAGGGGTATGCAGGTTCAACCGCACCGAGGTATCGCTTGTCCAGGAGTTTGTCAGGGAAATCGGCTCTATCTACCGCATCGACGTTACCCAGGAGCAGCTTGCCAAGCTTGACTTTTCCCCCGACTATGAGTTTGACAATATAGTCATATCGGACACCTGCAAATATTTTATCTATCGCCTGTCGGAGGAAATTCAGAAATATATCCAGTATATTCTTCTCAACTCGGAAATCAAGGACGTCGCGCAGGTTATCATCTGCGGCGGCATCGCTTCAATCAAGGGTATCGCCGAGGCCCTTTCAATCTCGCTCAAGATTCCTGTTGAGGTTCTGAGCAGCGTCGGAAAAGCAACGGTGCCCGAGGGTTGCAGCCTTTCAAAAATATGTAATGCGGCGGGCGCTCTCATCAGGCTGAATTAGTGTAAAATCAAACACGGAAAAATACAGGGAGGCCAAGTGGGATTATGAAAAGGGATATCAACCTCTTTACAGCATACAAGAACGGCTCTGCGAAGATTGGCGAAAAAAGCAACGCGGGACTTCTTTTGCTTATTTTAATTTTTATATTTATCATTGCGGCGTCATACGGGGGGCTTGTGATATATCAACGGGATATAGAAGAACGGGCTTCTGTTTTAAACGCGCAGAACAGAAACGCGGGCAGCGAGCAACGCAAGCTGGAGGTCGCTATCGAAAGGAGCAATCTCCTCGGCATATACAACGACGCCCTGATTGAAGCAAAAGCAAAATTCGACTCATCGGTTTTTTTAACCAGCGACAAGCTTGATAAAATCGCCGACGCCCTGCCCAAAACCGTGACGGTTGAATCTATGAAGATTAATCCGCAAAGCGTCCGGCTTTCATGTATATGCAAAAACCCGCTTGACCCAGCGCAGTTTACAAGGGATCTGAACCTCACACTTTTATTCAGCTCGGTTACCTATGACGGGGTTGTTTATGACCAGGGAAGAGACGAATATCGGTTTAATATAAACTGCATCTTCAATGAAGCGCAGAAAGGCAGGGCGGATTAACAATGAACAGACGTGAAAAATTTCTTATCGTTCTTCTCGCCGCCGTAATCATCCTTCTGGGAGGCTTCAAGCTTCTGATTGAACCCAAGATGAAAAAAATCGCCGAAGCCAAAACCGGGCTTGAACAGGCGCAGATGCTAAAACAGAAGATCGAGGGCTACAGCCGTCAAAAGGCAGGCATCGAAAAGCAGATAAAAGCCCTTGAATCCTCGGTTGTTCAAGAGTCCGTCCGGTTTTTACCCGAGCTGAGCACCGACAGCGTTCATATCTTCTTTCAGGATATGGCCGAGAGGGCTAATGTGAGATACGATTCCTTTACCATGACAAGCAAAACCACCGCCCAGATAAAAGAGCACGATATTGTCAACACCGAATTGTCATATCCCGCAAAGGACGCCGTTGAAGGGATCGATAGAATCGACAATAAAAGTCCGGCGGACAAATCCGGACAGCAGGATGAAAAATCATCACGCGGCAGCCAGAACAAGCAGCCGGCCGACATCATCGAAATGATGGTGGTCTCCCTGCAGTTCAAAGGCACCGACAAAGAAAATATCTATAAAAAGTCGCTCGACCTTATAGATCGGATAAACAAAAGCAAAAGAATGGTCAGGATATCCTCGCTTGATATGACAATGAATGACAGAAACGAACTTGTGATAAGCATAACCGCCGAGTGCTTCGGGATTGTAAAGATGAATCCCGATTCGCTATCCGACAGAGTGCTTCCGAAGGATTCGGGTAAAACCGATCCCTTCTATGGCTGAAAGGAGGGTTAGAATTGTTCCGCATCCTTAAGAAAAAGGACGGCTACATTCTCGCATGGGTGGTCTGCATCTTTCTTGTGGTAGCCATACTTTCGTCGGTTGCCGTAACCGTTTCAATCACGACAATACAGTCCACCAAGTCCCAGCACAACCAGCAGCAGGTTTACTATACCGCAAAATCTGTTGCGGGTGCGATGGTGGAATATATCAAGGCCAATGCCGAAAACACCCAGCTAATCGACAGCCTGACAAGCAATCAGGGTCGGGGCAGCATCCCGAATATGGGCGACTACACGGTGGATGTGAAATACGTCAGCCCGAGAAAGATGAAAATAACCGTAACCGCTGACTTTCGGGGAGAATCCGACACCGTGTCGGTATATCTGATACAGCCCCCCGCTCCTTCCGGAATTTTGCCCACCGACAATGTACTTTATCTCAACGGGGACAGCTCGGGTATCGGTCAATGTATACTTAACGGCAACCTGTATATCGACGGTAATTTCTCCTTGTCCCAAGGCAGCAAAATCAATGGTTTCGCCGTTGTAAAAGGTGCAACCACCATGAGCGGGGCGGGAAGCACCACGGCAGGCTTGTTCAGCTACGGGAATGTGAATCTTTTAGCGGGCTCATCTGTTTCGGGCGACATTTACACAAAGGGCGATCTCAAGATGAACGGCAACGCTACCGTTCACGGCAGTGTATATGCCGACGGTTCGCTTGATATGCTGAACGGTCAGATAAATAAAAATGCCGTGCTGGGGAAAAACGCGTACTTTGCGGGGGGCGCAAACCTCATGGGTCCGCTGCTTTACACAGTAGACTTCTCGACCGGATGCGGCACCGTATCGAATTTTGTGTTCGGCAGCGTAACAAAAACAAGCGACTTTACACCCATAGAGGACGGGCCGTACTCCGCGCCGGCATTGCCGATAATCAGGCCTCCTACATATGCGGAAATGCCCGAGCTTTACAGCCCTGTGGTTATCAACAACAAGACCATATCGAAAAGCGGGAAAATCACGTCGGCCGTGGTATCCCAGCTCAATCAGATGCAATGGGGCTCCATCATTACCATAGACGCCACGGCGGGCGATATAAACCTGCTTCTTGAAAACACCGCCCTTAACCTCAGCAACGGTATTGATATCGAGGTGATAAGCGATGGTACCCACAACGTGTTTATATATATGACCGGCAGCTCGTCCATTTCCGTCAATTCCAATGAATATATCGGGATGGATGTAAGAAGCTCCAGCCCCCGCCTTTACATCATCGGTGACGGGGAGCAGACGATCAGCCTTAATAACAATTCCGAGCTTGACGCCTGCGTTTACATGCCGCTGGGTACCATAAGCGCCTCGGGCTCTCCGCTTGAGACATATAAATTCGTCGGCTCATGTATAGTGAAGCACGCGAATATAACCAGCAATGTCATGTTCCATTACAGCAAGCCCGATATTGACAGCACCCCATTGGACAGACTCCAGTCAGATTCCGGGCAGGGCGCATGGGTTATAGAAAGCTGGGATAACAAATGACGAAAACTAAAGCCCGCAAAGTATTTATTAAATCCAAAAAGGGAATGACCCTTGTCGAGGTTGTCGTCAGCCTTGCAATACTCTCTATACTCGCCATATTGATAATGTCGGTATTCGCGTCATCCTTTCAGGTTGTCTTCTCCAACGCAGACATGAAAAAGAAGGGCAAGGATGCCGCGGCCGGTATTGAAAACAAGCTTGCCGGATTTGACCCGGACGGAGATATCTCGATAATAAGGCAGCAGCGCGGAACATTCAGCATTGATTTCGGCGGGGTGGTCATAGAATCTTCGGGGAACTATGTAACCGGAAACGATAAGGAATTCAACGCCGAGTATCACTTTTTTATTCCCGATTAATATCCTTCTTGGGATATAAAGCTGTCAGTAAAAGAGGTGTAAGGGATGGCGTCCGCGACATCAACAGGATTTATAAACCGAATAAAAGCGGAGGGTCGCAGGGGTTTCACCCTGATTGAGCTTGTGCTGTCGATTTCCATTGCCTCTATACTGTTGTTGATGGTTTTCTCCTTTTCGACTCTGGTTGTCAATTTTAACCGCAGCGTCAATGATTACGGGCAGGCCCAGACAATAGCAAAAATGTATCTACAGGTGATTGAAGACGAACTTCGCTTTGCCAAATATCTGAATATCGAATCCTCCCTTCCCGACACCCTGAGCGGTGAGCTGCGCTATCTTTATCAGGACGGCGGCAGGATTATGCGTCAGCTTCCCGGATCCGGAGCCGCTTCGATCATCTCGGGTGAGGGCTTTGCCGAATACTCGTTTGCGGTCGGTTTCGAGCCTGTCAACGAAAAGGTGGTCGGGGTAAGCCTTGCCGTTTCAAAAGAGGGGGAAACGCTGTACACCATCAATTCAAATATATTTGTCAATAACCTGATTTCAAACACCATCACCGGCGAGCAGCAGGGCGTCTGTGTTTCCTATAACCTGTCCCATGTTCCTGTTTCGGCAATTACGGTAACCAGTCCGGGAAGCACAATAGACTCCCTTGGACAGACCATGCAGATGAGCGCTTTGGTATATCCCGAAGACGCGGATAACAAGGGAGTAGCTTGGTCGGTTGACAAGCCGGAATGCGCCTCGATATCCCAGGACGGGGTGCTGACCCCCTTAAAGAACGGAACGGTGGTTGTGACCGCAACCGCGCTTGACGGGTCGGGGGTTTCGGGTACCAAGCAGATAATCATCAGGAATCAGGAGATTACTATAACAAGCCTTAAAGTCGTGGGTACGTCCGAGGGCAAATACAGCGTCAAAGTAGGTCAAAAGATTACGATTTACACCAGTATTACTCCGGACAATGCCACAAACAAGCAGCTTGAGTGGAGCCTGGACAACTACGAGCTCGCGTCAATCGACAGCAACGGGGTTTTGACGGCGGGGTATGTCGGCAAGACATCGGTGATAATTACCGTCAGAACCACAGACGGCTCGGGGCTGTCCGATACGGTCGAGATAAGCATAAAGCAGTGACAGTCAAATACAGATAACAAACGGGGATTGCATAAGGTTTTTGTGCGATCCCTATTTCTTTTCGGCCTCGTCCGGCTTTTGCTCCTTTTGGAGCTGCTTTTGCCACTCGTCGAGCGACGCGGGGTTTCCGTGCCTCCTCATGCGGGGAAAGGCTTTCAGCATACGTCTTTGAAGATACCGGGTGCCGGAAAGCATCAAATCGCGCCTTTTGCGCAGCTCGTTTGCATATTCCGCAAGACGGCTTCGCAGTCCGTCAAAGGACAATACGTGTAATTCGGGCAGGGGAATTATGGATTTGATTCCGTCGGACGCCTTGCGTCCCCCCTCGGCCAGACGCTCATACCATCCCTCTATCTTGTACAGGATTTCCTCCTTTGTCGGAAGCTCGATAATCTCTTTATATCCCCTTATAAGCTCGGACCATTTTTCAAGCTGATCAAGCTTGTTGCCAATCCTCAGCGCAACCATGGTCGAGATTACGGTATCCGCCGCCAATATGGCGATAAGGCTCCATGAGATTATGTGCGGAAGTCGGCTGTTGACTGCGTAAAGGGTGCTGACAAGGGTTTCAAACAGCGGCTGTACAAAGTACAAAAACAAGGTTGCAAGCCCGCCCCATGCGAGCGATATTCCAAAATGCACCCGTCCGTTAAGGTTGAATCTCATGTGGGAATAATCCCACCATCGCGCGTGAAACAGCTTTTCCATAAGCCATGAAATCGCGTATTCGACAAGGGTGGCAAGCACCGTGCCCGAGAAGAAGATGACAAGCACCGCCTTCCACGGCTCATCCAGTCCGTCCCGCACGGGCAGCAGCAACACCAGCATCAGTAAAACCGCGCACCCGTATATCGGGCAGAAGGGGCCTCCCAAAAATCCTCGGTTGACAAGGCGGCGTTCCGCTACCGAGCACAAAACCGTTTCCATAAGCCATCCGCAAAAGCTGTATATGAAGAAATAGAGCGCCATATCTGCAAAGGGATAGGGCATTTTATACTTCCCCCTTATCGGTACGGAATCAGTCAGGGCGCGTCATGCCGATTAATGCCGCAAGGCTGCCGCGGTTGTTTCCCTCGGCGCGGTGGGACCAAAAGACATCGGGATGACAGCGTGTGCATAAATCGGTAACCGTGATATTCTCCGCGGGTATACCTGCGTTCAGCAGCGCCCTGCGGTTAATCTCCCACAAATCAATATGGTATTTTCCGTTGCCCTTATCTTCAATACAGGACTGCCCGCATTCCTCCATTGAGGAGAAAACCTCATACACCGGAAAATCCACCTCAAAGCAGCAGGGCCCGATGGAGGGTGCGATACCGGCAATTATGTCCTCGCGCCGACAGCCGTAGTCGGAGCACATCCTTTCAACCGTAAGGGCGGCTATCCTTGCCGCCGTCCCCTTCCAGCCCGCATGCGAGGTTGCAACCACCCTTTTGACGGGGTCGGCGAAGAAAAGCGGGACGCAGTCGGCATATTGGGTGCACAGCGCCACCCCGGGCTTATCCGTAACCAAGCCGTCTATATCGGTATAGCCGAGCCGGCGCGTTAGGCCCCTACCGCGGTCATGCTCTGTGGCGTTGTAGATTGCGGTGTTATGCTTTTGCGCCGATATCACGACATCCGACGGGTCAACCCCTATCGCGCCGCAGAATTTGTTGAAATTCTCCATTACGGCCTCCCGGGCGTCGCCGCGGGAAAAACTGAGGTTCATGCTTTCATATATACCCTTGCTCACCCCTCCGAGGCGGGTGGAAAAGCCGTGGCGTATAAACGGCAGGGCGTCAAATGACGGGAAGGTATAGTAGACAACCCCGTTTTTTTCATGAACCCGAAGGGTATTCGATTTCAGCAAGCCCATGCGACCCTCCCCTTTCGTTATAATCCCGAGATGATGTGCGATAACAGCACGGTTATGCCCGACAGCAGAATAAGCAGTGTGGGCGATACCTTCTTCAGCAATAGCGCAAACACGGCGGCGGCTACCACAACCGAAAAGACATCTACGTTTATACCGTTCAGGCCTGCGAACGGGAGGGAAATTTCAAGCCCCATAACGGTCAGCAACAGGGTTTGTATGGCTACCGCGCCCACCATGCCCGCCACGGCGGGACGGATTCCGGTCATCCCCGCGCTCACCAGCCTGCTGTCGCGAACCGAAAAGAAGAATCTTGCGGCCAGCAGGGACAACAGGAACGAGGGCAGCACAACCCCGAGGGTTGCGATCACTCCGCCTGCCGCACCCCCCGCGCGGATTCCCGCAAAGGAGGCGGCATTTACAGCAAGAGGGCCGGGGGTCATTTCGGATATGGCGAATATATCGGCAATCTCCTGTGCGGTCATCCAGCCCGTTCTTATCATCTCGCTTTTGATAACGGGGAGAATACCGAGTCCCCCGCCGAAGGAGAGCGCTCCTATTTTCAGAAATGTCCATAATATCTGCAGATAGAGCATCAGTCAACCCTCTTATCGTAATGTTTTTCGGATGCGAGCAAGGCTTGGAATATAAATCCTGCCAGCAGTCCCCCGCCGATAAAGAACAGGGCGTGCAGCCTTGTAAGCAGAGATAAAACCAGCGCTGCTCCGAACACCGCCGTCGTCCATATCCCGCGGCCTTTTTTTATGGCGTTTTTTCCGAGGGTCACGGTCGCCCATGCAAGCAGTCCGCAGACGCATGCCTGTATTCCGTGAAAGGCGGCGGCGACATAGGGGTTTGTGCGAAACCATGTATAGCCGGTCGCTATCAGCGACATTATGATGAGCGGTGGCAGTACCATGCCCAGTCCGGCGGCGATCCCTCCCGCCACCCCTCCGGCGCGGTACCCCGATATAACCGAGGCATTAAGGGCTATCGGGCCGGGCAGGGATTGGGCGACGGCGAGGACGTCCGTCATTTCATCCTTTGTAAGCCAGTTATGCTTTGATGAATAGCAATCGGCCAGCAGGGGTATCATTGCAAAGCCGCCTCCGATGGTCACCGCGCCGATCTTCAGGGTTTCAAAAAACAGGTTGGAAATCAGGCCTTTTTTGGTTTTGCCCATGCTTTGGGGCGGCGGGCTTTGGGTTTGGGCGGCGTCACGGCAGGCATTTACCAGCAAGTCCGCAACCATGTCCCGCCCGAAGCGCTCGAGGGTGAGCTCGCGTATTTTTTGACCGTCATAATTTCGGGCTGTTTCCAGCATGGTCCGCATGGCCGACGCCATGGCCTTGGCGTCATCCACCGGAACCAGCAGGCCGGTTTCGTCCGTTACGATATCAAGCGGTCCGCCGCAGCTTGTGCTGATTACGGGCTTGCCGCATGCCGCGGCCTCATTCAGCACGCAGGACAGGGTTTCCATGCGGGAGGAGCACACAAAGCAGTCGCAGCCGTTCATAAAATCGGGCGCCTCCCCCCTCGGTATCGCCCCGACCAGGGTGCAGCAATCCCCTATTTCAAGGGAGTCGATTTTAGATTGGAGTTGTTTTCTGAACCCGCCCGTCCCGGCGATCTCAAGCCTTACCGGTCGATCAGTGTTCTTTTTAAAAAGGGCGAATGCCTCTATCAGCGTGTCATAGCCTTTGATCGGTCTAAGCTGTCCCATTGCGCGGAAGACAAACACATCGGGGTCGGTCCTGACCTCCTTTGGATAGAAAACCTCGCCGTCAACCGGGTCGGGTATTATCCTTGTTTCTGCGATAGGGTTCATTACCTCTTGCAGGGCGCTGCTCACGCAGGCGTTTACCGAGGCATATCCCATCACGGCACGCAGTCTTTCCAGCGCGGGGCTGTCGGGCTTTTCGGTCAGCACATAGGATGAGTGCTCCATAAAAAACATCGGGAGTCCGTGCTTTCGGCAGAGGGCAAGCGCCTCGTACCCCTGCAGGGACGAGCGAAGATTGACGACATCGGGTCTGCCCCATTCCTTTTCAATCCTGCGGTAAAGGGCTTCCAGCATGCGTATGCGCTGGATTCTTCTGCCCTTCTCCCATCCGGGCGTGAAGTTGGGCTGGGTGTAGGTGTATGTGAGCACCCCGTTAATCACCTTTCGGCGTATTCCGCTCAGATGAACCATTCCACTGCCCACGCTTACATGCGCCACAGCGACCTCGATCCCCTTTGCCGCAAGCGCCTCCGCCTGTTCCTTGTAAAACGTGCCGAGCAGCGGAGCTCCCGGCTTGGGATACCAGGAGGGTATCATCAATACCTTCATGCCTCAATCCGTATCCTTTCAGTTGAATCATTACCTTAGTAAAGCAATGATATTATAACCCGCTTCCCCCCTTCTTCGCAAGCATTACAGCTTTGAGTTTTTAATAAGGCTTACATCCGGCGTTTTTCATGCGTCCGCCCTCCTTTTGTTTCGCCGCAAATGATACTACGGCGCATCCCCGTTTCCCTATCGACAACCCCATTTTTAAAATTTTTTTTTGCCTAAAACAGGCCGGGTTTTGGGTGTGATTGTAAGCGGGAAGCAAGTGGCAAGACATGAGCAGAGCCGGAAGACTTGGGCTTGGTGTTTTTCATGCGTCAAGCCCCTTTTGTTTCGGCTGCAATGCTATAATATCACACCTTTGTTTCAATGTCAATAACTATTTTGAAAAAATTTTTTATTTTTTCCACGTTCTACCTTTTGCATAAAATTATGCGGTCTTATTTGGTATTTATTTACAATACTAGGAGCTAGGAGTTAGGAACTAGGAATTAGGGGCTGGGGATTTAGACATTAGATGTTAGATATACGATGGGGATTGAGGGTAAGGCAGGAGTGGCAGGAAGCATTTAGGAACGGGCAGATATGGAATCTGCCCCTAAACAATCGCCGATGAATGGCGGCGCGAATGGTGGAAAGCGGGTGCATACGCAGATGCGCCCCTGCCTTGTTGCGGTAGATTGAAGGGCGGGCATTGAGAGTATATCAGTATTTATACTGAATAAGCTTTGTTGACCGCATTGGAGTAGAAATCCAAAAGGTTATTGACGGACAACTCCAGTCCAGCCAACTGTTGCCCCCAATGCCGCACCTGCCGCTACCTGTAAAGCGCCGCTAACAACATTAAGTGCTCCCGATAACCATTTTGGCCATTGCCCTGTGGGGTCGTCCATATTAACGGGATTATTCATACAATAGTTATAAAGGTTGTTGCTTAAAATGGGGCCGTCAATGTCCGAAACTTCACCATCAGGGCTAATCCAACGCCCGACAATGAGGTCATAGTAACGAGCACCTGCTAGGTAGAACCCCGTCTCGGCTGAATTGTATTCGTTACGCCATCCTGATGAATGCTTACACACGCATGCCATCTTTTATGATGACTTGTACAGAGCCGTATTAGAGCGTATTC
>JAAYKB010000068.1 GCA_012522615.1 Clostridiales bacterium
CGATGAGCTAGAGGATTGGGACGACGAGGAGTAGGCTTAAGAATGAGATGAAGACAGGATTAATATTAGACATGTGAGTTGGTGAAAGAATTGAGCCCTGATGAAGTAGTAGATATTATTGTTTCCTTAAAAGAGACCACCGATGAAACAGATTTCAATAGACTTCTAGCACAATTAGGAGTGTTGATTGACTATAGCGGTGATACGGGGAACGAAAAAGCTCTGCGGGAAGCAGTGGGCGTCTGTGAACATCTTGTGAGCCATAATATACTATCTGAGCATCGGTCGCTATTGTTTTATTTTTGTGCCAATGCTTGGTCACATTTGCGGAGACTTACGGATACTGTTAGCGGCACATGGGAAAAGCCCTCATCGGTGGAATGCGAAAATGAATTACTCAATTTGCGCAGGGCTATTCGGGAAGAAAGCTTTTCTAAACTATCCATTAATGAACGGTGCCAGATATTAACCAATTTGGGTAATGTTTTCAGTTATGTTGGTCGGTTTGTCGAGTCAATTGACTATTGGAACATGGCTTTGGACCTCGATGCGGGCTTTTCTATGGCTTTAGGGAATCGCGGATATGGCTTGACCCACTATGCAGGTGTTCTTTACGATGACGGTCATAGAAATCTATTCATGAAGAGTGCTTATGCAGATCTAAATAAAGCATTAACCGGTGATATTCACAAAGGAGCACGCCAAGCCTTTAGAGAATATCGCGATTGGATAGAGCAAGTGTTGGGCGCCGATTATGTCAAAGAACCTATTGATTTTGGTGAGTTTAGCTTGGGGGATACTGAGGAAGAGGTAAGATATCGCGACTGGTGCATAGACCACCGACTGTTTTTAAACCCCCTTAACGATATACTTAAGGAGTCAGTAGTTTCCCACGACTGTTTGACCACGCCAAGCATTGTGGTTGCTCTAAATGAAGGACCTTATTATCCTGGATTCTATAATCAGTTGAAACAAGAGTACGTTTCAGCTCGCTTTCTATTTTATGAGGGGTTGTCAGCAGAAGCAACACATTTCTCCGACAGAGGAGTTTTACTCTATAATACTCTGGACTATCCGTCTTATTCAGTGGCGACCGAAAAGATGAAAGCCGCTTTTCGAATCGCTTATTCGCTGTTGGACAAGATCGCATATTTTCTAAACAAATACCTTAGGTTGGAAATACCGGAAAGATCTGTGTACTTTCGAAGCATATGGTATGAAGATGGGAACAAACATAAAGGGGTACGGGAGACATTCACTACACTCAAGAATTGGCCTTTAGTTGGTTTATTCTGGTTAAGCAAAGACTTATATGAAAACCGGGCAGATTTTAAAGAAACAATAGAGCCAAGCGCCCAAGCGATGTATGAAGTGCGTAATCATGTTGAGCACAAATACCTAAAGCTACACGATTCAATGTGGTCCGGCCCCATGACGGAAGATGACGAAGTTAGAGCAGGACTTACCGATTCGCTAGCTTATTCAATGTATCGTACAGATTTTGAGGAGAAGACGCTGAAAATAATAAAAATTACCCGAGCTGCTCTTATATACCTTTCGCTGGCAATTTGTGTAGAAGAGAAACGAAGAGAGTCAGAGAAAAGTGGAGAAGGTCTCATTGCAAACATGGTTTTGGACGTGTGGGAAGATGAGTGGAAGTGTTAGAGGGCCAAGCCGAAATTTCGATAAAGCGAGGGATAACACCATGAAAGCCTACCAGATTAAAATCGAAATCCTAGGATCAGAGCCAGTCATATGGCGACGAGTCATCATGCCAGCTGGAGCTACATTTAACAGGCTGCATGATGTTATTCAAAATGCATTAAACTTCAATAGCGGTTACCCCCATAACGCTTATCATCTTTTTCACTTCGACCTATCCGAGGATAATATTAGGGTGACAAATGATGAGGAAGCGTATCAAGAACACCAGCAATTCAAGAAAAACCGCAAGAAAATTGAGGCAAGGCTTAAGGCGATGGATTCAGAATTTGCAGAGCGACAGCTGCAGAATCTAAGAACGGTAATCCGCAAACCCACTGGGATTAAGATCGATAAATACCTCGAAGTTCATGGTCAGATCAACTATGTCTATGATTACGGTGATGATTGGCGTATTTTAATTAGCCTTGAAGAAGTTGTAGAAGACTATTATTATGGCTATCCCACCTTTATTGATGGAGCTGAGGTAGCTCCTCCAGAAGATGTTGGTGGTCTTCCTGGTTTCTATGAATTCTTGAAGGTTTATTACGATGAAAGCCATCCCGAGCATGAGGAGATTAAAGTTTGGGCCAAGGAACAGGGGTTTCAGGAATACGATCCAGAGTATATTAACATGTGTTTAAAATCCTTGAGATACAAAAAGACCGAGTGGGACAAGATTGAGCATAAAAATTTCATCCCAGTGGATTAGACAAAACGAAAGACAGGAGTTATTTAATTGATGCGTTTAGGGGAGAGAATACGACAGCGGAGAAGGCAA
>JAAYKB010000069.1 GCA_012522615.1 Clostridiales bacterium
AAGCCGCCACCCTGTCCGCATACCGTACTCCTATATCCCATGTTCCGCCTCCGCCCATCGAATATCCGGTTATATACAGCCTGTCGTCATCTGCCGAATACTTGCTTTTTACATCATCTACAATCCGCATAACACAATCGGTATATATACCGGACCACCAGCCATCAGCAGGACACTGGGGAAGTATAATGATTGCCGGATATCTCTCATGGTACATTGAAGCCATATTGAAAAGGAAGGTGTTGTTCACATGCACTTGGTTGTCATAGCCGCGCTCCCCTGCTCCGTGCAGTATAACAACAATCGGATATTTTTTACTTTTGTCATAGTTTTGCGGCACATAAACATGATACGGCATTCTTATCAGCGTATCTTCCTCAGTTATATGCTGATAAGTACTCTTAATATCCTTATACATACAATATGTGCCTGCTTCGTCCGCCGCGGCGTTAACAGAAAATGCTAACGCCGATATTAGCAAGAATAAGGGGGCAATGACTTTTTTCATATAACCCACCTCATATTTCCATTTTAACCTATTATACATTAATCAGCGTTGGAATACAATAAATTTTCAGCGCAAAAAACCGCCGTGGAACTACCGCGGCGATTAAATGATTTTATTATAAAAATTTATTTATTACCGTAACGAAAATACATACTATTACGGATATTACATCGCATGATGTAATATCCGGCAATGATTGCGGCGAGTCGAGTCGGATTCTGTCTAAAACTTTCGTTCGATTTTTTTAAAAAAGACTTGCAAAACAAAAATATGTGTGTATAATAGTTTTAGAACAGTTGTTCGGAACGTGTGTTCTAGGACTGAAGGAGAAGATATATAATGGTAATAAGTATATTGAGCCTTGTTATGATGGCCCTCATGTTTTTGTATATGCTCAATAAAGCGCATTATGCCGCCACCCGCCGCATGTCGCTTATTCCTCTTGGCTGCGCCGCCGTCGAATTGTTTGCCGCCGGCCTGCTTACCCCGCTTCTGTTTCCGCTCCTGACGGCGTTTTTGGTCTTGCTCCGCGCCGTGATTCTCTTTTGCTGTTTTTGCGCCGTCCGTCGGGACGCCGCCATATACAGCCGACGTCTGCGCCGGACTCGGACTCATGCCGATTGCGGACAAGTCGCATATAAAGCCGCCGCTTTGAACCGCTGCGCCTAGTGTTTATCCGGTTCTGTTTCACCTGTTTAATATCATTCTTCCGTTTCTCCCGGGTCTTTATCGGCATTGTAAATATCCTTGTCGTTTGTGATATCTCCGTTCCCGTTAACCGGAATCGCCTCTCCCAGAAAGGTCGGACGCGGTTTAAATATCGAAGTCAGGAAATCCTTGACCCGTGCGACGACCTCCCTTGTCTCATAATATTTCTGTCCCGCGTATGACTGCATGTCCGCAGCCACCCCGTATGCGTCAAGCCCCAATGCCCTCGCGATATACAATCCGCGATAAAGGTGGTATTTCTGCGAAACAAGGATTATCTTTTTCGCCTTGAACACATCCCTTGCCCGGTAGATGCTTTCATAGGTTGAAAATCCGGCATGGTCCATAAATATATTCTCGGACGGTATTCCGCGGCCAACCGCGTATGTCTTCATGGCGTTGACCTCGTCGTAGTCCTCCCTGCCGTGGTCACCGCTCATCAAAAGCCTGGCCGACGCCCCCTCCTCATACAGCCTTGTGCCGACCTGCAGCCTATCGCCGAGCATCGGGCTTGGGGTTCCGTCCTGATTCAGTCCGCACCCCAAAACCAGTATGCAGTCGGCTTTAAGTTCAGCCGCCTCCTCAACCGTTATCAGCCTGCTTTTGACCGAGTATTTGACATAGACGTTGATAATAAACGGAGAGGCTACGGTAATAAACGTGACACCGCAGATAACCAGAAGAACCCTCTTTTTCCTTTTAGTCAGCTTAAGCTTCATCCTGTCCACCCTTTTGATAATCTTTTTTGTCAAAGAGAATATTAAGAATCCTTTCCGGATTGTCCAGAAACCGCTTTGTAAGCTGGTAATGCTCGGTATCTTTGTATTTCGTCAACGTGATTCCCTCGTCTGACAGCACATAAATGTCCGCCCCCGGATATGCCATTATGAGGGGCGAGTGGGTGGCGATTATAAGCTGCGAATCACTTTCGACAAGCCGGTGGAGCTCGGCAATCAGCGCAAGCTGCCTTGAGGGTGACAGCGCCGCTTCTGGCTCGTCCAGTATATATAACCCGTTTCCCCGAAACCTGTTAAGCACCAGCGACATGAAGCTTTCCCCGTGCGACTGGTGGTGCAGGGATTCCCCGCCGTAGGCGCCGAGTATTTCGTACGAACCTTGGTCCAAATCCTCAATGTTGCTGGCGACATTGTAAAAGCTTTCGGCACGCAGGAAAAACCCGTCCCTCGGATATGCCTCTTTTGCAATCCTCAAATATTCATGCAGTCTTGATTCGGTCGATCTTGTCGAAAAGCAAAAGTTTCTCGAGCCGCCCTCGGCGTTAAAACCCATACATACGGCAATCGCCTCAAGCAGGGTAGACTTTCCCGTACCGTTCTCGCCCGCAAAGATGGTGACCGGCTTTACAAGGCGCAGGCTTCCTATCTTCATCAGGTTTTTTATAACAGGAAGGGCAGCGAGATAGCTGCCGTCCTTCTCTAACTGCCTGTCCGCTTCAATCGTTCGGACAAAAAGCCGTTCCAGCATAGACCTCCCTCCTGCTTTTCTTAAACCAAAGTTCAGGAATACGGATATTTCTCTATACAGTTTGTATAACCCGGTCTATATTATACCGATATTTCAACTTTAATTCCCAGTATATCCTTATATCTTTCAAGCACCGGACCAACCTGTTCCTTTAAAAATTCATCGGTCTGTTCGGGAGCCCGCCCCATATAGGCGGAAGGGTTCAACATATCTTCAAGCTGCCGTAGCGTCACCCCGAATGACGGGTCGCCGGCAATCCTCTCCAACAGGTCGTTTACCCCGTCCCCCTGCTTGACCCTGCGGGCGGCCTCCATTGAGTGGACGCGTATCCGTTCATGCAGCTCCTGCCTGTCGCCCCCGCGTTTCACGCAATCCATCATGATATTTTCGGTCGCCATAAAGGGCAGCTCGCGGCGCAGGTTGCGTTCGATAACCGCGGTGTTTACCACCAGTCCGTCCACCACATTGATTACAAGCGAGAGTATGGCGTCCACCGCGAGAAAGGCCTCCGAAACACTGATTCGCTTGTTTGCGCTGTCGTCAAGGGTGCGCTCAAGCCACTGGGTTGAAGCCGTCATGGCGGGGTTGAGGGCATCGGCGATTACATAGCGGGCGAGGGCGGCAATCCTCTCGCTCCTCATGGGATTGCGCTTGTACGCCATGGCGGAGGAACCTATCTGGTTTTTTTCAAAAGGCTCCTCAATCTCCTTCATATGCTGCAAAAGGCGTATATCGTTTGAAAATTTGGCCGCGCTCTGGGCAATACCCGAAAGGGTTGAGAGAAACATGGCGTCCAGCTTTCGGGGATAGGTCTGCCCTGAAACCGCAAAGCAGTCCTTAAACCCCATTTTTTTCGCAATCATGCGGTCGAGCGCGCGGCATTTTTCATGGTCGCCCTCGAAAAGCTCCAGAAAGCTTGCCTGCGTCCCTGTCGTACCCTTTGAACCGAGAAGCTTTGCTCCCTTAATCCGGTATTCCACCTCGTCAATATCCATCAGAAATTCCTGCAACCAGAGGGAGGCGCGTTTTCCGACGGTTGTCGGCTGGGCGGGCTGGAAATGTGTGAAGGCAAGGGTGGGCAGGGATTTGTATTGGTCGGCAAACATTGAAAGCAGGGCAACCGCATTCACCAGCTTTTTAAGGACAAGCCGCAGCGCCTCATATTGTATGATAAGGTCGGTGTTGTCGCCTACATAACAGCTTGTCGCGCCCAGATGAATTATGCCGCGGGCGGACGGACATTGCTGGCCGTATGCGTAGACATGCGCCATGACATCGTGGCGCACCTCCTTTTCACGGGCGGCGGCGACATCATAGTTGATATCCTCGGCGTGGGCCTTCATCTCGGCAATCTGTTCCTCGGTTATGGGAAGTCCCAGCTCCCGTTCGGCTTCCGCAAGGGCTATCCACAGCCTGCGCCATGTGCGGAACTTGTTGTCGGGAGAGAATAAATACTGCATCTCGGGACTTGCATATCTGGAGGAAAACGGGGTTTCATATCTGCTGGACAATCTTATCATTCCTTTAAATTAAGAATATACCTTATTTTACATGGTTTTTATCATTCCGGCAAGACTTAGCATCGATAACAATAACAATAATTGCGCTCTGAGATAAATAATGCTATAATGAACCCACGCTTTTTTGTTGTTATCAATGCATATCCCCTAGCGGGGCAATCTTTCCGGGAGGTACACCATGAACAAAATCAAAATGACGACGCCGCTTGTTGAGATGGATGGAGATGAAATGACCCGAATCCTCTGGGCGGGCATCAAGGAAAAGCTGCTGCTTCCGTTTGTCGACCTGAATACCGAGTACTATGACCTTGGTCTTACCAACCGCGACCGGACCGACGATCGGGTGACAATAGATGCTGCAAACGCCATTAAAAAATACGGCGTCGGCGTTAAATGCGCCACCATCACGCCCAACGCCCAGCGCGTCGAGGAATATAAGCTGAAAGAGATGTGGAAAAGCCCTAACGGCACCATCCGCGCCATTCTGGATGGTACAGTTTTCCGCGCTCCCGTTGTCGTAAAGGGGATTTCCCCGAGCGTTTCGACCTGGAAAAAGCCTATTACCATCGCACGTCACGCATACGGCGATATTTATAAAAACACCGAAATGAGGGTGGACGCCGGTTCAAAAGCCGAGCTGGTGGTCACCGACCCGAACGGAAACGAACGCCGCCAGACCATTCACGATTTCACGGGCGGCGGCGTGGTTATGGGGATGCACAACACCGACGCCTCAATTGCAAGCTTTGCGCGCTCCTGCTTTAATTATGCGCTGTCGGTCGGACAGGATTTGTGGTTCTCGACCAAGGACACCATCTCCAAAACCTATGACCACCGATTCAAGGACATCTTTGTCGAGATTTTTGAAGCCGAATACAAGACCGCCTTTGAGAAGGCCGGAATCGAATACTTTTATACACTTATCGACGACGCGGTTGCCCGGGTCATACGCTCACAGGGCGGTTTTATCTGGGCCTGCAAAAACTACGACGGCGACGTCATGAGCGATATGATTGCCACCGCCTTCGGATCTCTCGCCATGATGACCAGCGTGCTGGTTTCGCCCGACGGGAAATACGAGTACGAAGCCGCCCACGGCACGGTTACCCGCCATTATTACCGTCATCTCAAGGGTGAGCCCACCTCCACCAACTCGGTCGCTACCATATTTGCATGGTCGGGCGCATTGCGCAAGCGCGCCGAGCTTGACGGGCTTAACGACCTCAAAGCATTTTCCGATCGGCTTGAACAGGCCACCCTTGGAACCATCGAAAGTGGAATCATGACCAACGACCTTGTGTCCCTCTCGTCCCTGCCCCAAAAGCGCGGGGTGGGTTCGATGGAATTCCTTGACGCGGTCGCCCAAAGAATAGCGGAAATATAACAGTA
>JAAYKB010000070.1 GCA_012522615.1 Clostridiales bacterium
ATCGTTAAAATCTCCCTTCTTAGAAACAGTAATAATTATATTTATTATATTTGTTATTGCTCATATATGCAATATAAATTGCGATTTTTACAATTGTTTTGCATTTATAAATAATATATAATATTGCTGAATGAAGATATATTAATGCGCCGCTTGATTAGTATTTTTGTGTTGGGAAGGATTGAATTTTAGTATGAAGATGACCTTCAGATGGTACGGGGAAAACGACCCTGTAACACCGCAAAAAATCCGGCAGATTCCCACCATGACGGGTATTGTGTCTGCGGTATATGATTTTCCCGTAGGCGAGGTCTGGAGCGTTGAAAGTATTAATAAAATTAAAAGCCTAGCCAATCAAAACGGTTTGGAATTTGAGGTAGTTGAAAGCGTACCGGTTCATGAAGATATCAAACTGGGGAATGAAAATGCAAAAAGGCTGATAGACAACTACTGCGAGAATATAGTCAGACTGTCAAAAGCCGGGGTCAAATGTATCTGTTATAACTTTATGCCGGTGTTTGACTGGCTTCGCAGCGAACTGGAGCGTACCCAGCCTGATGGCGCAAAAGCTTTAGCTTTTAATCAAAATACCGTTTTATCAATGAATCCTTTAACCAGCAATTTGTCTTTACCTGGATGGGACGAGAGTTACACTAAAGACGAATTGAAGGAACTGCATAACAAATATTCCAAAGTCGGCGAAAATAAGCTTTGGGAGAATCTAGAGGTGTTTTTGAAGGCTGTAATTCCGGTGGCTGAGGAATCGGGTATTAAGATGGCTATACATCCTGACGACCCGCCTTGGAGCATTTTCGGCTTGCCAAGAATTATTACCTGTGAAGAAAACATCAGGAAGTTTTTGAAACTGGTTGACAGTGAAAGCAACGGACTGACCTTTTGCACCGGTTCGCTCGGGGCATCTGTCGGCAATAATTTGCCGAAGATGGCAAAAGAGTTTGCAGAACGCATCCATTTTGTCCATCTGAGGAACATAAAGATTACCGAAGAGTGGTCTTTTGAAGAGGTCGGACACCCGAGCCGGTGCGGCTCGCTTGATATGTACGCGATTGTTAAGGCTCTTGTTGACGGGGGATTCGACGGGTATGTTCGCCCCGACCATGGCAGGATGATATGGGGCGAGGAAGGCAGGCACGGGTATGGGCTTTATGACCGTGCATTGGGAGCCACCTATTTAGCCGGGCTTTTTGAAGCAGCTGAAAAGGAAGCCGGCAGGAGATATCAGTAAGAAAAATACAAGGCAGATAGGATGGGGTGCGGAATGGAAAAAACCGTGGTTATCACTGGAGCCGGCGGGGTACTGTGCGGTGCATTTGCGAAATTTTTGGGAGAAAAGGGATATAAAATAGCCTTGCTGGATATAAACGAGTCGGCAGCCGCCTCGGTAGCTGATGAAATCAATAAATCCGGCGGTGTAGCGAAGGCTTATAAGACCGATGTGCTGTCGAAAGAGAACCTTGAAGAAGTCCATGAGAAGGTTTTAAATGACTTAGGGAAATGCAGTGTCCTTATAAACGGCGCGGGCGGAAACAGCCCAAAATGCACGACCGCCAACGAATATTATACCCCGGGCGATGAAAACTCTAAGGATGTTTTGACCTTTTTTAACCTCGATAAAAGCGGGTTTGATTTCGTGTTTAGCTTAAACCTAATGGGGACGCTGCTCCCGACACAGGTATTTGCAAAGGATATGCTTAATGGTGAAGGATGTTGTATTTTAAATGTGTCATCAATGAATGCCTTTCGTCCCCTTACTAAAATACCGGCGTACAGCGCCGCCAAATCGGCGGTGTCAAATTTCACACAATGGCTTGCTGTTCATTTTGCAAAACAAAATATCAGAGTAAACGCAATTGCTCCGGGTTTTTTTGTAACCAATCAAAATAAAGCATTGCTTTTTGACAATAATGGAAACCCGACAAAACGAACCGAAAAAATATTAAACGCAACCCCGATGGGGCGGTTTGGCAAACCGGAGGAATTACTCGGTACATTAAATTGGCTGATTGATTCCAGACTATCTGGGTTTGTTACCGGAATAGTAGTACCTGTAGACGGTGGATTTTCGGCCTATTCTGGTGTTTAGCTGCTGAAAAATTAAATGAGTGGAGGATCGAGCATTGGATAATTTTAAACTGTGTGCCTTTGCTGATGAAGCAGGTGCTGATGTTCAAAACCAAATTAAGGCGCTAAAAGAAAATGGTATTTCCTTTTTAGAAGTCCGTGGAGTCGGGGGAAAAAATATCTCGGAATTAACAGTCCAGCAGGCTTTGGAGCTAAAAAATAAACTGAAAGATTACGGGATAACCATATGGTCTGTTGGCTCACCGATTGGCAAAATAAGCATAAAGGATGATTTTGCTCCCCATCTGGATTTATTCAAACATATACTGGAGATTGCCCACACTGCGGAAACTTCTTGTATCCGCTTATTCAGTTTTTTTATTCCCGCAGGCGAAAATGCAGAAGTATTTAAAGATGAGGTAATGGAAAGACTGTCGAAATTATGTGAGGCTGCAAAAGGGAGCGGAGTCAGCCTATGCCACGAAAATGAAAAGGGGATTTACGGCGATATTGCTACTCGATGCCTTGAAATCCACAAGCAGATTCCCGAGCTGCATGCGGTTTTTGATCCCGCCAATTTTATACAATGTAAACAGAATACATTTGAGGCTTGGAATCTTCTCTCCCCTTATGTAAAATACATGCATATAAAGGACTCTAAACCGGATGGAACCGTTGTACCTGCCGGGCAGGGAGCAGGAAACATCCCTGAAATATTGAAAAAATTTAAAGCGCAGGGCGGCGAGGTTCTGACTTTAGAGCCGCATTTGAAGGTTTTCAGCGGATTGGATAAGCTGGAACAGGGCCATGAACGCAGCGTTATGGACCAAGACGCCTATCCTACACAAAGGGCGGCTTTTGACGCGGCGGTTAAGGCTTTAAGGAATATAATCGAATAGGAGGAAAACCGGATGCAGATAGGAGCGCAGCTTTTCACCGTAAGTGATTTTACAAAAAATCTCAATGATTTCGCTGAGACTTTAAAAAGGGTTACCGATATCGGTTATAAAAATGTTCAGGTTTCCGGCACCTGCCCGTATGAGCCGCAGTGGCTAAAAGAACAGCTTGAGGCAAACGGGCTGAAATGTGTTTTGACCCATACACCTGCCGACAGGATTGAGAAACAGCCGGAGCAGGTCGCAAACGACCATAGGATTTTCGGATGCAGTAATGTCGGCATCGGCTGGTATAACCTTAGCGAGTGCGGGGTCGACGCTTTTTACGACAGGTTTATAAAGTCGATAAACGTGCTTAGGCAAAATAATATGAGACTCCTCTATCATAATCATGATCATGAATTTGAAAAACAAAACGGGAAAACGATTTTACAACAGATGGCCGAAAGATTTTCAAAGGATGAGCTCGGTTTTACGTTGGATACCTATTGGGTGCAGGCGGGAGGCGGAGATCCTATTTGGTGGATTAACTATCTAAAAGGCAGGGTACCTTGCGTCCACTTAAAAGATATGGCCTACGGACGGAAAATGATGGTTGTAGGGGAAGGCAACATGAACTTTGAAGGCATCCTGAAGTCCTGTGTGGATGCCGGTACCGAGTACGCGCTGGTCGAACAGGATGATTGCAATGGCGAGAATCCTTTTGATTGTTTAAAAAGGAGCTATGAATATCTGAAATCGCGGGGATTTAATTAAAACCAAGAAAGGCGGAGAAACCATGGAAAAAATAAGGCTTGGTATAATCGGCGTAGGCAATATGGGCACCGCCCATATAAATAACATATTGGCGGGGCATTGTCCCGAAATTGAAGTTGCCGCCGTAGCGGACATCAATCCGGACCGCCTTAAATGGGCGGAGGAAAATATGCCCGAAGGGGTCGGGAGGTTTGATAACGCCGAGGCCATGCTGGACAGCGGGCTGATTGACTCCGCTTTGATAGCGATACCCCATTACGATCATCCTAAGTACGCCATTGAATGCATGAAACGCGGTATTCATGTTATGGTTGAAAAGCCTGCCGGGGTTTATACAAAGCAGGTACGGGAAATGAATGAGTTTGCAAAAAACTCCAATGTCGTATTCGGGATGATGTTTAACCAACGCACCGACCACATTTACCGCAAGATGCGCGAGATCGTCCAAAGCGGCGAACTCGGTCAAATACGACGTACAAATTGGATTATAACAAACTGGTACCGCCCTCAGGCATATTATGATTCCGGTGCATGGAGGGCTACATGGTCCGGCGAAGGCGGAGGGGTTTTGCTGAACCAATGCCCTCATAACCTTGATTTGTGGCAGTGGATTTGCGGCATGCCTGTCAAGATCCACGCAAAGATGCACTTCGGCAAATGGCACGATATTGAAGTTGAAGACGATGTTACGGCATGTGTAGAGTATGAAAACGGGGCGACCGGGGTGTTTATCACCTCCACCGGAGATACACCGGGTACGAACCGTTTTGAAATATTACTTGACAAGGGCAAGCTGGTAAGCGAAAACGGCAAGCTTTATATGTGGAAGCTTGAACAGAGCGAACCGGAGTTTTCGAAGACAAACAAACAGGCCTTTGGCGAACCGAAGGCCGAGTTTGTTGAGGCTGAAACCGACGGTAGCTCCGAACAGCATGTAGGGGTTTTAAACGCTTTTGCCGGCGCTATTCTGCGAGGGACTCCTTTGGTTGCCGGCGGCGAGGAAGGGATTAACGGCCTTATGATTTCAAATGCTATGCATCTTTCGGCATGGCTGGACAAGGAAATCGAGTTGCCTTTTGATGAAGATTTGTTTTATGAGGAGCTTATGAAACGTGTAAAGACGTCCCGCCGCAAGGAAGGATTCCAAAGCGTGGTCGCCGACACATCCGGTACATACAATACCAAATAACAATTTACCTGATGTAAAAGGATATGAGTAAATGGAGAAGGTCCGCATCGGCATAATAGGTTATGGGAATATAGGCTGTTTCCATGCGCACAGAATTGCATCCGGCTTGGTCAAGGGGCTTGAGTTAACCGCTGTCTGCGATATCGACCGGTGTAAACTTGAACAAGCGAAAAAAATCTATCCTGATGTAAGGTTGTTTACCGATTATCAGGACCTTTTGGACAGCGGTTTGGTTGACTCGGTTATTATCTCGACCCCTCATTATCTGCACCCCCCTATTGCCATCAAGGCATTTGAAAAAGGGCTTCATGTATTGACGGAAAAGCCGGCAGGAGTTTATACCCGCCAGGTTAAACAGATGAACGAAGCGGCTGAGAAATCCGGCAAAATCTTCGGCATTATGTTAAACCAGCGCACCAATCCCCTGTTCCGGCAGGCACGGGAAATGGTCCAAAGCGGACAATTGGGCCGGACAAAGCGGTTGGTTTGGATTATAACAAACTGGTATCGCACGCAGGCCTATTATGATTCCTGCAGTTGGAGGGGTACATGGGCGGGCGAAGGCGGCGGGGTTCTTATTAACCAAGTCGCTCATAACCTTGATTTATGGCAGTGGATATTCGGGATACCTGCGCGCTTGCGCGCTTCATGCCATGTCGGGAAGCACCACAACATTGAGGTTGAGGACGAAGCCGCAATATATGCTGAGTACGAAAACGGCGCTACAGCCGCCTTTTTAACCAGCACAGGCGAATTTCCGGGGACCAACCGCCTTGAAATAGCCGGCGATCTCGGCAAGATAGTTATTGAAGACGGGAAACTGCGGTTTTGGGAGTTGGATGAGTCTGAACGCTCATTTTGTTTCGCCGATAAAACCGGAACCGCCGTGCCGTCGCACTCTTTTAGCGAATTTGAGCCCCGGCAGTCGGAAACCGCCCATGTCGGTATTCTTCAAAACTTCGCCGATGCTGTTTTGCACGGCGCCGAGCTTCTTGCCCCCGGGTATGAAGGGATAAACTCGTTAAATATTTCCAATGCCGCTTATCTTTCGTCCTGGACAGATGATTGGGTTAATCTGCCTGTCGATGACGGGCTGTTTTATGAACATCTTGAAGAGCGGGTTAAAACATCAGAATTAAAAGATTCCGTATTCTGCGCTCCGATTCAATCATGTGAATATCAAAGTAGATGGAATATAAAGTGGTAATAATAAAGGTTTTTTGTAAACAATCGTGGTAATCCCTGAAATTACAAAGTCAATAGTTGAGGTAAGCCTGTAAAAATTCTGGAGGATGGGGCTGCTACAAAACAGCATGACAAAAAAGTCAGTACAGGAACACAGAAAAGTGTTGGCTGTCCCGACTTTTTTGCTGTAAAATTGGGTTAATGAAAAATAATTTTGAGGTTTTAAAGCGTAACAGATTTGAGCGAAAATATAAACATATAATGCTCCCAATGGATATGAAAATTCAAATACCAAAGGATGATCTGGCACGGCTGCTAAGCGCCCAGCCTGAGGAACTGGATTACAGGGAATTGTATCGTGCGTATTCTCCCACAGGGAGGAAATCGGTAGCAGAACCACGGTTATCTTGAGGTCATGGTCTACGGGTAATATGTGCGGGATTTACTCGACACGAAAGTTGGAGAAAGCCTGCCGTAAAAGAGTGGATTCTATATGGTTGTTACAAGATGAGCCGATACCGGATTGCAGCACGTTTGCCCGATTTCTGACGCAGGGACACACAAATATTTCTACCTAATTATATTTACTGTGTTTTGGCTACAACCTACGAAAGCCGTGTGCAAAATGCAACGCCGGACGCCTGCAAACGCACCTTTCAACTCCCCGAAAAGAGTGTTTTTCCGAAAAGCAGAAAACAGGTTATATTAAGTTGTTGACATGAAACATCAGTTCTGTTTCAAACTTTTTGCACATATGTATTGACAGGCGGGTGAAGATGTGTTAGTATATCTGAGCTGTCAAAAATATCGCGGAGTGGAGCAGTCCGGTAGCTCGTCGGGCTCATAACCCGAAGGTCGGAGGTTCAAATCCTCCTCTCGCTACCAATAGACGTGCGGCGGCGTGGCTCAGTAGGTTAGAGCATCGGAATCATAATCCGCAGGTCCGAGGTTCAAGTCGCTGCGCCGATACCATAGATTTATTTTGCTTTCGCACTAAAGCATATTTTGGTATGATACGCCAGTAGCTCAGCGGGATAGAGCAACAGCCTTCTAAGCTGTGGGTCAGGGGTTCGAATCCCTTCTGGCGTGCCATATATTACGGTGGTTGTAGTTCAATGGCAGAGCACCGGATTGTGGTTCCGGGCGTTGTGGGTTCGAGTCCCATCAGCCACCCCATTTTTCTCATATTTTTTGTTGATTGAAAAATTATATCTTAGATAAATAGACTGTCGGCTCTTGATGTAGATAGCTCCAATGCTGCAAAGAGGTCACAAATATGTAACCTGGATGTAAGCAAAGAGAAAAGGGGCACACTACAAATCAAAGCTCAGTAGGAGATATAATAAAGTTTAACAAGCAATTAATGAACATAATTAGCGATAAATAGTGGAACATGCAATCCCAAAAAGACACAAAATCAGGGACCGTCCCAAAC
>JAAYKB010000071.1 GCA_012522615.1 Clostridiales bacterium
GAAGTACAAGGCAAGATTGGATACAGTAATAAATATCAGCGCCGCACCAACTGCCGAAATGATTATTCTCCAGAAAAGTTTTGGCGATTTGCTTCCGCTTTTCACTTTAACTGCCATTCTCCACCTCTAAAAATAATGTCTCCGGTTATTATTATATAGAAAAGTGTAATAAAGAAATATCACCCGTTTGGGTGATGTTTCTAATCTTTTATATTTACTTCTTCTCAAACTCAATATTGTCTCTTTTTACTATACCAAACCGTGCCCAAAATTCCCGCTCCGGAGAGTAGCATTAGTACGAACACAAGTGTTATGTTACTGTTATCACCGGTCTTCGGAATATCATCAGAAGATGATGTATCAATGGCGAATGTCGATTCGGCAAAGGCCCCGCCATCATAATCCGAAGCCTTGATAGTGTATGTGCCGGAATGTGTGAGCATTATTTCCATTGTTCCGGAAAAAGCACCATCGCCCGTCACTTCGCATGTATCCATCATTATCAGATTTCCATCAAAGTCAAAAAGCAGTACTGCCGCCGCTTTCACTACCGATGCTACGGTTCCGCTGTAGGACACTTGTCCGTCCGCATAAGAGGCTTCGAGCGATGTGACGGAGAGGGCTTCAGCCGCCGCCGAAACAGGGCACACGCTTGCTATAAATATAATAATCGATATTATAATCATCAACATTTTTTTCATCGTTATGCATCCTCCCCTATGGTTTTGTCCACTTGACGCCGGTTCCCGAGCCATAATTTATACCGCCGAAGGTGTTTCCTGCCGCCGGTACATTTTTAAGCACAAGCACCGATATCTCGACGGGCGCGGACGCGGCGTTCGGCCCCTCATAGATAAGGTAGTCGGCAATGTTGGCCCATCCGGACGCGCCGTCGTTATATATATACATCTTTTTGGCGTGATTGAACATATCTGCCTGCCACGGATAAGGATTGGTCATAGGTTGTGTGATAATCTGGGTTTCAATCCTGCCGTCTGCATATTTTCTGGTAACAAACAAGCCGTACGGCAGTTCATCCCCAAAATCAGGAATATAATACGACGCAGTGACTATAAATTTATTGCTTCCCGTCAAATCCACAGTATTTCCTGTTTGGGTCCCGTGCCACGCATTCCGAATCAGGGAAGGATTGCCGTCATTCCCGTCATGCGCCTGTATATCTACGCCGACCCGCAGGATTGTCAGATTCCTTTGCACCGTTTCACCGCTTTTAAGTGTAATTGTAAGCGGCACCGTGATGTTATCGTAAAAATCTGAATGAAAAACAACCGTAGCGCTGCCGTCGGGATTATTCTCAAATGAATAACCCGGGCTTTTTGACTCGCCAGTGCTTATGCTTGCAATATTTCCGATATTGCTATTAGGCAGTTCGAGTATAATTCGGTCGTTTCCGAAAAACACCGCATGGGTAGCATTGTCTTTTGTTACATCTGCGAAGGTATCAATATCCCAAGCCATGGCTTGCTGTACACTTGTTTCCGAGTCGGCCTGCACGTTCATGCAAAGGGTGTCTGCCGTTATCAAGGTCAACTGGAAGACGTTCATACCCTTGTTTGATTGATCGCCCTTATTCTCGAAATGCAGCTGGAATATGTTAAAACCGTCGAGAACCTCAGACACATTGCCGATGTCTCCATCTCCAAAATATTTATCAAACGTCCCCACCACTCTTCCGCCATATGGGCTGAACACGCCGATAAGCGTTGGGTCGGCAGGAATCTCGAATTGGATAACATTTGTAAATTCCATCTCGTTGTCAACAATATATACTTCACTAACGGGACCTCCGTCGTGATAGGTGGTTTCCAACACAATATAGGTGTGCTTCTCTACCGTATAAACCAAATAATCGGTTTCATCGATTGACACTTCTATCACTTCATAATCAATACCGTTGACCGATACGAAAGAATCCCTGTCCACAATAGTTATATCATTGTTTTCAACAACCATCCCGTATGAGCCCAGCTCTCTTCTGACTGCCTCTTTTATGGAGTCCTCCGATTCCGCCTCACTGTCTATTATCGACAAACGGTACTGTCTAATCCCCTCTGTAAACTCTACAATAAAGGTGTAGTCGAACTCGGTTTCAACATCAACGCGGATTTGCTTTGCCGTTTCGTCATAGTAATAGGCATAGCTTATATCATCTTCCCCATCTTCTGTCTGCAGAATAATGCCGGAAATACTGTAATTCCTATCGGGTGTAATAAAGTAGGACGCCGTTTCCCTCGTGTAGCGCGTGATAACGCTGCCGCCATCCGGAACCGGATCGCTTTCGCCCTCAATCCTGATACCGCCGTTTTCAGGCTTCAAAACAGTAATGGTATGCTCAACGGCCTGCATAAAATCAACTTCCAGCGTCATATCGCGCTGCACATTAAATGCCGTAAACTGCCCAGATTCATCCGCCATTTCCGGTCTGCCGTCCACATACAGTGAGTCTATGATATAACCCGGATCCGGCGTAATGGTAAATGTGACGTCGCTGCCGGCGGTAACCTCGGGATTCTCCGGTGTAACCGAACCGTTCGGGCCGACAACGGTTGTAATTTTATAATTGTCGGCCTGCTCAAATTCCACCGACAGGGTCATGTCGTTCTCGACATGTCGAAGCTCGATTTGGTTATTATTATCCACACCGCGGGGATCACCGTCTACATGCACTGAAACGATTGTATATCCGGCGTTTGGAGTTATGGTAAACGTGATATCGCTTCCGTGATTGACCTCAGGGTTCATTGGACTGATAGTACCGGCGTTTTCAGGGGTCACAGTCGTTGTTATGGTGTGTTTAATCGGCCTGAAAACTGCCGAAATTTCAATATCCTCATTGACTTCAAAGTTTTCCAGGCTGAAATGTTGTCTGTCGCCGATTTCCCCGTCTGTGCTGTAAGTAGTGCTGCCTATCGTAACGCTTTCAATCTCATGCCCCGGATTCGGGAGGGCCTCAATATGTATCCTTTCTCCGTCCCCTCTGGTTATGGTACCGCCGGTTTCATTATTGCCGTCAATGAATATAAATCCCGAATCGGCAGTAAGAACCGTAATTGTCCAATTTCCTGCGCCCGCTACATGTACAAAGGACAACGAGCATAAAGCTAAACATACTAAAATCGCCAGCAGTTTTTTCATTAGATTTCCTCCTCTTTCGTACAATTTCGCCGAACATGACAGGCTTTTTTTATCGTCGCTGCAAGCTCATCAAAAACAACCGTGCTCCAGGCATCACCGGCATCCTTATCGGAACTTTCGAGAAAAATATCAACCTGTGTGCCTTCTGCCTTCCCGGCAACGCTCAACACGATACGCATTTTTCCTGTCTGACCTGCACCCGAAACAGCCAGCCTTCCGCGTACGCTGTCAGAGTTGTCAAGGCAAAGCCCCAAAGCCTCAATAGTATCATACAGCGCATTGATTACGATGCTTTTCTCATAGGGAAAGCATCGGCCATGTACACTCATGTCGGCCACCCCCAATATCGTTATCGTCAGTTTAACCGATAAATACGTATACGGGCAGTCCGGAAAAGGTGCAGACATATAAAAGAGCAGTATAATTGCAGTATAGTTTTGGTATAGGCAGCCTAAACCGGGCAATCTGAACTGCTATTTTTTTCTGGAACAATCCTTTTTTACATGGTAAAATAATAATAAATAAAATCGGTAAACGAGGCGAATCGAGGCGAATTATGGAGAAAAATTGTTTTGACAAATCAGTTAATCGGCAATGTGTGTTTCTTGCGGCATTGATAGGCATAGGCTTCTTATGGAGCGGCACGGCATATATGGTGCAGGTTTACCGTCTGCTGAGTTTCCTTGACGGAGGAACAGTAAACCTGCTGGCATGCGGGCTTTACTATGTATTCCAGGCAATCGGCATAGGTGTCTTTGCACTTTTATCTGCAAAATATCCCACGGTTGCCAGAAGACGCGCGCTACCCATATTCACAAGTACCGCCATGGTTGCTTTCATTGGTATATCCTTGTTTGCACCCCATGCAGGCGTTGTTATCGCGGCTGGCGCACTGTTGAATCTTTTGATTGGCGGGCTGTCCGCCTGCTACCTCACAAGACTTTCCACCGATATCCCTCAGCAACGGCGTGGGTTGGTTTTCGGTATCGCCTATGCCTTCGGCAGTCTCGGCACATGGTTAA
>JAAYKB010000072.1 GCA_012522615.1 Clostridiales bacterium
ATATAATACAAAGAAAATTTGTATACTATTTAAAATCAGCTTTTAAATATGTTACAGATTTTTAAATTCCATGTCTCACATTTGACATAGAGCATCCCGATACAGTATACTTGTTGAGACAAATTATATAAAGGATATGCCACAGAGAGGGAGGATATAATGGCAAGTATGAAGCCAAAACTTAATAAAAAATCCGGATTACTTGAAACAGGGTACCAATTTACGGATGTCAGCGAACCCAACCTGTTTCGGAATATGTATCCGTATAACGATATTCCCAAGCTTATATTTAATCACCGGATTGTACCTATGAACCTGCCCGAAAAGATATACATCACCGACACCACTTTTCGGGACGGCCAGCAGGCGCGATCTCCATATACAGTGGACGAAATATGCAAAATCTTCACTTTGCTGCATAAACTGGACAACAAAAGCGGGATAATCAGGCAAACCGAGTTTTTCCTGTATTCCCCTAAGGATAAGGAAGCGGTGGAAAAATGCCGTGCGCTCGGCTTTGATTTTCCCCAGATTACCGCATGGATACGCGCCCGTAAAGAGGATTTTTCTCTTGTGAAATCCATGGAGATTAAGGAAACCGGAATTTTGGTTTCATGTTCGGATTATCATATCTTCAAAAAAATGAATTGGACAAGGTCCGAAGCAATGAAAAATTACCTTGAGGTAATTGAAGCGGCGCTTAACGAGGGCATCGTGCCACGATGTCATTTTGAGGATATTACCCGCGCCGATTTCCACGGCTTCGTCCTTCCGTTTGCCGCTAAGCTGATGGAGCTGTCAAAGGAAAGCGGTATTCCGATAAAGATTCGTGCCTGCGATACCCTGGGCCTGGGCTCCTCCATACCGGGGGTTGTGTTGCCCCGCAGTGTACAGCAGATTATGTACGGCCTTACAAACTACGCGGGAGTGCCCTCCGAACAGCTCGAATGGCACGGACACAATGATTTTTACAATGCGGTGCCCAATGCGGTGACCGCGTGGATGTATGGGTGCTCCTCGGTCAACACCTCTCTGTTCGGAATCGGAGAACGTACCGGCAATACTCCGCTTGAGGCCATGGTAATAGAATACTGTCAGCTCAAGGGTAACAACGGGGGCATGAACCTCAAGGTAATAACCGAGATTGCCGAATACTTTGAAAATGAGCAAAACTTTGAAATCCCGCCGCGTACCCCATTTGTCGGACGCGCGTTTAACGCAACAAGGGCGGGAATCCATGCAGACGGACTTATGAAGGACGAGGAAATCTAAAATATTTTTAATACGACCGATATTCTGGGACGCCCTCCGATAGTGGCGGTCGACGCACATTCCGGCGCCGCCGGGATTGCGGCATGGATTAATACTTACTACATGCTGGCAGGCAGCGATCGTGTTGATAAAAGAGACCACGGCGTTGCAAAGATAAAGAAGTGGGTGGATCAGGAATATGCCGAGGGGCGTACCACGGTAATCGGAGATGCCGAAATGGAGCAGCAGGTGAAGCTTCACCTGCGAAGGGTACTGACGCTTCGTGAAAGCCGATCGGAATAAATCATAAAAACCGCTCCAGTGAACCACAGATTCACTGGAGCGGTTTTTTACTGTCCAAAAAATAAATGTTATGTCCAGTTACCATTAAAATTGTACCCATTAAAAGAAAAGAAGTCAACTACATTGGCAATTGACTTCTTTCGACAAATATTCTGGC
>JAAYKB010000073.1 GCA_012522615.1 Clostridiales bacterium
ATACATGTTTTAGACTTAGTGTATAACATAAAATTTACAAGCACATTGACAAATTATGTTTTTTATAGTACCTTTACCTTAATATTTATATTACGGAGGGGTACATATGAAAAGTAAAACCACTGCGCTTTTACTCTCAATATTCCTCGGCGGACTCGGTGTTGACAGGTTCTATGTCGGGAAGGTCGGCACCGGCGTACTGAAGTTGCTGACTGGTGCAGGATTGGGGATTTGGTGGCTGGTAGATATTATTCTGATTGCCACTGGTAATTTCAAGGATAAGCAGGGCAATCCGCTTCAGTAAAGAAAAACGGTCATCTGCAAGACAGATGGCCGTTTTTTATGCTCAAAACATGTAATTCGCCTGCCGGCAGGTAAATCATCCGCCGTAGTTAGGAGGTGGCGGCGGAGCCACCATTCCGAAATCCTCGGGACGCAGTACCCCTCTTTGCAGTGCATCATATTTCAGCGCTTCATATACACCCGCATGGGCTGTATATTGGTAGGGAAACACATAGACAATGCCAACCACCATACAGGTAATCACTGAAAGCATTGTCCACCCGAAATAACTCAGGTCGAACACAAAGAGATCGGCCTTATGCCCGTATGTCATCCGCTTGCTAAGATTAATTGCCTGTGAGGCCGATAAATGGGGATATTCGCAAATGATGTAATCGGTCATGCTGTATGCATATGACATTACAATTCCCGGGATGATAAACAACAGGGTCCACAAAAACACATATATCCCTCTGAGCAGACCGGTGGTTACAAACGCCGAAAAATGCTTGAATCCCGAAAACATTTCGCCGACCGGTACATTCTCGCCGCGCCAGTAGCGCAGGAACCAGCCTCTGGCCCCAATGCTGATGACATTTCCGACAAGAATTGTGTATGCAAGTCCGAAGATGCCTAAGAACACCATTATCGGCAGCATTGCAATTGCTATTTCACTAAAATAACCGTCATCTTGGTTGAAACGAAACTGAAAGCCGCCGGAGACCGAGCCGCTCAAAAGGATTGATAAAAGAGCAACCGCAATGGCGCTGCCCATGCGTCCGGACATTCTCTGTTTTGCAAGGTTTTTAATATATGAACGATTAAACAAAATATAACCCTCCTCAAACTTAAATCCTTATCTCTCCGAAACGGGCTTAAGCCCGTTTCGGAGCAGGTGGTTTTTAACTGTTCCGGATATTATTCCGAAAGCGTTTCGACGGACGTTTCGGCAGGCGGGACGGGGGATGTTTCAGCAGGTTCCGCAGGGACAGCGGGAGAACCCTCGATTTCCTTTCCGAGAAAAGCGGGAATCTGCAGCCCTGCCATCTTAAAGGTGTCGCTGAGCGGCGGGATGGCTTTCATGATACCGGACAGAAAGTTAGCAGTCGAAGAGTTACCGTCCTTACCGCCCGCGCTGTCCCAGACCGTAATCTTGTCGATGTTTAGGTTTTTGACAGCCTCGACCTGAATCTTGACAAGCTCCTCAATCTTGTCAACCAACATGAGCTGTACAGCCGAATCCGCGCTACCGCCGGCTGCCTTGACAAGGTTTGCAAAGCCCTCTGCCTGCTTGGACAGAACCTCCTGAACACCGCGGGCTTGAGCCTCCATCTTTGCAAAAATGGCGTCGGCTTCGCCTCGTGCGCGACGGCGTATCTGCTCGGCTTCGGCTTCTGCGGCAAGCTCCATACGTTCCTTTTCTATACGTGCCTTGACGATAACATCGGCCTGCTGGGTGGCAAGCTCGCGCTCGGCACGCGCCTTTTCGGCAAGCTGCTCTGCGGCATAGGCTTCCTCTTTTGCCTTTGCCTCCGCCAGTTTTTCGGCGGTTACCGCGCGGCGCAGGGCGTCTGCTTCCGCCTCGCGGCGGGTAGCGTCGGACTTGGCGACTTCCGCCTTGGATTTGTTTTCGCCGTCGACGGCCGCCGCATTTGCGGAGGCAACCGATATACGCTGGTCGCGAACCGCGTTGGCTTCACCGATGGAACCCTCGCGGTTGCGCTCGGCAACGCTGATACGGGCTTCGTTGATGGCCTTGGCGGCCGCTTCCTTACCCAAAGCCTCGATATACCCCGATTCGTCGCTTATGTCGGTCACGTTTACGTTGATAAGCCGCAGACCAATCTTTTTCAGTTCGCCCTCAACACATGCCGAAACGGCTTCGAGAAACTTATCGCGGTCGGTATTGATTTCCTCTATCGCCATGGTTGCGATGATAAGACGCATCTGGCCGAAGATAATGTCCTTGGCAAGCTCTTGGATTTCCGCAAGCTTTAACCCGAGCAGACGCTCTGCGGCGTTCTGCATGATGCCGGGTTCAGTGGAGATTCCGACGGTGAAACGCGAGGGGACATCAATGCGTATGTTCTGGCGGGACAACGCGCTTTTAAGATCGACGCTGAGTGAAATCGGAGTTAGGTCCAGATACTCATAAGATTGAATAACCGGGACTATGAAGGCAGCGCCGCCGTGGATACATTTTGCCGACCGTGCGGTTCCGTCCTTGTTCTGCCCGACCTTACCGTAAATAACCATAATTTTATCGGATGGGCAGCGGCGGAAACGGGACAGAAACACCAGAATCAGGCTGAACAAGAGAACAATGCCTACTACAACGCCCATAAGGGCTGAGGGAGGTATGGATGCTGCAAGGATGGGGAAATTCATAATTAACACTCCTTTTATTGTGATACTGTTTCATACAGGGGGGATACAATCAAAGTATTGCTCGGGGTTACCGAGACCACCTTGACCTGCTCGCCGTTTTTAACCGTGCGTTCATGGCAGACCGCGTCCATTTCAAGATAACGCTCCTGCACAACAAGGGTTACCTTTCCATGGCCGTCCTTGGGTATGGTGAGATAAACCTCTCCGATCTGCCCGACGGCGTTTTGCATATCGAGATTGCCGCTTTGCTGGAGCTTAAAGGAAGCACGTATTATCAATGCAACGACAATCAGGGCGACAATCCCTGAGAGAAAGGCAAGCGCAAAGGCTACTGGGGTTTGTGCACCCATATCAAGCGCTGCTACACCTGTCCACCCGAACATGGCGAGAAATGCGATGATTCCGCGTATGGTCAGTATTCGCAGTCCGCTTGCATGCGCCGCCTCCATGTCGTGAGACAGGTCATGGTCGCCCAACACATCTCCGTCGGAGTCGGCGTCAAAGTCAGCGTCGTGCCCGTCGCCAAGCCCGAACATCAGAAGTATGGTCTGAATCAGCAGGATAACGGTTGACGGTATGGCAATCATATAAAATATCTGCTGTGTGACAGGCAGTTCGTTCCACCAATTAAGCATGTGTTTTCCTCCTTTCTATCTGCCGCCGTCCGGTTTTCACCGCCCGGCTGAAGATTTTTATTGTCATGTAAAGAAATTGGTACCCTCTTTAGTTTATTATTCCTATTCGGAAAAAATATGCAGGCTGGTTGGGGCATGGGATAACATAGTTAAGAATCTGCGGCGCATCCCTCGCTTTTGACTGTGATGCAGTCCTCATAAATACCTGCCGCGCGCTGCATCAGCTTGGACGCGGCAACATTGAGGAGCATGACGTTCAACGCCGTATTCAGACGCTGAGAGGCATCCGGAACCGGACCCTGATAATCATAGAGAAGGGCATCTACCAAGGCGGAGATGGCGCCGGACGAAAGATTTCTCCCGACCTCCAGTTCAAAGATGGCGGAGCACAGCAGACTGTACAGCCTTGTTTCGGGGATGATATCGTCGGTGCGGTCATCTACGCTTCCGTTGATATACCTGAGCAGGGTGACAATTTCCTCAAGCTGCATTGCAGGACGCAATAGGTTTATCAAAAGGATGCGCGCCACCTGAAGCTCCCCGTATTTTTTGTGCTCGGGCCTTGACACCCAGCCCCGCTTTACCCAATTCTGGACGGTGCTCGCGCCCAGCCCCGTCAGCTCGGTAATCTGGGACAAAAGCAGACCGCCGGGAGAGACGGCAAAAATCGGGTCCAGAGCGGAAAATGCATCTGCCTTATCCTGGGTTGTAAACGGCAGGGTTGTTCCGGGCAGGTGTTCAGACAAAGGGTATTCCTCCTTTCTTTAAGTTCAAGTGATTATTTGTAATGTTCATTAGTATTATATTACAGGTTCATATGAACTTCAATCACAAATTAACTGTAATTTTTATGACGTATAGCTTAAAATCGCTATAATTCTTAATTAACTCCCGATTCCTCATCGCGTCTTGATTTTTCTAGGTATTTCGCAAGTTAACGCACCACAAATCCGCCCTGTCTGCTGACACGGCGGATTTGTGGTGCGTTTTAGTATTAAAAACCGAAATATGCTTTTGCATTACGATAACAGATGCCCTGAATAATGTCGCCAAGCGTGCCGTAATCCTCGGGATATTCGCCGTACTCCACCCATTCACCAATCAGATTGCAGAGTATGCGGCGGAAATACTCGTGCCGCGGGTAGGACACAAAGCTTCGGGAATCGGTCAGCATACCTATAAAGGTTCCGAGCACGCCGAGGTTGGCGAGGGCTTTCATCTGGGCAACCATACCGTCGCGCTGGTCGTTGAACCACCATCCCGAGCCCAGTTGGATTTTCCCCCTAATCGGGGCTTTCTGGAAGTTCCCAATCATTGTGCCGAGGACATAATTATCCTTGGGATTAAGGGAATACATGATGGTCTTTGGCAGGGAATCGGCGACTTCCAGACTGTCAAGAAGCCTTGAAAGAGGCGCCGCGATACCGAGATCGTTTATCGAGTCAAATCCGGTGTCGGGTCCGAGCTTTTGAAACATCGGGGTGTTGTTGTTGCGAAGCGCGCCGATATGAAGCTGCATGGTCCAGTCCCGAGCGGCGTACTCTTTGGCGCAGAACTGCAGCATAGCGGTTTTAAAAATCTCGATCTGCTGCGGATTTACAGGTTGCCCAGATATGGCAGTATCAAATACAGTCTTGGCGTCGCCCTCGGCAAAGGAAACAGCCTCGAGCGCGTGGTCGGACAGTCTGCATCCGTTCTGGTGGAAATAGTCGATTCGTTCCCTCAGCCATGTTTGCAGCTCCTCAAAGGTTGAAATCCCCTGCTGTTTTACATATGCCGCAAAGGTGTTTTTGCCGATATCAAGTGCCTTATCGGGGCGGAAGGTGGGTAACACCCGCACCTCAAAGCCTTCATCTAACAACTGTTTATGGTATTGCAGGTCATCCGCCGGATCGTCAGTGGTGCAGATCACCTCGACGTTTGAGCGGGTTATCAGTGAGCGGACATAAAAATCCTTGTCCGCCAGCATTTCATTGCCCTTCCTCCATATCCTTTCAGCCGATTCCGGCGAAAGGGTGTCGTCAATATCGAAATAACGCTTAAGTTCGAGGTGGGTCCAGTGGTACAGAGGGTTCCCGATGCATTGCGGCAGGGTTCCGGCCCACATTCTGAATTTGTCAAAATCGTCGGCATCGCCGGTGATGTATTTTTCGTCCACACCGCCCGCGCGCATGATCCGCCATTTGTAGTGGTCTCCGCCCAGAAGCAGCTCGGTCATGTTTTTGAATCGGTGGTTATCGGCAATCATCTGGGGATTGAGGTGGCAGTGATAATCGATAATCGGGATGTCCTCTGCATATTCATGGTAAAGCCGTTTTGCGGTGTTTGTCCTCAGCATAAAGTCCTTGTTGATAAAGCTCATAATATTATCCCGTCCTTAAATATTGAAATTTCTTTATACCCGTTGATTTCGTTTCTCGTCTGTTCCCCGCTTGCCACCCTTAATATATAGTCAAAAAGCTGTTTGTCAACCTCATCCATGCTTTTGCCCTCTAAAAGCTGTCCCGCGTTAAAATCTATCCATCTCCGCTTGCTTTCATACACCCTGCTATTGGACGCAATCTTGACGGTGGGGACCGGCGCACCGACAGGGGTCCCGCGTCCGGTAGTAAACAGGATAAGGTGGGCGCCCGACGCCGTAAGGTTTGTGGTTGCAACAATATCGTTTCCCGGTCCGTTGAGCAGATTCAGGCCGGTTCGCGTCACCGGTTCGCCGATATCCAGAACATCGACCACTGCAGATTTTCCGCCCTTTTGGACACAGCCGAGAGATTTTTCTTCAAGAGTTGTAATGCCGCCTGCCTTGTTGCCCGGGGAGGGGTTTTCGTATATGACCTGATTGTGCCGCTTGAAATACTCCTTAAAATTATTAATCAACCTGACGGTTTTATCAAAAACCTCCCGGTTTTCACAACGCTCCATCAGCAGGGTTTCGGCCCCGAACATTTCCGGAACTTCCGTAAGCACCGTGCTGCCGCCGCAGGCAATCAGCCTGTCGGAAAACCGCCCCACCAAAGGGTTGGCGGTTATCCCACTGTACCCGTCGCTGCCGCCGCATTTCAGCCCGACCGTAAGCTTTGATACCGGGACCTCCTGCCTTTTAAAGCTGTCGGCATACTTTTGAAGCTCGCCTATCATTCTTGCTCCCTCTTCGAGCTCGTCAGGAGAATCCTGTGCGTTGAGATATTTCACCCGGTCGGGGTTGACGTCCCCGAGAATCTTGCAAAACACCTCCATGTTGTTGTTTTCACAGCCAAGCCCCAGCACAAGCACACCGCCGGCATTGGGATGGTTGACCATTCCCTTTAAAATCTTTTGGGTAACCAGCATATCATCCCCGAGCTGGGAACAGCCGAACGGGTGGGGGAAGCTCTCGGCGCTCGTCATTTTTGCAAGCCGGTCGGCCACCCTGTTCACACATCCGACGGTGTTTATAATCCAGACGTCGTTACGTATGCCGACCCTGCCGTCCCCCCGCACAAATCCCTGAAAGGTGCGGTTGCAGTCCACAGGCTCTATTTTAAAATTTTTTGGAGTATAACTGTATTCTACTACATCCTTGAGATTGGTTTTTAGGTTATGGGAATGAACCGCGTTGCCCTTTTTGATGTCCTCTGTGGCGTGACCTATCGGGAAGCCGTATTTGATAACGCTTTCCCCCTTTTTGATGTCACGCAGGGCGACCTTGTGGCCGGTGTCGAGGTCAACCTCGATGTTGTCCCGCTCGTCAATCCTCATAAAGCCCACCTTTCCTTGATTTAAGTACCTTGGCTAAACCATAGAGGGGCCTCAGATTCGGTCCAAGACAATGCTTACGTCACGCTTTAAGAAGGTCAAATCATAATCCCAAAGACCTGTGTTGCCCAGTATCTCGTCGAGCGGCGCATTTTTCATAAAGGATATGATTTCGGGGTCGTCGTTGGGTTCGCCCGTCTTATAAAACCTTATCAGCGCCCCGAACCCCTTTATCAGTGTGGGTGGGGTTTGGCCTTTGCGCTTGATATACTCGAGTATGGACGGCAGCACCCGGACCTTGAATTTGCTGACCGAGTTTAAGGCAATAGAGGACAGGTAGTGCTTTATATACGGATTGGCGAACCTTTGCAAAACACTGTCGGCATAGCCGATGAGCTCGTCTGGGGCTAGGGCGAGCGTGGGGATTATTTCCTCGTACACGCACTTTTCGATAAACCCGAGCATGTGCGGGTCGTCCATGCAGGATTTTACGGTATCAAACCCCAAAAGCAGTCCGTACGGCACCATTGCGGTATGGGCGCCGTTGAGGATGCGCACCTTTCTTGTGCGGTAGGGTTCAAGGTCGTTGGTCCAGATGACGTTCAGCCCGACCTTGTCAAACGGCAGCTCGGATGCCAGTCTTTTGTCTCCCTCGATTACCCAGAGGTGGAAGTATTCCGAGGTGTTGACCATGCTGTCCTCATATCCTAGTTCAATCTTTTCATCCTTCGGGTAGCCGGTGACAATCCGGTCGACAAGGGTGTTGCAAAAGTGGTTTTTTTGGTTTATCCAATCGGCAAACCCCTCGCCGAGGTTCCAGTCATCAGCGTATTTCAGGACGATTTCCTTTAGTTTATCCCCATTTTTCTCGATAAGCTCGCAGGGCAGGAAGACAAACCCGTCCAGCCCCTTTGTAAACCTGCGGTACAGCAGGGCGGTCAGCTTTGCCGGGAAGGTTTTGGGCGGCGCGTCCTCCGGCTTGTCGTGAGGCGAATACGCGATGCCCGCCTCGGTGGTGTTCGAGATGACAAAACGGAAGTCCGGGTTGTCCGCCAGCAGGAGGTAGCCCTGATAATTCTCATACGGATTTATGCACCGGGAGATGACGTCGATAATGTCGGTTTCGACCCCTTCGACCCCCCGGATGATATGGGTGTATAGCCCGTTTTGCCGATTCAGCCGCTCGCAAAAACCCTGCTCTATAGGTTGGACAACCACCACACTGCCGCTGTATTCTCCGCTGTTATTCAGCTTTTGCAGCATCCAGTCGGCAAATCCGCGGAGGAACCCTCCCTCGCCGAATTGAATAACGGTTTCTCTGCGCTGCGGCTTGACCTTTATTTCATCAATTTTTTTCATGTTTACTTACCTCTCTAAGAAGCCTTCAATATTGTACCATGATTTTTATTGTTTCACAATTCAGTCATTCATATTC
>JAAYKB010000074.1 GCA_012522615.1 Clostridiales bacterium
AATCGTCTAAACCCTTTATGCTGGTCCGAAGAGCAGTTGTACCCCCCGTCCTGAAAAGGCTGTCTATATCACTGGCTTCATTAAAGTTGATAATGGAAGCAATTGTCTCCTGAAGTAGGTCAGAATATTTGCTCATTTTTTTACCGTCATCAGTACTTTCATTAAACATCCTGCACACATTCATGATCGGATCTGTTCTGCCTTTACAAATAAGCCTTAGGATGTCCAGCGTTTTCTTGGGCTCTAAGTGGTTTGATACAATTTCGCCATTGTCCGCAATATACACTATATAGAACGGATGGAGACGGTTTTGATTCTCAACATTAACGCCATCATTAATGTTTCTCAACACATATACAACCCCGGGTGGTATTTCCTCACCATTTGATGGTACGACGGCATGCATGCCAAAGGGGGTTTTATCAAGGTCAGGATTGTCTTTAATGTAGCCGATCAAATCCATTCTGAATTCGTTTAATCCCAAATCCATTATGGATATCCCACTGGACATTTCTTCAATGTCTACCACCTCATTTTGAAGCCTCTCAAGTTGCTGCTTTCTATATTCAAGGTCTCCCTTTTCATCATCAATGGGATTATCATCGCCGGTAGCAGTCATTACACTGATTTTCATCCTGGTTTCCACCCTTGCTTTTAAATTGATATAATCGTCGAGGTTTAAATCCGGCCAAAAATTCACTAGCTGTATAACACCATTCCTGCTTCCTATACGGTCAATCCTCCCGAAGCGTTGTATGATACGAACAGGATTCCAGTGTATATCGTAATTTATAAGATAATCACAATCCTGCAGGTTCTGACCCTCAGATATACAATCGGTTGCAATCAACATATCAATTTCTGCTTTCTGGTTTGGCATGATAAGGTGTTTCTCTTTTGAAACCGGTGAAAAACAGGTAAGGACGGTATTCAGGTCAGTAGGAAGTTTGTTTACCGTTGTCTTGCTTTTGCCGCTACCTGTTACCATTGCTGTATCTAGCCCGTATTCATGTTTAAGCATTTTGCTTACATTATCGTACAAATATTCAACTGTATCTGCAAATGCCGAGAAGAGTAGAATTTTTTTATTATTTCCGTTTATCGGGTTAGCCAGCTTACTTCTTATAGTATCAAGCAAAACCCTAAGTTTTTTATCATGTTCAGGTGTAATAAGGCTAATTTTACTCACTAATGTAAGGAGTACCTGGCGGTCATGTTCCAGGTCGTTACTCCAAGACTTATAATCCATATCAACCAAATCAATCTTTACTCTTTTACCCACAGTGAAAAAATCTGTATTCTGATCGTCCATGTCAAAGTCGTCCTCATTTAATTCCTGCAAATCGATTACTTATTGGGGATGGTAATTCCGTATAACTTCTATAGTGTTTTATATCAATTCCATGGCATGTCCAATAGTCAATCTGAACGCATATACCGAACTCTCCAACCTCTTTAGAAGGTTTATTCGCATCAAAACCATAATCCCATGCTCACGGTCCGACTGCTTGAAAAATGTATTCCCCATATCCCTTCCGTATATAGCCTCATATTTTTCAACTTTGCTAGCGAGGATATAATTCGATGGTGTATAAATGCCAAGGTTCAATGAGGATAAAAGGTTATATATTTCATCATAGTCTATTGCATCCTGTAGGGTTGTAAGCCCACAACGAATGGAAATCGGTTTCTTTCGTTCTGGAAATGTTCCTATTTCAACAGTATCATAGTAACGTTGAATATGTTTCCGAGAGCGGGCTATTGTCACACTATCCAATAGCTCAAAGAAATCAAAATCAAGCATATTCAGAAGATTCTCAGTTGTCCTCTGTTGGGCTTCAAGTTTACTCCACGCATTGAAGGCCGTTTGAGCGCGCCTGAATATTACATCAATACTGCTTTTTGTATTAAGCTTTCTGTCCAGAAGTTTTTCATCGCCCTCATATGCCAAGGCCAGTTGGTTTTTTAGATCGATAAAACGATTGTTCACAGGCGTAGCCGATAGCATCAACACCTTTGTTTTTACACCCTTACGAATAACTTTGTTTAGTAACTGTAAATATCGATTCTGTTTTTCCCCTTCTTCGCCGTATGTCTGACCCCCATTCCGGAAATTATGCGACTCGTCTATAACAACTAGGTCATAATTGCTCCAGTTCAGCCTGTCAAGGGGTATGCCGTTGGAATATCCCCTGGTACGTGATAAGTCGGTATGATATAAGACATCATAGCGGAGCCTGTCAGAGGCGATAGGATTATTCAATAAATTGAGTTTGTAGGTGTTCCAGTTATCTGACAACTTTTTGGGACATAAAACCAATACGGACTTGTTTCGGTTCTCATAATATTTAATGACGCCAAGAGCAGTATATGTCTTGCCCAGTCCAACGCTGTCGGCAAGAATACACCCATTATACTTTTCAAGTTTGTTTACAATAGCTAGCACTGCGTCCTTCTGAAAGTTGTATAATTTACCCCATATAGCACTTTCCTTAAAACCGGTAGCTTCATTGGGAAGTACATCCTCTGATACATCCTCCAGAAATTCGCTGAAAATATTATAGAGAGTAATATAATATATAAACTCCGCAGGATTCTCTCTATATACAGTGGTTATGTTATCTATTACCTGGTCGGTTACATCCTGAAGTTTTTCCCTGTCGTGCCATACTTCATTAAACAGTTTTAAATATTCTTCACTGAATGGTGATTCCAACCTGTGTGTCATGTTATAGATGTTATTCCCTTTTTCACATCCAATATCTACCGTTGTAAACCCATTAATGGGCATATATGTATAGCGGCCGTTATCATTCTGAACATTTATAAAACCGCCCATATTTCCATGTGTGATGTTGGTCTTAAATACAACTTTTTGGCGTATCCATTCTGCACATTCCTTTGCTATTGCTTTTTGGGTGAGTTTATTTCGAAGCTTTATTTCAAATTCTGTTCCGTATAAGCTTTTTTCCCGTTTTAACTGAGGTATATAAAACTCTCTCTTTTCTTTCTTTGCTTTCTCAGTGGTAAATACCGGGGAAGTAAAAATAAATTTTAACGCATCGATGCCGGTGAGTTGAGATTTGAGTTCCTGGAATGCATATATGGAAAAACATGATGCAGCAATCGCTATCTTGCTATTCTTCTTGATTGTAACAGCAAGGTCATCTTTTAATATATTCTGTACATTGTCGAACATCTTCATCTTTTCATCAACTCCGCAATATCAGCAAAATGCCGTTTTACCCCTTAATTAATCTCGAAAACTGCTTTATGCTATAATAACGTAAATAACCTTTGTCAATTTTCTCTACTCCCTATACACATTCTCATTGTGCCATATTAAAAACTCCCTGGATGGCCTATCGATTGCATTATCGGGCATTTCAATAAGCTTCCTGCCGTGGTAGGCGTAATAATCCCGTCCATTGCCGTAGTCTTCCTTCAAAAACCGCCTTCCGCTTCAATATTCTATAAGCTCCCCCTATTTCCTGCCCCTTACTGGAGACCGAGGCAAAAATGGACAATGCACTTGACAAACGGGGTCAAAGATTGAAGAATATTAGTAAAGG
>JAAYKB010000075.1 GCA_012522615.1 Clostridiales bacterium
CCGAAGACCTTGCCGAAATGAATTCGGTAACGGGGGGATTCGGCGCCTCCGGCAGCTTTTCGGTCGGGACGCCCGAACCGCTGTTTGCGCGCATTGATATAGAGAAAAAGCTGGCCGAGATTGAGACCGAAATCGCAGAGGAGCCAAAAAAAGAGGAAGCCGATGCCCCGCCCGAAAATGTTGCGCTTCTGCCCGAGATAAGCTATGACGAGTTTGCAAGGGTCGACCTTCGGGTTGCAAAGGTTATCGACTGCGAACCTGTTAAGAAATCCAAAAAGCTGCTCAAGCTTACCCTTGACGACGGCAGCGGCAATCCGCGGACGGTATGCTCGGGTATCGCGAAATGGTATGCACCCGACGACCTTAAAGGTAAATCTATTGTACTTGTTTCCAACCTCAAACCGGCTGTACTTTGCGGCATCGAGAGTCAGGGAATGATCCTCTCGGCAGATGACAAAGACGCCGCCCGTCTGCTCTTTGTGGACGGCGTAGCTCCCGGCAGCAGGATTAGATAAGCACAACCCTTAAGCGGCAGAAAGGAATGGGTTTTTATGCCCGAAAACCCCCTAATTTTCGACACACACGCCCATTATGACGACAAGGCGTTTGACGAGGATCGCCATGAAGTTATCGAGTCGCTCCCGTCACAAAAGGTCTGCGGGGTGGTCAACGCGGCCAGCAATCTTGAATCCTCCCGTGCGGGAATTGAGCTTGCAGAGAGATATCCTTTTATATGGGCGGCGGCGGGCGTACATCCCCAGGAGGTTTCCAACACTCCGGAAAACACGATTGAGATTCTGCGCGGAATGCTTGTCCACCCGCGTGTGGTTGCTCTCGGTGAGATAGGTCTCGATTACCATTACGATACCCCGCCGCGTGATGTTCAGCTCGACTGGTTTGAACGGCAGCTCAGGCTTGCGGCCGAACTTGACAAGCCGGTTATCATACATGACCGCGAGGCGCATGAAGATACCATGCGCCTTTTGAGAAAATACCGACCGCGCGGCGTGTTACATTGCTTTTCGGGCAGTCCGCAACTGGCCGAGCAGGTGCTCGAGCTTGGAATGTATATCGGGCTCGGCGGAACGGTTACCTTCAAAAACGCAAAAAAACCGGTTGAGGTGGCGGCTATGCTGCCCCTCGACCGCCTTGTGCTGGAAACCGATGCGCCCTATATGTCGCCTGTTCCTTTTCGGGGCAAACGATGCCATTCCGGACTTATCGCATACACCGCAGAAAGAATTGCCGAGATACGCGGTATTTCGGTTGAAGAACTTCTTTCACAAACCTGCGATAACGCTTGCCGAATCTACGGTATTGCTCTATAATAAGAACCAGGGTGCAAAAAACGACAGAATATTCGATAATATGCGTCGGAGGTCTTGCGGCTTTTAGGCTTTCGATATACGGGAGGGTACGTAACAAACATGGAATCCACATCAAAATACCGACGCCGTTTCGGCGACCGTTCGGACGGAAGAAGAATACGAACGCTTGATCCTCTGTTTCAGGTTGCTACATATATCATGAAGAAGAAAAGCGGCTCGTCAAACTACTTTTCCGGCTCTATTAATATTACCGAGGTGGAAAAGTACCTGCGCGCCAAAAGACGTGATCAGATGCCGGGGCTTGGTATCCTTCACTTCTTTATCGCCGCCTATGTCAGGACTGTATCCCAAAAGCCCGCCATCAATCGGTTTGTAGCCGGCCAGAAGATATATGCGCGGTATGACATTGTAGTAAACCTCACCGTCAAAAAAGAGATGACCGTAGACGGTCAGGAAACAACTGTTAAAATACGTTTTGAACCTACCGATACCATCGATATCGTCTATCGGAAGGTACAGGATGCAATCGAAGAAGCAAAACGCTCCGGCGATTCAAACAACACCGACAAGGCAGCGCGGATTTTTAAATTTATACCGGGGCTGCTTTTGAAATTTGTCATCAGGATATTCGAGATAATGGACTATTTCGGCGTGCTCCCACGTACACTGATTAAAATAAGCCCGTTCCACGGCAGTATTTTTATTTCGGATTTAGGTTCTGTCGGACTCCCCCCAGTCAACCACCACCTATATGATTTCGGAAACATTCCTATTTTTCTTTGCTTCGGGATGAAAACGCGAACCTCGCAGGATCCGGGCGGCACCGTCCTTCCCCGGTTTGTGCATTACACCCTTACGATGGATGACCGAATCTGCGACGGCTTTTACTATGCAGGCGTCTTGAAAATAATAAACAAGATTTTTAAAAATCCTCAGGCGCTTGAAACCCCTCCGGAAACAGTGGTTGAGGATATAAGATAGATTGCTTTTTGTTTATCTTTTTTGCAATTGTTTTCAAAATATTAACATTTAATCTTGCCCTAACCCCTTGAACTTTCCGAGGTTTCGGGCTATTATAGATTAGCACTCTGCCGATAAGAGTGCTAATCTTTTGAATTTCGAGGGATGTGTATGAAGACCAAACAGTTCAAAGCAGAGTCAAAAAGACTGCTTGACCTTATGATTAACTCCATTTACACCCATAAGGAGATATTTCTTCGCGAGCTTATCTCCAACGCCAGCGACGCGATAGACAAGCTTTATTATCGGTCGTTGACCGAAGGCCTTACCGGTGTCGGCAGGGACGGATTCTTTATCCGGCTGGATATTGACAAGGACACGCGCACGCTGACCCTGACCGATAACGGGATCGGAATGACAAAGGATGAACTGGAAAGCAACCTCGGAACCATAGCAAAAAGCGGTTCGCTTACCTTTAAAAAAGAGATTGAGGACAAACCGGATATCGATATCATCGGACAGTTCGGTGTGGGCTTTTATTCCGCATTTATGGTCAGCGAGGTCGTAAAGGTCAAAAGCCGCGCATTCGGTTCGGATGAGGCATGGTGCTGGGAGTCCAAGGGGGTACAGGGCTATACCATTGAGCCCTGCGAAAAGGACGACCACGGCACGCAGATAATACTCACTATAAAAAAGAATACCGAGGAAGAGGATTATGACCAGTTCCTCGATAGCTACCGCCTGCGCTCGCTCGTCAAGAAATACTCGGATTATATCCGCTATCCCATCCTTATGGACGTTGAAAGGAGCGTGCCCAAGGAGGGCAAGGAGGGCGAGTATGAAACCATAACCGAGACCCAGACCATCAACAGCATGGTGCCTATCTGGAAGCGCAACAAAAACGAGCTGACAGACGATGATTATAACAATTTTTATAAGGACAAGTTCTTTGATTACGAAAAGCCCTCCCGAGTCATCCACAGCAGCACCGAAGGCGCGGCTACCTATCAGGCGTTGTTATTCATCCCTTCCCGGGCGCCGTATAACTACTATACACGCGAATACGAAAAGGGACTTCAGCTTTATGCAAGCGGAGTTCTGATTATGGATAAATGCGCCGACCTGCTGCCCGATTATTTCAGCTTTGTCAAGGGGCTTGTGGATTCACAGGACCTGTCGCTGAATATATCCCGCGAGATGCTTCAGCATGACCGCCAGCTCAAAATCATAGCCTCCAGACTGGAGAAGAAGATAAAGAGCGAGCTTGCATCCATGCTTGCAAACCAGCGCGAGGAATATGAACAGTTCTTCAAAAACTTCGGGCTGCAGCTTAAGTACGGCGTATACAGCGATTTCGGTCAGCACAAGGACATTCTCTCGGATCTTCTGCTTTTCTATTCATCCACCGAAAAGAAGCCGGTCACATTCGCCGAGTATATCGGAAGGATGAAGGAGGATCAGAAGTATATCTATTACGCCTGCGGCGATACGGTCGAGAAGATAGACAAACTGCCCCAAACCGAGGTAGTTCGCGACAAGGGCTATGAGATTTTGTACTGCACCGAGGATATTGACGAGTTTGCCCTTAAGATTCTGCATGATATAGAAGGCAAGGAATTCAAATCGGTATCGTCCGGCGATCTCGGCTTTGATTCCCCCGAGGAAAAGGGAGAGGAGAAAAAGCAGGAGGAAAACAAGGAGCTGTTTGAAGCCATGACAAAAGCGCTTGACGGCAAGGTCAAGGCTGTCCGGCTGTCTAAACGTCTGAAAACCCATCCTGTCTGTCTGGCAAGCGAAGGCGAGCTGTCGCTCGAGATGGAAAAGGTGCTGAACGCCATGCCGACCGACAATAAGGTCAAGGCTGAGCGGGTGCTTGAAATAAACGAGAGTCACCCGATTTTTGCCACCCTCATTGAGCTTCAAAAGAACAGCCCCGACAAGCTAAGCGATTATGCCCGGCTTCTTTACAATCAGGCTCTTCTGATTGAAGGTATGACTGTGGAAGACCCGGTCGATTTCACAAATAAAATCTGTGAGCTTATGGCAAAGGCAAACTGAAATGCAATCGTGAAACGTCCGGTTCCCCCGCACGTGGGAACCGGACATTTTTAAGATGCTTTATTATTATCATTAATTATACATTGAAAAATTTTACTTGAAAAAAAGCCCTGTATACGGTAGAATATACTTTAGTTTTTTAATTCTTGATTGGAAATACCGTCAATGCATATTTTTATTGAATTGAGCAATGTATTCAAGATTGTATCGTGCGTCAGAAAGGATTGGTCATAAGAATGATTTCTGCTGGTGATTTCCGTAACGGCGTTACCTTTGATATGGACGGAAACGTGTATCAGATCATTGAGTTTCAGCATGTAAAGCCCGGCAAAGGGGCCGCTTTTGTGCGCGCAAAGATTCGCAATGTAATTGCGGGTTCTGTTGTGGAGCGCACCTTTAACCCGAGTGATAAATTCCCGACCGCATATGTCGAAAGAAAGGAAATGGAATATTCCTATAACGACGGCGATTTGTATTATTTCATGGATCTTGAAACCTATGAGCTTTTACCGATAAGCAAAAGCATTTTGTCCGATAACTTCAAGTTTGTCAAGGAAAATATGCCCTGCAAGGTTATGTCATATAAAGGGAATGTTTTCGGCGTCGAGCCCCCCAACTTTGTCGAGCTCAAGGTAATCCGGACCGAACCCGGATTCAAGGGCGATACAGCGACAAACGTGACCAAGCCCTGCACTCTGGAAACCGGCGCCGAAATCCGCATCCCTTTGTTTATTGAAGAGGGCGAAATGATTCGGGTGGATACCCGTACCGGAGAATATATGGAACGCGCATAACCAAATCGCTAGCTTGGATATTTGTGTAAGCCGGCGCAAATGGGGCATAATATATAATACCTGTATCCTTACGTGTTTATCCGGACCGTATACAGATTATTATAAAACCATGAACGATTTCCCGCCGCGGTGGACACACCGTGTTATTAAAGGCTGGCGAGCCTTCGCAGCCTTACTTAAAAAGGAGTGGCAATATGATGTCAGTTACAGAAAAAGTTGCATATTTAAAGGGTCTTGCCGAGGGTCTCGGCGTGGACGATTCCACAAAGGAAGGCAAGCTGCTTAAAGCGATTATTGATACCCTGGGCGAGATTTCCGAAAATCTTGAAAGCCTTGAGGATTACACCACCGAACTCAGCGAGCAGGTGGATGCAATCGACGAGGATCTCGATTCCCTTGAGTCCGAATTTTACGGAGAATATGACGATGACTATAACTATGACTACGATCTCGCGGATGACGAGTTTTATGATGTCGTCTGTCCAAACTGCGACGAAGAGTTCAGCGTGGACGAGGACACCCTGCTTGAGGGCAGCATAGAATGTCCCAACTGCGGCGAGAAGCTTGAATTCGACATTGAAGAATGCGAATGTGACGACGAGGAATGCGACTGTCACTGCCACAACGAAGACCTAGAAGAAAAAGAATAACGGATGTCTTA
>JAAYKB010000008.1 GCA_012522615.1 Clostridiales bacterium
AAGAATGTGAGAAAAAGGCTGTTCGCTATAATCTGGTTTTACCAGATACTTAACGAGAATGCAAAAGTCCCATTTTACCCACTGACGGCAAGAAAGGGAGTCTACATTTTTTACGACAGGGTCCCTACAGCAATTCAGGAATTTTTTATAAATAATGCGAAATTATGTTGAATACTAAAATCTTTTATGGTATAATAAGGTAAATGTAGTATTATGAGGCAGGATTCGGCTGCATTTTTTACAGGATTTCTTATAAAACAAAGATAAATACAAGGTAAATCCAAATTACAACAAATTTTTGCATTTAAAGAAATATATGATATAATAGAATGTGAAGTTTTTTGAATTCTCATCCTGTAAATGTAAAATCGGTTGAAAGAATGGCCGCTATAACATATAATGTCTTCAACGGATACCGTAAAGGAGAGGTAAGCATGGACCTTTCGACGAAATTTCATCAAGCTGATGTCTGCGATAACGAAGGGAATGTTGTCGCAAACGGGTATCTTTGGAATGACAACGGCGATTATATTGAAATAAGGGGAAAGGATTTTCCGATTCTTCCCGAAGGCGAGAAGATGAAGATTATTGCCCATCACCGAAACGCAAGATCCGAAATTTACACAACGGTTGTTTACATAAGCAGAGAGAACTATCTGAGTTTATATGTTATAAGCAAGACGATTGAATCCAATCAGCGCAAGTTTTACAGAATCCAGACAAATATACGGGCGGATATCACCCACCAGATTGTCAACGGGTCTAAAATTTCGTTAAAAAAGCCGGTTGAAATCTGTGTGCTCGATTTGAGTCTCGGCGGCTTTCGCTTCGGCTCAAAAACCGCTCTTGAGGTGGGAAACCGATACAGATTCGATCTTTTGCTTGGTAAAAACATGGCGGATCTCACATTTAAAATTCTCCGGCGTCTTGATTCCGAAAAATGGGGCTACGAATACGGCTGCACGTTGAAGGATTTATCCCAAATCAGTGAGCGGTATTTATGTCAATATATATTCGACCGCGAAAGGCAGCAAAAGGCCAAGATTAACAATATACTGAAAAAATCAATCTTTATACAGTAAACGAAGTAAACCGATAATAATATATCAACGAGGTGGCTTTTTGCCGCCTTTTTTGTCATGATAAATCTTTTTGTTCAACCCTGCAAGGTTTTGACGTTATCAATCGTATTATAATTGAAGGGAGAAGGGACTATGGATATAGCATCGTGCGGTACCAACGATGTCGTCACAAAAGCTCTTCAAAAATATTCAGATATGGTTCGCAGAATCTGCTTTATGTACCTGCACAATCGTGAGGATGTCGAAGATGTGTTTCAAGAGGTATTTTTAAAGCTTTTGCAGACTAACATTGTTTTTAAAAGTGAAGAACATGAAAAGGCATGGCTATGCAGGGTTACGATTAACAAATGCAAGGATCTTTGCAAAAGTTTTTGGAGAAAGAATGTCGATTCGATTGAAGACAGGGAAATTCCTTTTGTTGACCGGGCGGAAAGGGATGTACTGCAAGCGGTCTTATCCCTGCCGAAAAAGTTTAAGGATGTTATCTACCTTTTTTATTATGAGGATTACTCCGTAAAAGAAATTTCCGAGATGCTGGACCAAAAAGAAAACACCGTTTATTCCAATCTTCACAGAGCAAGGAAACTATTAAAACAAAAGCTGGGAGGTTCCGATTATGAATACACGTTTTAAATCCGCATTAAACAAAATACAGGTTGAGGATGAACTTCTTGAGAATACCGAAAAATATTTGCGTGAAAAGCTTGATAACCGGCAGAACGAAAAAATAGTATATCTAAATAAAGGAAGTGTGAAGCAGAGGAAAAAGCTGCTGGTTGCATCCGTCGCAGCGGTTTTTATAATCGGCGCTCTTGTCGGCGGCTATGCCTTTCTGAATACCCCTGTGGCGTATATGAGCATTGATATCAACCCCAGTATTGAGCTCGGCATCAATGCTTTTAACAGAGTTGTTACCGCCGAAGGGCTAAACCAGGATGGTCAGACCGTTCTTGAAGGACAGAATATTATCAACAGAAACCTATCGAAAGCCTTGGAGCTTATTATCAATTCGGCTGCCGAAAAAAAGTATATAGAAGACGACGGTACGTCGGTAATCTCGATAACGGTGGAATCGAATAATAAAAACAAGGCGGATGATTTATCGGATGTCGGCGAGCGGGCTGTAAACAGCTCAATGGATAGAAAAAGGATTGCCGCCATTATCTATAAAAACTGCTCCGATTTATCGCTGAGAAGAGAGGCAAAGGAGCTCGGTATTTCTCCCGGCAAGTTTAAGCTGATTAAGAGGCTGCAGGCATTGGATCCCTCAATCACCGTTGAGGATTATAAGTACGCTAAGGTGGCAGAAATCCTGCAAAAGTTACGGGAGCTGATAGACGCGGCTGATACGGATGATCCAAATCTCAGTAAACGTAAAGAAGAGGCTATCAAGGCTTTGGAAGATGTTTTGAAGAGACTTGAAATTGCGAAGGAGAGACAGGCGAAGCTCGAAGAAAAGAAGCAAAATCGCGAAAGAGAGGCCGCAGAAACCCAGAATGAGTGCACCGATAAGCGCGAAAGAAAGACGGAAGTCCAGGACGGGAATATACCGAGGAATAAAAAACGGGACAATCAGGATAAAGCTTTGGAAAACAACACCGATAAACAGGTAAAAGAGAGGGAAACAAAAGAAACCGCCAAAGAACAGAATAATAGCGTCAAGGCTGAAGATGAATCGAATGAATCAAAGGTTTCTCGAAATTCGGATGATAAGAAAGATGCGGACAATGACAGCGCCGACATTACTAAAAAAGCCAATACCGCAAACACCAATCCGGTCGGACAGAATGAAAAAACGGAGAATAAAATAAACCAGAAGAATTGAATTTACATCGGTTATTTTGCGATAAAGGCAAGGCCGACGGCGCCGGGTCCGGCATGGGTGCCGACAATAGGGCCGATGTCGCAGGCAAAGGATTCTCCGATCTCAAGCTGTTCGAAAGCGAGCTGTTTCAGCTCCTCAAGCGCTTCGGGAAAATCCGAGTGCCCGAAATAAACCGGGTAGGCGGCGTCGATGCCATCGTTTCTCGCGTAGTTTATAACCGTCTGGTATGCCGCCTTTAATCCCCGCGCCTTGTCTATACCGATTACCTTTCCGTCGCGGATGCAGATGATGGGCTTGATGCCCAGCAGGGTTCCGACAACCGCGCCGGCTGAGGAAAGCCTGCCGCCCAGCCTAAGGTATTTCAAATCTCCTATCATGGCATAGAGGCGGACGCGTCCTTTTAGGTCGTTGATGCGGTCGTATATTCCCTTTGCGTCCAGCCCCTCGTCCCTTGCCCGAACGGCCAGATCGACTATAAGCGCAAGGGCAAACGTGACGTTCAGGGTGTCGACGATATAAATTGGGGCGTCGGGGAAGAACTCCTTGGCAATCAGTGCGTTGTTGTATGTGCCGCTCATTTCCTTGGATATCGGGAGCACCACAATCTCGTCGCCGGCTTCGAGATATTTTTTGAAAATCTCCTCGAACTCGACCGGGGTAATCTGCGCGGTTTTCGGCAGCTCGGGGGTCGATTTCATCAGCTCGTAAAACAGCTCCCTCGAAAGGTTTTGTCCGTCGATGTATTCGTCGTCGCCGAAAAAGACATGAAACGGGTGGATGTCGATATCCCATTCTTGTTGCTTTGAAAAGGGATGGTCGCAGGAGCTGTCGGTAATAATTCTAACGGCCATGGCGCACCTCGTTTTTCTGTTATGGATTTTCCCCGTGGCTTGCTGCGGGGAATTTTTATGCCTCTTTCAAGCGGCAATATGTGCCCGAAAGCGCAGTAATGAAGATACCATAAATTACATGCAAAGTCAAGAAAACGAGGGGGCACCAGGGCGATAAAATATCTGCTGAAATCGGCATGATTCGAGGTTTTTTACTTGACCGAGGTTTTGTGGGCCATAAGCCAGCGGGCCAGCAAAAGCAGGACAATACCCGCGGCAAGGTCGGCAAAGCCGCTGCCGATACCCAGAGGAATTTCGCTCAAAGGGGGCTGGGAGGAGGCAAGCAGGTCAATATTGGAAAGGGAGCCCGCCATGATTTCGGTTGTGAACGATGCTCCGGTGTCGCTTATACGGACGCCGAGCGGGATGAACAGCATGGCGACAATCTCCAGCAGGCCTACCACAAAGTTGGCGGCAAAGAAGAATACTACCGATAACGCAATGTTGTTGCGGATAAACAGACGGGTGTTCGCGAGGGCTATTGCGAAATACAGCTCGCCGATATATGCGAGAATCTGAATAAAGCCGGTTACGGTTACAAACACGACAAACGGCGTGAAGCTGCTTCCGAATAAAAGCTCGATGTATTTGCCGATGTCCTTCATGTCGAGAAGCTGAAACAATCCCAAAACCGCGAGGATGGCCACCAGAATGCTCAGGACCGTCCAGATGTAGGCCGAGATGGCTTTTGAGGCGATTATCTGCCCCTTGCCGACCGGAAGGGTTTGGGTCAGGTAGCCCTCGGCTCCGAAGACCCCTTTATGAAAGCGCAGGATTATAAAGATGAATGTCACAAGCACCGACGCTATTGCGCCCAATATGAGCAGAACGGAGGCTGTTCCGAGCAGCTGGTCTATTTTTAGAGATTTTGCGAGGAGGCCGAGAAGGTAAGAGGCGGCGATTGCCAGATAGGCGACCGGAATCATGCGGGCGCCGGCCTTTAAATCATATTTCAACAGCTTTGCTAACATTTGAAAACCTCCCTGAAATACTCGTCAAGCGATTTGCCAGTGCGGCCGCGCAGGGAATCCGCGCTTTCGCAGACAAGCAGTTGTCCGTCTTTTATCATGATGATGTCGTCAAAAATACGCTCGACATCATGTATAAGGTGGGTGGAGAGCATGACGGTGGAGTCCTCGCTGTAGTTGCTCAGGATTATATCGAGTATGGTATCGCGCGCCGCGGGGTCGATTCCGCTCAAGGGTTCGTCCAGCAGGTAGAGCTTGGCGGCTCTTGACATCACCAGTATAAGCTGCAGCTTTTCCTGCATTCCCTTGGACATGGTTTTGAGCTTCATTTTTGGTTCAAGCTGAAACCTTTTCAGCATCTCGAGCGCCTTGCTGCGGTCGAAATCGCCGTAAAAATCGGCGAACATGGCGATGGCTTCTCCCGCCTTGATGCCCTCCTGAAGATAGGTTTTTTCGGGCAGGAACGAGATGATGGATTTTGTTTGTATGCCGGGCGGGTTGCCGCCGATAAGTACGCTGCCCTTGTAGTCGCCGATAAGGCCGGCGATTATCTTAAACAGGGTTGTTTTGCCGCAGCCGTTGGGCCCGACAATCCCGACAATCCGTCCGCTGTCGACCGTCAGCGAAATATCGTGCAGCACGGGGCCGCGGTCATAGGATTTTGAAAGATTGCTGATTTCAAGCAATGCGCTCATATGTTTTCCTCCTTAGGTTGAGAGAAATTTATGCTTTGCAGAGCCTCTTCGAGGCGCCCTCGAATCTCCTCGGGGGTATAGCCAATCAGGGTCATGTCGCTGATATATGACACCACAAACTCCAGCGCCATGTCCTCCCGCACCTTGTTTATCAAGGCGGAATCCTTTGTGATAAAGCGGCCCGAGGTGCGCTCGCTGTACACAAGCCCGTCGCGCTCAAGCTCGGACAGGGAACGCTGCATGGTGTTGGGGTTGACCCCGAATTCCAAGGCAAGATCCCGCACAGGCGGCACCCTGTCGCCCGGCTGCCATTCGCCCGAAGCTATCTTCTCGCGGATATGCCGTATTATCTGGAGATAGATAGGTTTTCCGGGATCGTACTGGATTTGACCGTACACATCTTTCCCCTCCGTGTATTATTGTTCTAGCGACCTAGTACAATAATACACCATGAAATTCGGTTTGTCAAGAGGTAATTTAAAAATTTTTTAAAAAAATTTTTAAATGTGCGGGAGGCGTTGAAATTCAAGGGTTTAGCACATTTTTGCGCCTGTGTTCCGGCGTAAATATGCACCGTTTATTGGAATTTGCAAAGGGAATTTTCCGGATTCTGCCTTTTGCATAAAATTCTGCGGCAATTTATGGTAAACATTTACAATAATGTGGCGTTTATTGGAAAAAGGGGTTAGGGATTTAGACATTAGATATTAGATTTTAGATGTTAGATATACGATGGGGATTGGGAGAGCGGCGGGGGGATTTTTGTAATGAATAATGAATAATGAAGCCGC
>JAAYKB010000009.1 GCA_012522615.1 Clostridiales bacterium
AGAATAAACCGCGCGGCATTCCATATCTTATTTGCAAAATTGCGGGAAGCCTCCACCTTTTCATCGGTAAACCGCATATCGTTTCCGGGGCTGTTGCCCGTCGCGAGGGTAAATCGCAACGCATCCGCTCCGTATTTTTCTATAATTTCAAGAGGGTCGATCCCGTTGCCGAGAGACTTCGACATCTTGCGTCCCTGCGCATCCCTGACAAGGCCATGAATAAACACTGTTCTAAACGGCGCCTTGCCGGTATGCTCAAGGCCCGAGAACATCATCCGCACCACCCAGAAAAAGATGATGTCATAGCCTGTGACAAGCGTGTCGGTGGGATAGAAATACTCAAGCTCCGGCGTTTGAGCCGGCCAGCCCATTGTTGAGAAAGGCCAGAGCGCCGAGGAAAACCATGTGTCGAGGGTATCCTCGTCCTGATGAAGATGCTTACTGCCGCATTTTGGGCATTCGGTCGGGTCCTTTCGGCTTACTATAGTTTCACCGCAGTCCTCGCAATACCATGCGGGAATACGGTGTCCCCACCACAGTTGGCGTGAAATGCACCAGTCGCGTATATTTTCAAGCCAGTGATAATAAACCTTTTCAAAACGCTCGGGCACAAATCGCGTGTCGCCCTTCTTAACCGCCTCGATCGCGGGCTCTGCAAGAGGCTTCATTTTGACAAACCATTGCAGGGAAACGCGCGGCTCGATTACGGTACCGCAACGGTAACAGGAGCCTACGTTGTGCTTCATCGGCTCGGTTTTCACAAGAAAGCCCTGTTCTTCAAGGTCTTTTACAATCGCCTTGCGGCATTCCATTATCGTCATACCCTGATATCTGCCCGCCAGCTCGTTCATGACGCCCTTTTCGTCGATAACCGTGACAACCGGGAGGTCGTGCCTCAGCCCCACCTCAAAGTCGTTGGGGTCATGGGCGGGCGTAATCTTTACCACGCCCGTGCCGAAATCCATCTCGACATAGGTGTCGGCGATAACCGGGATTTCCTTATTAACAATCGGCAAAACAACATTTTTGCCAACCAGATTTGCGTATCTTTCGTCCTCGGGGTGTACCGCCACGGCGGTGTCGCCCAGCATGGTTTCCGGGCGGGTTGTCGCAAGCTCAAGGTAACCGCTGCCGTCCGCAAGAGGATAACGCAGGTGGTAAAAGGCGGCGTCCTTTTCTTCAAACTCCACCTCGGCATCCGATATTGATGTTTTGCATTGGGTGCACCAGTTGATTATCCGCTCGCCGCGGTAGATAAGCCCTTTTTCGTACAGGCGGACAAACACCTCGCGCACCGCGTGCGAGCATCCCTCGTCCATGGTAAAGCGTTCCCGCTCCCAATCGCAGGAGGAGCCCAGCTTTTTGAGTTGGCTTATTATACGGCTGCCGTATTTCTCTTTCCATTCCCAGGCGCGTTTTAGAAATTTCTCCCGCCCGATAGCTTCTTTGGAGATACCCTCTTTTGACATCTCCTCGACAATCCTTGCCTCGGTTGCAATGGAGGCATGGTCGGTTCCGGGCATCCACAGGGCTTCAAATCCCTGCATGCGTCTCCAGCGAATCAAAATGTCCTGCAGGGTATTGTCCAGCGCATGCCCCATGTGAAGCTGTCCGGTTATATTCGGGGGCGGAATCACTATGGTGTACGGTTTTTTATCCGATGGCTGCTTTGAGCTCTTGCCGTGCGGAACGGCATGAAAATATCCGCCATCAAGCCAGAAGCGATAGATGCGATCCTCCACCTCACCCGGTTCATAGGCCTTTGCAAGCTGCTTTGACCTGTCTTTTTCATTCGCCATGTTAAGCCATGTCCTTTCTGGGGTTTTAACTAAATTGCTTTGTTTTCCATAATAGCACACGCAAAATTATTCCGCAAGATAGCCGGTTCAAGAATAGCTCTTTTTCTATTAAATAAATACTATATAGAAGATTCTTGCCCGAGGAATCATTTTTAAGGCTTCTTCATATACTGATTTGTCTTCATTTAAAGGGAGTGGTTATCATGTGCGGAATAGCGGGAATTATTAATTACGGTGAACGGCTTGACAGCCGGCACAGTGTGCTTGAATGTATGCTTGAGAGTTTAAAAAGGCGCGGTCCCGACCAATCCGGAATCTTTGAACGCGAGCACGCCGCTCTTGTACATACCCGCCTCGCAGTTATCGATATTGAAAACGGGCGACAGCCCATGACCGCCCGTGACGGCGGGCGCGAATTTACAATAGTCTATAATGGGGAGCTGTACAACACAGATGAACTGCGCTGCCGGCTCCGGTCCGAGGGGATGGAATTTGCAACCCGCTCCGACACCGAAGTTATACTTAAAGCGTATATCAAATGGGGAGAAGGCTGTTTGCAGGAGTTTAACGGGATCTATGCCTTTGCTATATGGAATTCAAATGACGAAACCCTATTCCTGGCGCGCGACCGCATGGGGGTAAAACCGTTGTTTTTCTCCAAGCTGGGTTCGGGTCTTGTTTTCGGTTCGGAGCTCAAGGCGATACTAAAGCATCCCGGCATCCCTCCACGCGTTGATTTAAACGGAATATCGGAAATTCTGTTATTAGGACCGGGGCGTACTCCGGGCTGCGGTGTATTCAAGAATATCGAGGAGCTTGAGCCGGGACAATATGCCGTTTTTTCAAGAGAAGGAATGGCGATAAAAACATACTGGATTCTGTGCGACCGCGAAAACAACGACACATTTGAACAGACGGTTGAAAGGGTGCGCTGGCTGGTAACAGACTCTATTGAGCGGCAGACTGTCTCAGACGTGCCGATTGCCGCATTTTTATCAGGCGGACTGGATTCCAGTATCATATCCGCAATTGTTGCAGGACACCTGAGTAAACGGGGGGAACGGCTGTACACATTTTCGGTCGATTACAAGGATAATGACATCTACTTTCAATCGAGCAGATTCCAGCCGAACAGCGACAACACTTATATCCAGAAAATGGCCGAACATATCGGCTGCCGCCATACAACCGTCACCCTTAGCGCCGAAGAGGTTGCAAACGCTCTTTATGACGCGGTAATTGCAAAAGATCTCCCCGGCATGGCGGATGTTGACAGCTCCCTGCTGCTATTCTGTCGCAGCGTCAAGGAGCATGCGACGGTTGCCCTGTCGGGCGAGTGCGCAGACGAGATATTCGGCGGCTACCCGTGGTATAGGGATAATGAGACACGAAGCGTAAACGGATTTCCGTGGTCACAGTCCACCGACTACCGAACTTCATTTTTAAATGACGAGCTTGCCGCCTCAATAAATGCAAAGGAATTTATCCAAAAGCGTTATCAAGACTCTATTGAAGCGGTAAATATTATCGGCAACCCTCCGCCTCTTGAGCACAGGATGAAAGAAATGATGGTGCTGAATATACGCTGGTTTATGCAAACTTTGCTGGATCGCAAGGACAGAATGTCGATGTACAGCGGTCTTGAAGTCCGCGTACCGTTTTGTGACCACCGGATTGCGGAAGCTCTGTATATTATGCCGTGGGATTATAAGGACTATGAGGGACGAGAAAAGGGGATTTTGAGAAAGGCTGTAGAAGATTTGCTGCCCGAGGATGTATTATGGAGGAAGAAAAGCCCCTACCCAAAAACCTTCCACCCCAACTATAAAAAAATTGTCGGCGAACGGCTGCAGGATGCGATTTCCGACCCGAACGCACCTTTACTGAGACTTGTCAAAAAATCGGCATTGGAAGAGCTTATTCAAAGCAATCGTCCCGACCCATTTTACGGTCAGTTAATGACAACACCGCAAACCATTGCATATTTCCTGCAGATACATTACTGGCTCAACGAATACAAGGTCGAGATAGCATAGGATTTATTTGACCTTAAAGATAGCTTTTAATTCTGTCTATAATTTGTTTCTCCAGCCTGCCGACGGCCTCAAAGTCCATCTGCGGAATATATATTTTCTCTAGTTCATCATGCTTCTGCTTGGCTGCCCTAATCCTTTGAAACGCCTCGCCGAGCAGTAGATTCATTATTCTCCTGTCAGTTTCTATCATATCATTTCGTGTATGCAGCTTATCCGGCAGGACTGCTTCATCAAGATGAATTATCTTAAAAGCCCTGTCATTCACGCTGTCATATACGGTTACCGCCACGCCCAACCGCTCGATAAGAATTGTCTCGATTCTTTCAGGGTTGAGCGGCTGATGATATATCTCTGTGTCATATCCCTTCATAAGATACTCCTTTGCGAGCATGTCTAATATATCGCTGGCGCCTTTTGAATGAACCCCCTTTAACAAATAACACCGAAAACGGTCGGTGATGACTGTGTCGGTATAATCCACCCTGCCGTCCGGTGTCAGCGCACTCTGAAACAAATGCCTGTCCCTTCCCGCCCTGCCTGTAGATCTGAGTTCATCAATTAGTTCTGATTTTAAATTTAAAACCAATTCATTTAATCCTGCTTTGTCAACCGCCTGATTTACGAGCGTCTCAATATCATCCTGTAGCTCCTTGGCGCATGCCAGAAAGTGATAGGCACTGCCAAACAGACTCTTTATGTCTTGATTCAGGGATTGGACTGTATCCCGCTCAAGCTTTAATCCGTCACGATTCCAAAACTCACCGAAGTTAAGGATTTCATCAACTGCACCGGGGTTTTGGGGGTCGACGACGTGCGGATTTGTTCCGTCCAAAACCGCAACCTTTGCCTGCTTGATAACAATACCGTCTAAAGAATTGTTATCCGAAGAACAATGGTGTCTCTCCACATCGCATCCCATATCAATAAACTTGGCGGCAACCGATTTCATAAAGCTGCTTTTGCCGACCCCCGGGCCTCCCTTTATGCAAAAAATACGGTTTGCTTCATCATTCGGCAGCATATAATCATAGAACGAATGAAAGCCCTTATAGGTATTGCCTCCCGGAAATACATCCTTGATATTGCCTTTCATAATTGTCTTCCCCTCCGTAAAATAATAAGTGATACCGCTATATACGGTATCACTTATTATTTTATGAAGACAAAATGATTATTTGCATGTCCCGGTTTTAATTCAGGCAGTACAATTTAAAATATCTCAATACATCCCACCTTCAGATGGGATATTATTAACATCACCAGCGTTCAGAAGCCCCGCGAGCTTCCGCCTCCGCCGAAGCTTCCTCCGCCACCACTGAAGCCCCCTCCACCACCGCCGAAGCCTCCGCTGCTGAATCCCCCGCCGGTTCCGCCGCGTCCTCCGAATCCGCCGAAGAATATGGTGGGCGGTCCACCCCGTCGGTTCCGGCTGATAAATACCGCAAGCAAAATTACGATAATTATAAACGGCGCGATGAAACCGGCAAGCTGGTTGAGGTCATTATCATACTCGTTTGTGTTTTCAACCTCCTCGGCCGGAGTGTACCCTTCTTCGGGCTGCATCCCGTATTCGATATACACTTCGTTTACCAGGGCATTATATGCCCCCAGTATTCCGGTCGAAAAGTCATTTTTCTTGAGATAGGGGGTTGCATAGGTGTCAAGGATTATTCCGGTTTTGATATCCGTCAGTCCGCCCTCGAGTCCGTATCCGACTTCAATGCTGACCTTGCGATCCTCTATCGCTAAAACAAGCAGAACACCGTTGTTTTTATCCTCTTGTCCGATTTCCCATTTGCGGGCGAGCTCCACCCCAAAATCGCGAATATCCCGGCCGTTCAGGGACTCTACCGTAACCGCAACCACCTGAGCACCGGTTTTCTCCTGAAGCCGCACGCCTTGAGAATAGATTGTATCTTCATCCTCCGGGTCTATCACATCGGCGAAATCGTTGATAAAAAACCTTTCGGTCGGTTCGAGTGACATCTCCTGCTCGCCGCACCCGCTCAAAACAGATACCGCAAACAAACACACCAGCAAAACCTTTAGCTTATAACACGAGCTGCACATTTTAAGTTCCATATCCTTTCTGGATTATATATCCGTTATAGGTATATAATCCAAATAAAAAAGGCGCTTTTGTCACTCTTTAAAATTTTACATCCGGTGTAGACTCGATACCTTGATCGCCCTCGAACATATCGGCCTCTTTAAATCCGTACATTCCGGCTATAATGGAGGACGGAAACCGGCGCAGTCTCAGATTATATTCCTTAACGGCGTTATTGTAGTCCTTACGCGAAACATTAATCCGGTTTTCGGTGCCCTCAAGCTGTGTCTGCAAATTAATGAAGTTCTGGTTTGCCTTCAAATCGGGATAGTTTTCCGCTATTGCCAGAAGCCTTGATAGAGCGCCCGAAACCTCGGCGTTTGCCGCCTCCTGTTCTTCGATGGTTCGCGCCCCGGCTAATTTCGCGCGGGCGTCGGCAATCTCGGTGAAAATTTCTTTTTCATGTGCCGCATATCCCTTTACCGTTTCAACCAGATTGGGAATCAGGTCGCTTCTCCGCTGCAAATCCGCCCTGACTGCTCCGGCCTTTGCCTCAACGTCTGTCTTGGTATCAACGATTCCGTTATAAGTAGATATTCCCCAGCCAACAATGATAATCGCAAGGAGGAGAATTCCGCCGATAACACCCAGAATCATACCGGTTCTTTTTTTCATAATAATCATGTCCTTTCTATCTTTAACACCTTGGCGTTTATAACCTTGTTGCCAGCTGTTTGCCGTATTCCCTTATCTGTTCAAGCTGGTTTTCATCGGGCAGCCATGTTGCGCGGTATCCGGTATCAACCACCTCAAAGCCCGCCTTTTCCAGCTCCTCGTTTATTATTTTTACCGCCTCTCCGCTCCATCCGTAGCTGCCGAATGCCGCAGCCTTTTTCTTTTTAAATTTCATGCCGCGCATGAGCTCAAGTATGCCTGCGATAGCATACAGGTGTCCGCCGTTGACGGTAGGAGAACCCACAACAACGGCGCGGGAACGGAATACCTCGGTGATGATATCGGTCTTGTCGGTTTTTGACGCACTGTACAGTTTGACGGTCACGTCCGGGTCTGCCTCCAGTATACCCTCCGCAATGGTCTCGGCCATCCGCCGGGTAGCGTTCCACATGGTGTCATAGACAATCGTAATCTGATTTTCCTGATAGGCGTCCGCCCATTTCAGATATTTTTCAACAATCTGCATCGGGTTATCCTTCCATATTATGCCGTGGCTCGGGCATATCATATCCAGCGGAAGACCCAATCCCTGAATTTCATTAATCTTGCGTATGACCATCTGGCTGAACGGAGTAAGGATGTTCGCATAATACTTTATGGCTTCTGCATAAAGCTCGGACGGGTCGACCGAATCGTTAAACAGTGTCTCGGACGCAAAATGCTGCCCGAATCCGTCATTGCTAAACAGAATATTGTCGCCGCTCATATAGGTGAACATGGTGTCGGGCCAATGGAGCATGGGGGCTTCAATAAAGGTAAGGGTGGTGTCGCCCAGTTCAAGCTTGTCGCCTGTTTTGACGGTGATAAAATTCCAGTCCTCGTGGTATTGCCCTTTAATTGATTTGACGGCGTTGGCGGTGCAGTAAACAGGGGTGCCGGGTATTTCACGCAGCAGTTCCGGCAGCGAGCCGCTGTGATCCACCTCGCCGTGGTTGGCTATAATGTAATCTATCTGGTTCAAATCAATCTCTTCCTTGAGCCTTGACACGAACTCTTTATCATACGGCAACCATACCGTATCAATCAGCACAGTCTTTTTGTCCCGTATAAGATAGGAGTTGTAGGACGAACCGCGGTGGGTGGAGTATTCATCTCCGTGGAATTTACGCAGTTCCCAATCGACCTTACCAACCCATGTCACCTTGTCTGTTATCTTTTTACCCATTACCCTTCATCTCCTTTGTCTTTATTTATATCCCCTGTTTTTTAGTATAAGTGGGCGCAGAACGGCGGCAAGATAAAACGAACCCGCAATAAGGATTTGCTGAGCAGGGCGGGCAAGCGCAAGCTCCAGCGCCGATGACGGGGATTCCTCGATAATAATATCCGAACCGGGCCCGGCAACCTTAATAATCTCCGCCAGCTTGGCCGCCGGCAGGGCGCGCGGATTGTCCGGTGTACAGCAGATAGCCCGTCTGCAATATGGCATAAGCAACGACATACAGCCGACGGCATCCTTGTCGGCCAGCATTCCGACAACCATGGTAAGCCCGCTTATCGAAAAGCGGCTTAATGTTTCGGCAAGGGCTTTGACTCCCTGCGGATTATGCGCGCCGTCAATCATAATCAGGGGATTGGTTCGCAAAATCTCCTGCCTACACGGCATAGCGACGGTTTCCAGCCCCTTTTTAATCTGGTCTTTTGTGACCGGAAAGCCCACCTGTTCCAAAGAGCGAACTGCTTCAATCGCCGTGATGGCATTGCCTTTTTGGAATTCCCCTGTCAAGGGCAGGGTGATTTCCATCCCGTCATATACAAATTCAAGCCTGACGAGAGCTTGACCGGTTATCCGGGACGATTCCTCCAACGGCATGCGGACGGTGAGTCCTTTTTCGGCGGCATTTTCGAATATGACTGCCAAAGCATCCTCATCCTGTCGGGGTGATGTTATCACCGAACAGGGCGGTTTTATGATTCCGCATTTATTTTCGGTGATTTTGGCAATCGTTTTTCCAAGTATGGAGGTATGGTCGGGTGATACCTGGGTAATTACCGCGGCAAGCGGCGGAGGTATCACGTTTGTGGCATCGTCACGGCCGCCAAGCCCGCACTCTACCACGCAGATATCGGTGTGCATCCTTGCAAAATAGAGAAATGCCAATGCGGTTGTAAGCTCAAATTCCGAAGCCGTATCCCCGGCCATCCTTGATTGTATCACGGACAGCTGATGGGTTATATCCGCAAATTCCCGCTCCGGAATCGAAGCCCCATCCACCGTAATTGTATCACGTATCCCGGTTACCGCGGGCGAGGTGAAAAGACCTGTACGATACCCCGCCGTCGTCAGAATAGACTGAATCATACGTGAGACAGAGCCCTTGCCGTTGGTGCCGGCAATATGGACAAATCGCAGGCGGCGCTCGGGATGCCCGCACAATTCCAGCATCCTCTCCATACGTGCAAGCCCGAGTTTCATTCCGCCAGATTTCAGCGACTCAATATATGCCAACGCCTGCTTATATGTCATCATCAACAGTCTCCAGTCAATGCCGATTTATGAAAAATCAAAACAATTATACCATATATCAATGATGTATGGTATAAAATTCACCCAATATTTTATATTTAATATTCCAAAATATTTTTGCTTCTTTTTGCTTTTAATCCTTGACATTTTTATCTTTTTTATATATAATTGCTCTCGTTCCGGTTTCGGGATACAAACAAAAATATGGACGTTTAGCTCAGCTGGTAGAGCATTCGCTTGACGTGCGAAGGGCCAGCGGTTCAAGTCCGTTAACGTCCACCAATAT
>JAAYKB010000010.1 GCA_012522615.1 Clostridiales bacterium
GACGGCGGATATAGACAAAGGCGCGTTTCAGGTGTGCCATTCTGAAGGGGGATTCAAGGGTCTCGTCAATATCAAATTTATTCCTTGCCATCAGCGGTCACCCCCTTCCGCCAAAACGGCTTCTTGCGTATTATTGCGGCCTGTCGGGATATCGTTCTGTGTTGCAAAGGGTATATCATTCTGCAATGCATAGGTCTCCCAGTAATATCCGCGGCGGCGCAGCAGTTCCTCATGGGTGCCGCGTTCGGTAATCCGCCCGTGTTCGAGTACGATTATCTGGTCGGCGTTTCTGACCGATGAAATCCTCTGTGCAATGATTATTTTCGTGCAGGGATAAGGCAGCTCGGATAGCTGTTTTTGTATGTGCTTTTCGGTTTCCATATCGACTGCCGAGGTGGTATCGTCAAGCACAAGCACCGGCGGGCGGGGTGCAAGCGCCCTCGCCAGTGCGATGCGCTGCTTTTGTCCCCCGGAAAGCCCGACGCCGCGTTCCCCGATGATGGTATCATACTCCTGGGGCATTTTTTTAACAAAATCGTGTGCGGCGGCGCGCTTTGCGAAGTCATATACCTCCTCTTGACTCAGGGACTGGTTGCCAAAGGCGATATTTCCCTCAACCGTATCCGAAAACAAAAAAACGTCCTGTGTCGCAGTGCCTATTGAGCCTCTGAGCTGGTTCAGCTTCCAGCGTCTGACATCGCATCCGTCCAGCAGAATCTCTCCGCTGTCAACATCATAAAACCTTGCTAGAAGATTAATTATGGTGGTTTTTCCCGAGCCGGTCGGGCCGATTATGGCAAGGGTTTCACCCGCCTTGACATCAAAGCTCACATGGTCGAGAACCTTGACGTTGTCGAATGAAAAGCAGACATCCCGAAACGATATGTTTCCCTTAACTTCCTGATGCTCCTCGGCGTCCTCCCTGTCGGCAATAAGCGGGCGTGAATAATATATCTCAATCACCTTGTTGGCGCAGGTAAAAAACCGCTGTATATCGTTTAGCAGGGTGCCGAGATTGCGCATAGGGTTGGCAAGCGCCCATGCAAGCGAAGTGAAGATTGACAACTGACCGGCCGTGATGTCGCCGCTGATTATGAACAACCCGCCGATAAAAACGGTTATAACGGTCATGAAATTGGCGAGAGCCTCGATAGCAGGAAAAAACCGGAGCCAGAGACGGTTTATATCAAGGTTTGCGTCGCGGAAGCTGCGGTTTCTCTTATCGAACCGCTCCTGTTCAAAGGCTTCGCGCGCAAATGCCTTAACCACCCTGTTTCCGGCTATATTCTCCTGCGCTGCAGTATTCATCTCTGACAGGCGTTCCCGCATTCCTATGAAGTGCGGTCGCACCTTTTTTGAATAAGACCGGGTTATCAGCGTCAAAAACGGCGTCACAGCAACCAGAGTCAGAGTCAGCTTCCAGTCTATGATAAGGAAGAAGACCAGAGTTGTTGTAAACATAACGACAGAGTCCACTATCTGGTAGGAGATAAAGGATACCATATGGCGGCACCATTCAAGATCGCCCGTCAGGCGCGTCATGAGGTCGCCTGTTCGGTGGCGGTCAAAAAAGCGGCTTTCCTGATTTTGCAGGACGCCGAACAGTCGGCATCTCAGGTTATAAAGCATGCTTTGCGAGGATTTTTCAAGCATGATAATCATGATATAGCGAAGAGACAGCCGCAAAATCTGCACGCTCAACATTCCGACAAGCAGCCTAATAAGCGGGGCGGAATCCCCTCCGATAATAACCCTATCAATAAGGATTGAGGTGAGAAACGGATTGATTAGCAGCATTGTGCTTGTTGCCGCCGAAATAATCAATCCCAGAACAAACATTACACGGTGCAAAGCGTCGATATTTTTCC
>JAAYKB010000076.1 GCA_012522615.1 Clostridiales bacterium
GACTTAAATTTCTCTTTATACTTATCTCAATTAGAAAGGCAGACAAAGCGCGAGCGAAAACTTGGATTTATGGTTTTCGTGAAGCGGTTTGGCTATTACCTTTCTTACTTGAGATAAGTATTATTATTCCCCGCTTTAGGGGGGTTATTCAGTGAAGCAATAAAATTTCTTCACTTTTTTTGATTCGTTGATAATAGAATAGCCTTACCATACAAAAAAAATTGCCGAAAAATGACCTTCAATCAATTTTTCCCGCACTTTTATATAAAAAATCCACCGGTATTTTTTGTACCGATGGATTTTTGATTTTTATTTTAGTATATAGCTTTTATAACCTATTTTTCATCTGCTGTATCATCAGCTTTTAAAGGTAAAATAAGATTCGCGACAATACCCACCACAACAGCAAGGAAGAGTCCGGACATCGACATGCTGACATCACCGATTTGAACCGGAATACCCGAGGTCGTAAAGTTCAGCGCGTCATATGTGGCAATATTGACGCCCAGACCCACAATAAGTATCAGGGCTACAATAATAAGATTGCGGCTGTTTGTAAAATCCAGATCGGCTTCGGACATAGTACGGATACCGATTGCGGCAATCATACCGAACAGGATTATTTCAACCCCACCCTTAACGGGATTGGGAATGGTCTGGAGAACCGCGCCGAATTTACCGAAAAAGCCGAGTATTATCGCAAACACGGCGGCAATACGAAGGATCTTGGGATTATAGTTTTTTGTTGTGGCAAGAACGCCGGTATTCTCGGAGTATGTCGTGTTGGCAGGACCTCCGATAAATCCGGCAAAAGAAGTGGCAATACCGTCGCCGATAAGCGTTCTGTGCAGACCCGGATCCTTGAAGAAATTCTGCCCGACAACCATGCCGTTTGTTGTAATATCGCCGATATGCTCCATAAAGGTCACAATGGCAACCGGCGCAATCGTCAGGATCGCCGTTATGTTAAAGGAGGGAAGTGAAAAGAAGCCTTCTGTTACATACGGAATATTAACCCACGGCGCATTTGCAACCGCTTCAAAATTCATTGTATAGATGCCGAGCAAATGAAGAACGACGCACAAAAGATATCCGGCAACAATACCGAACAATATCGGAATAAGCTTGAAAAACCCTCTCATAAACACCGAGACGCATACAACAACGATTACAACAAAAACCGAAATCAGTATGCTTAAGGAATCAAAGGTAAGTATGCTGGATACTGCTCCGCCATCCGAAACACTGAATTCTCTGAACAGCCCGAAAGCATCGTTAATTGCCGCATAAGCCAGCCCGACTCCGATAACTATGATAACCGGTCCGGTTACAACCGGAGGGAAAATCCGTTTTATACGGTCGGGACCAATCAAAAATGCTATAAGCGCGAACAAAAGATACAGCAAACCGGCAAAAATAATACCACCTTGTGCAGCGTTCACACCCTGTGTTGCTACAATAGTGGCAATAGGAGCAATAAATGCAAATGATGAGCCTAGGAATACAGGAACCTTAAACTTGGTACATACGTGGAATATAAGAGTACCGATACCTGCCGATACCAATGCCAATGCGGGATTTAACCCCGTCAAAAGCGGGACAAGAACCGTGGCGCCAAACATAGCGAACAGGTGCTGGACGCCCAAGACATAATCCGCTGGTCTCAGACGCTCTTTTTTTTCCTTCATAAATAACCCTCCTATAACTTATCCGGCTTGATTCTGGATTTTCTTTGATATTATGACATAAATCTTACCGATTGTAAAGACAGATTTTTCTTATTAGTTCAATAAATAAATAATAGAGGTGACCTAAATTAAAAACCATTAATACCCGATAATAATCCCTTATTATATCCGTTATATTCAAAAAATCGCCCCCGCACCTGCTCCCTGCTTCCTGCTCCCTGCTTCCTGCTTCCTGCTTCCTGCTCCCTGCTTCCTGCTCCCTGCTCCCTGCTTCCTGCCTACTCCCGCCTCACCCTAAATCCCCGTCCACGTAACATCTAACATCTAAAATCTAATATCTAATATCTAAATATTCCACAATTCCCCAAAAACATCTTGACAACAATGTAAAAACATGGTTCAATATAATTAAGGCGGGGAGTTTCTCAGAAGCATCTCTCCCGCTTATAACAAAAAAAGTGTCATAGCAGACTGATGTGCGGACACACACCAGTCCTGCGAAAGGTGAACACACCACCCTTCACAACCGTTGTTACGGCACTATGACGGTTATGATTATAACATGATTGTCGTAGCAAAACAACGGTATAAATTCAAAAAATTAGATTTTTTGAAGGCATGCGAAGGGTAAACGGCGGATTTTTCCGCCCGCCTTTTGCATGCGCTTTTTTGTTTTGAAACGCGCGCCGTTTTATCTAA
>JAAYKB010000011.1 GCA_012522615.1 Clostridiales bacterium
ATTTGTTCCGAACTTTTGTGATAATATTAACCAACCGCATATAATAAAACAGCTTTGTTTTAAATCGGGCTGTTTCCGGCTGAAATCGTCAGATTCGGCTATTTTCGCTGCAGGATATCCGAATATCTTCGATATCCTCTTGCAATCTTCTCGTTTTGTGCTATACTACATATAGAAAATTCAGCATTTTACGGAGGTGGATATGGTGAGCCCTGACCCTGCCGGTCGATTATGCCAACAAAAAATAAAATCAAACGGGGCGCATTGTATTCACAGCTGACACGCCCCGGGAAAGGGGTGTGCGAAAATGCTTGCATACTACAAGACAATCAACGGCCGTATCCGTCCGATTGACGAGATGGAGGACGGCTGCTGGATTGATGTTGTCAATCCGGATGAAAAAGAGATTAATTTTCTGATTAACAGCTTTTCACTCGAACCTGATTTCCTCCGTGCCGCCTTGGATGAGGAGGAATCCTCTCGTATTGAAAGCGAAGACGGAAACACGCTTATTATAATCGATACTCCGGTGTGCGAGGTCACCGAAAACGGCGTGACATATTCGACCATGCCGATGGGCATACTTGTTACACAAACCAATGTAATTACGGTGTCCCTCCGTGAGAATTCAATTATTACCGAATTCACCGAGGGCATCGTGAAGAATGTCCATACGGAATTAAAAACCCAGTTTGTGTTGTTTATAATGCTCCGGGTTGCGACAAGATTCCTGCAGCATCTAAAGCAGATTGATAAAATCTCCATCCAGCTTGAACGCCAGCTTCGCAAATCAATGAAAAACAAGGAGCTAATCCAGCTTCTTGACCTTCAAAAATCTCTGGTCTACTTCTCGACCTCCCTCAAATCGGACGAAACCACACTTGAAAAGATGATGCGGGGCAGGTATATCAAGCTGTACGAAGACGATCAGGACATTCTCGAGGACGTCCTGATTGAGATCAAGCAGGCCGTCGAGATGTCCAGCATCTATCTGAACATCCTGTCCGGCACAATGGATGCCTTTGCCTCGGTTATATCCAACAACCTGAATATTGTAATGAAGGTTCTCGCATCCATCACAATCGTAATCTCCATCCCCAACATCATCGCGGGCTTTTACGGCATGAACGTCCAAGGCTTGCCGCTGGCCCAGTATTTCTGGTTCCCAATCGTGATATCCTTTGCCCTCATGGGCGTAGTCGGGTATTTACTGCACCGCAAAGATATGCTTTAAACCGCCGTATCCGTCCCCTTATCACAGGGAACGGATATGTTTTTATACGAAATTAAGGGCAGAAAGGACGAAGCAGGTTGGATTTTAATGAAAAAGTCATGTTCCATATCGGGCTTACACCCGAACAGGGGGCCGAATATGCAATCCTGACGGGCGATCCCGGACGGGTGGAAAGCATTGCGCGTTTATTGGACGAGCCTGCCTTCCTCGCCAGCAAGCGCGAATATACGAGTTGGTCAGGCCAAATCTCGGGCAGGCGCGTCCTTGTAATCTCTCATGGTATCGGCGGACCCTCGACCGCCATCTGCGTCGAAGAGCTTGCAAGATGCGGGGTTAGCACCATGATAAGGGTGGGCACCTGCGGCGGCATGGCGATTGATGTCTGCGGCGGCGATTTGGTAATATCAAACGCCGCTATCCGGCAGGAGGGCACCTCGCAGGAATACCTGCCCCTCCCCTTCCCCGCCGTATCGGATTTCGGCGTCACATCGGCATTGGCAGCCGCCGCCCGTCAAACCGGACAAAAGGTTCATATCGGAGTTGTACAATGCAAGGATTCCTTTTACGGGCAGCACAGGCCCGAGGATTCGCCGGTTTCCTATCAGCTTAAAAACCAGTGGCAAGCCTATATACAGGGCGGCTGTCTGGCTTCCGAAATGGAAAGCGCCGCCTTGTTTATCACGGCGGCAGCCCGCGGTATCCGTGCCGGATGCATACTTCATGTCATATGGAATCAAGAGCGCGAAGCAGCCGGCTTGCCCAACACGCCGGTACATGACACTTCAAAGGCGGCAACAGCCGCAGTAAACGCAATCAAGCTGCTTATTAAAGAAAGCGAACAATTATAAGATACGACACACCCGAAAGCGGCAGCCATTTTCCGGCTGCCGCTTAAATTTTATTCTTGCGGATTCATGTAGTCAAATGTTATTGTTAAATTTATTTTGCCTATTTATAAAAGACATGATAAACTGTAAGAGTCAAGGGAATATATGGGAAAGGGGTATGTTTTTGAAGGCGATTGAGGACAAGCTTCTACTCCTTTTGTGCGGCTGCATTCTGATGATGACACAGTCTCTTACGGTTTATTCCGTCGTTTCGCTGCTGGTCTGCATAACCGTCAGCGCGCTTGCGGGTGTATATACCGAGCGGAAATATGTTTACACCCTTGCAACCATATACACTTTTTTATGTATATATCGAACCGAATTCACCGGTTTCCTTCCCCTTGTCCTTTACGATGTATTTGTATGCGGTATTTCGGTCTATACCGCGGCTGTTATGCTTCCGCTTGCCGCCGCCTCCCTTCTTGTTTCCGGGATTTCGATAAACACCGCTTTTATACTGGTATTTATTCTGCTGTCCTATTTTTTATATCGCCGCGCCGTAATGCTGGAACGCATCAGAAACGAGCTTGTTCGGCAGAGGGACAGCGGGAAGGAAACCGCAATGCTGCTGGAAAGCAAAAACATGGAGCTTATGGAAAAGCAGGACGTTGAAATCAGGCTTGCCACCCTTGCAGAGCGCAACCGTATTGCCCGAGAGATACACGATAATGTCGGTCACATGCTGTCGCGCTCAATTCTGCAGGTCGGGGCTATGATTACCGTCAATAAGGACGCTGCCGCAGGCGAGTCGCTCAACCGTTTGAAGGATACCCTGTCCCATGCCATGGACAGCATACGCCAAAGCGTTCATGACCTGCATAACGAGTCGATTGACCTCAATGTGCAGGTTAAAGCGCTTATCAGGGATTTTTCCTTTTGCCCCGTCCAGCTTGATTACGATATCGATGGAATGATGGACAGCGGGCTTAAATACGCCCTTCTCTCAATAATACGCGAGGCCCTGTCAAATATAGCAAGACATTCGGACGCAACCCGGGCAAGCATAACCTTAAGGGAGCATCCGGGATTTTACCAGCTTATTATTCAGGATAACGGACAGGGAGCAACACAGACGCGGGGCGGTATGGGATTGAACAGTATGTCGGAGAGGGTGACGTCCTTTGACGGCAACATACATATTGACAGCCGGAACGGTTTCAAGATATTTATTTCAATTCCAAAAAAGCAACCGTTGAGCGAAAGGAGCGATTCATAAATGAGGGTTCTCATTGTAGATGATGACCGTCTGGTATGCGAATCACTGAAGATTATACTCCAGGCCGACCCGGAAATAGAGGTAGCGGGTACCGGGGGAGGCGGGCGCGAGGCGGTTGAGCTTTTTAAAAAGCTGATGCCGGATGTTTTGTTAATGGATATAAGGATGGAAGGTATGACCGGCCTTGAAGCCGGAGAGCAAATCCTTGCCGAAATGCCCGATGCAAGGATACTCTATCTCACCACATTCTCTGATGATGAGTATATCATAAAAGCCCTGCGAATCGGGGCAAAGGGATACCTGTTAAAGCAGAAGTTTGACAATATTGCTCCCGCCCTCAAAGCGGTGTATTCCGGTCAAAGTGTTTTTGGAAGCGAAATAGTAACCCGGCTTCCCAAACTTATGCAGAATTCTCAAAATACCGATTATGAGAGCTACGGAATAAGCGGCAAGGAGCAAGAGATTATAGCTTTGGTCGCCAAGGGTATGAACAACCGCGAAATTGCCGAAAGCCTGTTCCTCAGCGAGGGCACAGTCAGGAATTATCTAAGCTCTATTTTGGATAAACTGGACCTCCGCGACCGAACACAGCTTGCCGTATTTTATTTTAATCATTTAGCATAGTATTATATTACAGAGCATTATAAACAATGAAATAATTATTATTGTTGTAAGTTTAGCCAAAAACTACATACGTATCGCAAAAAATATTTAAGAAACTTTACAAAATAACTTGAAATAATTTCACTTAATTGATAAAATATATTATAAAATATATATATTATTGCATATTATTGCATTGTGAATTTTCCGTAACTTAACAACAGAATATCTTCCTTAAAAATAAGTTTACTTTCACCGAAATATGATTGGTATCTGATCGGTAAAGGGTGTGATAGTTTTTTACATTTCAAAAATATGTGAATTATGGCTTAGATTGTCCGATAAATAATATAGAGATATTTTTGCTTTTTATCGAGATTTTACCGAAACATTTCATATTGAGTTTTGAGCAAGGATTAACCTGCTTAAATCATAAACTTGAAAAATCCATTGGATACTTCTTTTTGCAGCATAATGGATTTGTCCGTCGAAAGGAGCCATCCAACCCATGAAGATCTTATATGCAACCAGTGAGGCTCTCCCTTTTGCTGCTTCGGGGGGCTTGGCTGACGTGGCCGGTTCCCTGCCGCATGCACTACGCGTCAGGCTGATAGGATGCCGCGTTGTCATGCCGTTATATCAGGATATACCGCAAGAATTAAAAGAGAAAATGACCTTTCTAACAAGCCTTTCGGTTCCGGTCGCATGGAGAAGGCAGTATTGCGGCGTTTTTGAAACGCGATATAACGGAGTCATATATTACTTGCTTGATAATCAGTATTATTTCAAACGTCCGGGACTTTACGGGCATTATGACGATGCTGAACGTTTTGCGTTTTTTTCCCGTGCCGTGCTTGAAATACTGGCTTACATCGACTTTAAGCCCGATATTATTCATGCCAACGACTGGCGAACGGCGCTTGTTCCTGTCTACTATAACCTGTTTTTCAGATGGCGCGAGGGCTATGAAAACATAAAAACCGTTTACACCATCCATAACATACAGTATCAAGGAAAATACGGGCTTGAAATCCTTGAGGATGTTTTCGGAATCCCGCCCGAAGCCAGCGCGGTTGTTGAGCTTGACGGGGTAATAAACCTGATGAAAGGCGGAATCGAAGCTGCCGATTGTGTTACAACTGCTAGCCCGACCTATGCTAAGGAAATTTTAGACCCGTGGTTCTCACACGGTCTGGATGACATACTCAAAATGAGAGAATGGAAGCTGCACGGTATTCTCAACGGTATAGATACCGATGTCAATAACCCCGAAAGTGATTCCATGATTTGGGCAAATTATTCTGCCGACGATCCGTCCGGAAAGGCAGAAAATAAGAAAAGGCTGCAGGAAAGGTTGGGTCTGCCCCAAAACGTCGACCTTCCTATCCTGTCCATGGTCACACGTCTTGTACCCTACAAAGGAATCGATCTTGTAAAATCCTCGCTTGAAAAACTCCTTAAGGAGGATGTTCAGTTTGTCCTGCTTGGTTCGGGAGATTGGCTCTATGAAAACTTTTTCAGGGAAATGCAGTCACGGTATCCCACAAAAATGAGCTACAACCATGGTTATACACCCGAATTGGCACATAAGATTTACGCAGGCTCCGATATTCTTCTTGTACCGTCAAAAAGCGAGCCGTGCGGAACATCACAGATGATTGCATGCCGCTACGGCACTGTTCCGGTAGTACGGGAAACCGGCGGATTAAAGGACAGTATCTCGGACTGTAAAGACGAAAGAGGAATAGGCTTTACATTTAAATCATATAATGATGAAGACATGATGAACACTATCCGATGCGCGCTCAATGCATATGAAGATAAACAGTATTGGGCAGCATTGATGGGCAGATGTATGAAGGCGGATTTCAGCTGGGGACAATCGGCAAATAAATATATCAAGCTGTACCGCTCGTTGCTTAAAACCACAAGCTCCAAGGATTCAGATTGATTAAAAACTTAATTCCTGCTCGGTCTTGACTTAGTTTTAAGAAAGCGGTATTATAATTATACTTCTGGAAATAATATTACAGCCGAAAAACCACCCTGATGCTATTGAAAAATATTTGTGCCGCTCTCTATGTTTTGTTTTCTTTTCAAACGGAGAATATTCAAAAGTATGAGATACGGATGGCACGGAAAGGCATGGCATTGAATATGAAAAACCGCGAAAACAAACTTACCTTGGTCATCATTCTTGCAGCGGTTGTCGCTGCCCTGACTACGCTGGCAGTTATTTTTCTGCGTATGCGTGCAAAGAAACGGGCGCTTGCTTCATATGGAGATACGATTGATTATGATTTGGACGACTGCTGTTGCGGCGAGTTCGATCATGACGTCGACGAGCTCCATGATATCGAAGGCGAAGAGCCTGTAGAGATTCCTTTGGCAGAACCCGAAGAGGATCAGTAAGTAA
>JAAYKB010000077.1 GCA_012522615.1 Clostridiales bacterium
CCAACAAACTAATCAACGAAACCTCGCCCTATCTGCTTCAGCATGCGTACAATCCCGTGAACTGGTACCCGTGGGGCGGGGAGGCGTTTGAGCGGGCAAAGGCCGAGAACAAGCCGGTTTTACTTTCAATCGGCTATTCCACCTGCCACTGGTGTCATGTGATGGGGCATGAATCCTTTGAGGATGATGAGGTGGCGGATTTTCTCAATCAAAATTTTATCTCGATAAAGGTTGACCGCGAGGAGCGGCCGGACATCGACTCGGTCTATATGAACGTTTGTCAGGCTTTGACCGGAAGCGGGGGCTGGCCCCTGACCATTCTTATGACGCCCGACCAAAAGCCCTTTTTCGCCGGAACCTATTTCCCAAAAAAGAGCCGGTACGGGCGGCCGGGCCTGCTGGATATTCTCAGAACCGCCGCCGACAGGTGGCGGACGGCGCCCAATGAGCTGACAGCCGCGGGCGGGGAGATTGCCGCGGCAATCTCGGCGGCGGGGGATTCGGCCGAAAGCTATGAGCTTGACAGCTCCCCCGTTGAAAAGGCGGCAAAATATTTTGACCGCGCCTTTGACGAGGAGTTCGGCGGCTTCGGCTATTCCCCTAAATTCCCTACCCCCCACAACCTCATGTTTTTGGTTCGCTGCCACCTTTTAAAGATACACCCCAACGCCCTTTTTATGGTTGAAAAGACTCTGCAGCAGATGTATCGGGGCGGGATTTTCGACCATATCGGCTACGGCTTTTCGCGGTATTCCACAGATGAGAGGTGGCTGGTTCCCCACTTTGAAAAGATGCTCTACGACAACGCCCTTTTGACCATATCCCTGCTCGAAACCGCTCAGGTAACCGGCAACCCCTTTTATAAAGAGGTCGCGGAAAAAAACCTGTCCTATATACAGCGCGAGATGACCTCTCCCGAGGGCGGATTTTATTCGGCGCAGGATGCCGACAGCGAGGGCGAGGAGGGGCGTTGTTACACCTTTACCCTGTCCGAAATCGCGGGGGTGCTCGGAAGCGCCGACGGTGAGCGTTTTTGCAGGTATTTTGATATTACCGACAGGGGAAATTTTGAGGGCAGGAACATCCCCAACCTTATCGATAATCCCGATTTTGAAAAACCCGACCCCGAAATCGAAAACATGCTGCCCCGACTTCGGGAATACCGATTAAACAGAACCGCCCTGCACAAGGACGATAAGATTCTGACCTCGTGGAACGCCCTGACGGTCGTCGCATATATACGGGCATACCGGGCTCTGGGCGAGGCGAGATACCTTGTCGCCGCCCGCCGGGCGCTTGCATTTATTAAAGAACATCTGACCGACAGCAATGGCAATCTGCTTATCAGCTATCGGGAGGGCAGGGCGAAAGGGAGCGGTCTTCTCGACGACTACGCCTTTCTCGCGTGGGCATATCTTGAGATGTACGAGGCAACCTGTCAAATCGAGTATCTCGAGATATGCCACGCCCTCGCCCAAACCACCCTTGTCCGATTTTCGGACAGTCGGGGCGGCTTTTTTATGAACCCGTCCGATTCCGAGCCCCTGATATACCGACCCAAGGAGCAATATGACGGTGCCATGCCGTCGGGCAACTCGGTTTTGGCATATTGTCTTATTCGGCTGGCGGCGTATACCGGACAGGAAGCGTGGCGGGAGGCGGCAGATCGCCAACTTAAGTTTTACGGCAGGCCGTTTTCCGACCATCCGGCTTCCTTCAGCTTTGCTCTTATGGCACTGATGCAGGCGGTCTACCCCACCGCCGAAATCGTCTGTCTTGTAAAGGACAAACAGCAGCAGACCGAGGTGTCGGACGCCTTTTCGCGCGGCTTTTATCCCTGGATATCGGTGCTGATAAAAACACCCGAAAATGCAAAGCAGCTTGAAAAAATCGCCCCATTTACCCAAAGCTATTCGTTGGAGCAACCCCTGCCCGCCTTTTACGTCTGTCAAAACCAAAGCTGCGCCGCCCCCGTCCGCTCCTTGGACGAGGTTATGGAAATGATCGCTTTATAAAATACCAACAAAAAGCTTTTGCGAACCACCTGCTTTCGCAAAAGCCTTTTTGTTTTATCCCTGCTGCAATTCCGACTTGATCTGTTGAATATCCTGATCCGCCGCCATCATTGCGGGCTTGTAAAACCCTTTGGACTCCGCCAGCTTATACAGTTCGTACTGCCCTTTTTCGTCGTTGCCGCGTATCTGCTGAAGTGCCGACCTAAGTTCGAGGTTGGCACATTCGGCAATAGCCGTGGTGTAGGTAGTAAGGCTCGCCTTGGCCATTGACAGCGCGTCGTTTACCATGGTTTTATCCTGCAACATATCCGCACCCCCCTTTATTTCAAAAATGACATAAGCTGCTGCTTGGTTTTCTTGGCATCCTGAGCGGACTTTTCAAAATAGCTTCTCACCTGCTGGTCCATCGCCTGCTGTGCATAGGCTTGAAACTTTTCGCATACCATATCATGCTCTCCGATGATGTGGCGAAGATGCTGCAGCTCAATCTGGTTTAGTGAAGACATCGATAAAAACCCCTTTCTTGATTTTAATTTATTATTTGAATTTCGGTGCAATTTATACACTTTTTTATAATAAAAAACATCAGCGCGGGGCTTTTACGGCCTTGAATCTCCGAACTTTAAAAAATAGTGTAAGAAGTCGATTGACAAGCCATACCTCCTGACTTATAATATATCTTGTGTCCGGATTATAATATAAACAATATATATTGTGGTTCATTTATAATAAATTCTGTTCATAACATACAAGAAAAGGTGGGGTTTTTTGTGGCGTTGACTCAAATCATTAAGCGTGACCGATCCACAGTTCCTTTTAAGAAGGAGAAGATTGTTCTTGCTATTTACAAGGCGGCAACCGCTGTGGGCGGAAACGATTTTTCCCTTTCGGAAAAGCTCGGAGACGAGGTTGTCCGGATTGCCGAGCAGCGTTACCCCGATGGAGTTGTCGATGTCGAAAGCATTCAGGACATCGTTGAAAAGGTATTGATTGAGTCGGGACATGCAAAAACCGCCAAGGCCTATATTCTCTACCGTGAAAAAAGGCGTTCGGCCCGGGAGTCCAACGCCCTGATCGGTGCAACCATTAATATGTTCACCGAATATCTCAATGACCGCGACTGGCAGATAAACGAAAACGCCAACACCCAGAAATCCATCAACGGGCTGAATAACTATATCCGCGAGGCCTTTACTAAAAATTACTGGCTTCACGAGGTTTATCCCGACGAGATTCGCAATGCCCATCTTTCGGGCGAAATACATATCCATGATCTGGGGTTTTTCGGGCCTTATTGCGCCGGATGGGATCTGCGCCAGATATTGATGAAGGGCTGCGGCGGCGTTCCCGGCAAGGTGGAATCCAAGCCCCCCAAGCACCTGCGTTCCTTCCTCGGTCAGATTGTAAACTCGACCTTTACCACACAGGGCGAAAGCGCAGGCGCACAGGCATGGTCTTCCTTTGATACATATTGCGCCCCTTTTATCCGGTATGACAAGCTGGACTACAAGACCGTCCGTCAGGCTCTTCAGGAATTCATCTTTAACCTCAATGTGCCCACCCGGGTAGGTTTTCAGTGCCCTTTCTCCAACCTCACCTTTGATATAGTCCCGCCCCGCACCCTCAAGGACCAGCCCGTCATTGCGGGCGGACAGGTCATGAAGGAGACATATGGCGATTTTCAGGAGGAAATGAACCTGCTGAACACGGCGTTTTGCGACGTCATGATGGAGGGGGATTCCAAAGGGCGGGTGTTCACCTTCCCAATCCCCACCATTAACGTAGGCAAGGATTTTGACTGGGACAGTCCGGTTGTCGATAAATTTATGGAGATTACCAGCAAATACGGTATACCCTATTTCTCCAACTATCTGAACTCGGATCTTTCTCCCGAGGACGCCCTTTCGATGTGCTGCCGGCTCAGGCTGAACACCGCCGAGCTGCGCAAGCGCGGGGGCGGATTGTTCGGCTCAAACCCGCTCACCGGCTCGATTGGGGTCGTCACCATCAACCTGCCCCGCCTTGCCTATCTTTCCAAGACCGAATCGGAATTTAAAATCCGGCTGTGGCAACAGATGAACATCGCAAAAAACAGCCTTGAAATCAAGCGCAAGGTTATTGAGGAGCAAACCGCAAAGGGGCTTTATCCCTATTCGGCAAACTACCTTCAGGACGTGTATGAGCGGACGGGCAGCTATTGGTATAACCATTTCAACACCATCGGAATTATCGGCATGAACGAGGCGTGTCAGAACCTTTTCGGCAAGGACTGCGACCTCACCACCAAGGGCGGACAGGAATTTGCCGTTCGGGCGCTCAATTACATGCGGGACGTTATCATGGATATTCAGGACGAAACCGGAAATTACTACAACCTTGAAGCCACCCCCGCCGAGGGGACAAGCTATCGTCTCGCCAAAAAGGACAAGGAGCGTTATCCCGATATTATAACCGCGGGCGAGGATGTTCCGTACTATACCAACTCCTCACAGCTTCCCGTCGGATATACCGACGACATTTTTGAAACCCTTGAGCTTCAGGACGAGCTGCAGTCGCTTTATACCGGCGGTACGGTGCTGCATCTTTATCTCGGAGAGGAGATTCACGACCCCAAGGTTACAAAAAATCTCATAAAAAAGATTTTCACAAACTACAAGCTTCCGTATATCTCCATCACCCCTACCTTCTCAATCTGCAATAACCACGGGTATATCTCGGGCGAACATTTCTCCTGCCCCGAATGCGGGATTGATACAGAGGTGTGGAGCCGGGTTGTCGGTTATCTCCGTCCGGTCCAAAACTACAATACCGGCAAAAAAGAGGAGTACAGAAACCGCAAGAAATATGTGATATAGTTTTTCGGTAACAAGAAAAATGTAAATACCGCCGGTATAATGTCCGGCGGTATTTACATTGGGTAGTAATAAGGGTGTGGATTTATGGTCATTGCGGGAATGGTAAAAAGCTCGTTTGTCGATTATCCGGGGCTTGTGTCCTGCGTGTTTTTTGTTCCGGGCTGCAACTACGACTGCTTTTACTGTCATAACCGTCGGATAATAGGCGGCGGGCAGGAGGAAATCAGCCTTGAATATGTGCGGGGGTTTCTCGGCTCGCGCGTCGGCCTGCTCGATGCGGTTGTCGTCAGCGGCGGCGAACCCACGCTTCAAGAGGATTTGGTTGGTTTTTTGGCAGAATTAAAGCGGTATGGATTCAGGGTAAAGCTGGATACCAACGGCTCAAACCCCGACGCGGTGGCAAAGGTGCTTGAAAAGGGGGTTTGCGACTATTTTGCAGTTGATTACAAGGCGCCTCTTTCAAAATACCGGGATGTCTGCGGCGGTCATGTGTCGGGCGAAGACGTTTTGAAAACCATAGAGCTTTTGACCGATAAGGGGGCGGCGTTTGAAGTCCGAACCACGGTTTTTCCCCAGCTTAGCGTTGACGACCTGCTCACGATGGCAAACGAGCTGCCGGTTGTGCCGCGCTATGTCCTCAATCGCTACCGCAAGCCCGAGATATTCCGCAGCTGCGACGAGGAACGGGTAAACGCCCCGCCCTACACCCAAAAACAGCTTGACGAATTTGCCAAACAGATTAAACCCTATCAGCCGAATGTGACAACTTAAAAGTGAAAAAAGCGGGGAGCATGCTTTATGCCTCCGCTTTTTTATACAAAAACGCACGGCCTTTATTTCCTGTGCGTATAATCGCGCCTATATTATACAATACGTTGCATATTTCGGTCGCCCTGCGTCTTGGGATTTTTAAAACTGCCGACAGCTCGGCGGCGGTAAACTCCGGGGACAGATCCCGGGGCAGCAAGGCGGTATAATCCTCGGGCTTGTTCAAATCTATTGTTTCATACAGGGCGCAGGGAATCCGCTCCATACGGTGGGCCCCTCTTTTGCCGTCGCGCGACCAGCCGTCCTGCAGGCGGTATTCATCCATATCAAGCATGACCAATCTGATGGTCAGCCTTTCGTCACGCAGAAACATTTTAATCTTGTAAAGCTCGTAAAAGGCGTCCCAAACTCTTCCGGTTTTGGGGGAACGGCGGGGTTTCGTGGTCTCCCCGCTTTCGGGGTTGACCCAGACAATCCGCTTTTCACGCGCAATCGGGTAAACCACGGTTACGGGATGCTCGGGCAGGATTTTCTCCAGCTTGGGCCGCAGGGTGTTAAAGGAGCGGGTGTGTATTTCATATACCCTCCCTCCGTCAAAAACGTCGGCCACCAGCCTGCCCAGCCCAAGGGGTACCTCGTGGTGGGCCTCGTCGGGGTCTATCCAGTATTTGAGGATTACATGCAGGCTTCGCTCTCCGAGGGTTCCGATTCCGCGGCGCTCATGCAGGCGGGCAAGCCCGCGGCTTCGCGCGGTCTCAAAGGCTGTCAAGGGTAATCCCCTCCTTTTATTCGGGCTTAAAGCTCACACAGGCATCAAAGCAGCGGCCTCTTGAGTGGCTGCCCGAAACCCATGCCCTGTCCCCGCTTTCACCGTGTCGGATGCCTGCCGCCAGCTCGATTATCTCGCCCTCGAGCGCTTCGTTCAGAAAGGAGATTGTAAACCCTTTTATATCACGGTTTCTGGTTTCCCTCGGCAGGGCATCCATTATAATATCGGCATATACCGCGTTGTTCAGATGACCGTTATAATCGGTATCGGACCAGCGCACATCCCTGAATCCGGCGGACTGCAAGCCATTCGGTAGGCTGCATTTTTCCGGGTCGGGACAACCATTGAGCCTATCGGGCTGTTCGGTCACCGCAAAGCTCGAAAAAACCGAGGGGCGAAGGATTTTATGGGTGTCGGGATCGACCAGCACAAAGGCCGAAACGCTCTCGATAAGCGGCTCGCCGTTTTTATCGTAAAACTGATAGCAACGAAAGAACTGAACCCCTTTTGAGCTTCGGTGCCAGGTTGTCAGCCTTATCTCCTGGTTGAATTCGGGTCGGCGGTGGATAACGCTGTTGGTGCGGGTTATGACAAATGCCAACCCGTTGCGGACCAGCTCCTCAAAGCCCAGCCCTCCCTGCTCAAACTGCCGCTCCCCTACCTCCTGCTGCAGCTTTAGCTGGCTCGAAAGCTTGAGTTTCCTGTCCTGCCCCACATCAAAAGAGGTAATCCGCATATCCCATGTGTAATCAAGCGGCACCGGATACCGACCCAATATAATCCCTCCCGTATATTGACGTTTGTTTTATACCTTATGTATATTATTTATCTGGTTTTACAGACGTCAACCCACTTTTCTATACCGGCATATTCGGTCAGTTCGTCAACGGTCAGCTCTATTGCGGAATTGCTGCTGCCGCAGGCGGGAAAAATTGTCCGGTATCTTTTAAGCGAGATATCGGCATAAACCCTGAGCCCCTGAGGGAGGGCGAACGGGCACACCCCGCCGACTGCATATCCGGTATGCTTCAAAACCTCGTCGGGTGACAGCATGGAAGCCCTGCAGCCGATTTCGGCCTTGAACTTGGAATTGTCTATCCTTGTGTCCCCCGCCGTCACGATAAGGATACAGCCCTCGCCCTGCTTAAAGCTGAGTGTTTTTGCAATCCGTCCGGACTCCACTCCCAGGACGGCGGCCGCCAGTTCGACCGTCGCGCTGGAGGAGTCAAACTCCAGCACATCCTTTCCGCGTCCCCATTTATCAAGATATTTTTTAACATCTTCAACAGACATTGCAGGCTTCCCTTTTCTATTCATTTTTAAGGACGGGCGGATGCCCGTCCTTTTATTTTAGCTTGTTTTTAACAATTTCTATTTTTGAATGACATCCGTGCCCATATAGGAACGCAGAACCTCGGGTACGGTAACCGAGCCGTCAGCGTTTTGGTAGTTTTCAAGGATTGCGGCAACCGTGCGTCCAACCGCAACCCCCGAGCCGTTCAATGTATGAACCAGCCGAGCCTTTTCCTTGACGTCCTTTTTAAATCGGATTGCGGCGCGGCGCGCCTGAAAATCTTCAAAATTCGAACAGCTTGAGATTTCGACATACCTGTTATATGACGGCATCCAGACCTCGATATCATAGGTTTTTGCACTCGAAAAGCCGAGGTCGCCGGTCGAAAGCCCAACCACTCGGTAGGGCAGCTCCAAAAGCTGCAAAACCCGCTCGGCATCCCTTGTCAGCCCTTCAAGCTCCTCATAGCTGTTTTCGGGATCGGCAAACTTGACCAGCTCCACCTTGTTAAATTGATGCTGTCTTATCAGCCCTCTTGTATCGCGTCCCGCGCTTCCCGCCTCGGCGCGAAAACACGCCGAATAGGCGCAGTATTTAAGCGGCAGGCTTGTCCCGTCCAGAATCTCGTCCCGGTGCATGTTGGTCACCGGAACCTCGGCGGTCGGGATAAGAAAATAATCGACATTGCTAAGCTTAAAGGCGTCCTCCTCAAACTTCGGAAGCTGACCCGTTCCGGTCATGGACGCCCGGTTGACCATAAAGGGCGGAAAGACCTCAGTGTAGCCGTTGGCGGTGTGGGTGTCAAGGAAGAAGTTGATTATCGCGCGTTCCAGCCTTGCCCCTGCCCCTTTATAAAAATGGAACCGAGCCCCCGTTACCTTGGCCGCCGTTTCGGGGTCGAGAATGCCTAATTCCGCCCCGATATCCCAATGCGCCTTGGGCTCAAAATCAAATTGCTTGGGTTGCATAAAGCGGCGCAACTCGACATTTTCGCTGTCATCCTTGCCGACAGGCACCGTTTGGTGGGGGATGTTGGGCAGACAAAGCATCTCGTTTCTCTGCTCCTCCTCTAAAGCGGAAAGCTTGACGTCCAGCTCCTTCACCTGTTCGGAAACGGCCTTCATCCGCGTCATGATGGCAGTAATATCGCCGCCCTCCTTTTTTATACGCGGAACCTCCCTGCTGGCGGCATTCTGCTCTGCCTTAAGCCCCTCGACCTGTGCATTTATATCCCTGCGCTCGGCGTCGATAGCGATAATGCGGTCAATAACGGCGTCCATATCCTTGTTTCGGCTTCGCATCGCCTGTTTTACCATTTCGGGGTCTGTGCGAACCAGTTTGATGTCCAACATTGCGGGTGTCTCCCTTTATTAATTATTTTTCAGGCGAAAGCTCGTTTGCAAGCATTCGCAAATCATCAAGAGAATAGAATTCAATCAGCAGTTTTCCGCCCTTTCCTCCCTGCAAAACCTTAACCCGGCGGCCGAGATGCTCGGTCAGCGCCAGCTCAACCTCGTCATAAAAGCTGTTTCGGATAAAATCATTCTCTGCCTTTTTCTTGTTGGGGCTATTTGAACGCTTTGCGCGTTTTTCTATATCGCGAACCGAAAGCCTGTCTTTTACAACCAGCTCTGCCGCCTCTGTCTGTTCCTGTTCGGTGGGAAAGGAAAGGATGGCTCTCGCATGTCCGGCCGATATCCTTCCTTCTGAAACCATTTCGGCAATCCGGGACGGAAGATTCAAAAGCCTGAGGGCGTTTGCCACGGCCGGTCGGGATTTGTTGACCACCTTGGCGACTTCCTCCTGGGTCAGCCCGTAATTTCCCATCAGGGTTTTGTATCCCAGCGCCTCTTCCATGGGATTGAGATCCTCGCGCTGAAGATTCTCAATCAGGGAAAGCTCGGAAGCCTGCCGGTCGGTCATCTCGCGGATAACCACCGGAACCTCGGTCAGCCCCGCCATGCGTGCGGCGCGCCATCTGCGCTCTCCGGCGACAAGCTGGTATGTCCCGTCGGTCATGGGGCGTACCAGCAGGGGCTGCAAGACCCCGTGCTGGGCTATCGATTCGGACAATTCCGCCAGCGATTCCTCGTCAAACTGCTTGCGCGGCTGTGAGCGGTTGGGTTCAATCTCGGAAATACGCAGGGTGACGGTTTTTGAAGCGTTGTCCAGTGAGTTTTCGGCCAGCAGGGCGTCAAGCCCCTTGCCGAGACCACCTCTTTTAATTATCATATCCTGCCTCCGTTCAATACTCCTTATTCCTTGGCTCTTCTTTGGACAATCTCCTCCGCCAGCTCATTATAAGCGACTGCCCCGCGTGAGCCGGGATCGTAATAGTTTATCGGCCTTCCGAAGCTAGGGGCTTCGGCAAGTCTGACATTGCGGGGGATTGCGGTCGAAAACACCTTGCGAGGGAAAAACTTTTTGACCTCGTTGACAACCTGCTGGGTCAGGTTCATCCGCCCGTCGTACATGGTGAGCAGCACTCCCTCTATATCAAGCTCGGCGTTATATAATCTTTTTATCTGTCTGACGGTCGACATAAGCTGGGACAGCCCTTCGAGCGCATAGTATTCACACTGGATCGGAACAATCAGGGTGTCGGCCGCGCACAAGGCGTTTAGGGTAAGCAGTCCCAGAGAGGGCGGGCAGTCAATCATAATGAAGTCATAGCTGTCGCGAAAGGCGGCCAGCACCGCGGTCAGCCGGCTTTCGCGGCGGTTTATATCCACCATCTCTATTTCGGCTCCGGCAAGCCGTATGCCCGAGGGAAGTACGTCAACGTTGTTAAACTCGGTATGCTGAACCGCGTCTTGGGGCTGGGCTATTCCAACCAAAAGCTCATATGTAGATATTATGCTGTCCCGCTTGCTGACTCCTACGCCGCTGGTGGCGTTTCCCTGCGGGTCAACGTCAACCAGCAGACAGCGTTTGCCCAGCGCCCCCAAGGCCGAGGTGAGATTAACGGTGGTCGTTGTCTTGCCGACGCCCCCCTTTTGGTTTGCAACCGCTATAACCTTTGCCACTATTGTACCACCTTTCCACAGGTTAAAAGGCCTCGACCTGTGATCAGGTCGGATTGCGTTATATTATAACACAATATTTTCCCTGAAAAAAGGGGGTAGCGGAGTTTTGACCCAAATTATTAATGTTTCAAATGTTTCATGTGAAACATTAATTTTACCCCGCGGCTTGCCGCGGGGCAGACTGTGCGGACAAACCGCGTCAATAGCGCTTAAATAATATGTGGTTAAGGGTTGCCGGTAAGGCGTTTTATGCTGTAATCCCCCTGCGCTGACGAATGTTGGTTGCGGCACCGGGGACGGTTTCCCTCTTGGGGATTCTCACAAGATACTCGATATATTCATCGGTTTCAATCTTCTCGGCCCTCGCGTCGATACCCGAGCGTCTCATGGTGTCTACCGCGTGGCTGACCGTATTGATAAAAAGCCGGACGTCGCGTATAAGCGGCATGGCCTTTTTGCGCTTGCCTGTTTTTGCGTCTTCCTGCATCTCTTCAACCAGGCGCTCGCTCTGGGCCACGTTAAGCCGCCCCTGAACCATTCTTATCAGCGCCCCCATCCTTCTCGAACCCTCGTCGAGCCTAAGCAGAGCGCGGGCATGGCGTTCGGTCAAGCCTTCCTTAATAATGAGCTCGCGCTCCTCGGGCGACAGCTTTAAAATCCTCAGTCGGTTTGCTATGGTTGATTGGGCGCATCCGAGCCGGTGGGCCGCCTCCTCCTGAGTAAGACCGTACACACTGATAAGCCGCTTTATACCCTCGGCCTCCTCGAAGCAGTTCATATCCTCGCGCTGCAGGTTTTCTATAAGGGCGAGCAGGGCCGCCCGGGAGCGGTCGGCGTCCACCTCGATACAGGGAATCTCCCTCATTCCCGCGATTTTTGCCGCCCGCAGCCGCCTTTCCCCCGCAACCAGAACGGGCTTGTCCCCGCGAAAGGTGACCGACAGCGGATGCAGCAGTCCGTTTTCATCTATACTCTGGGCCAGTTCAAGCAGCTTTTCATAGCTGAAGCTGCGGCGGGGCTGATCCGGATTGGGCTGTATGTCGTCTATCGGTATCATAAGAATCCTGCCGTTGCACTTATACTTCCCTTTCCTTTTCATAATCTGCATACCGACACATCCTTTCAGTGTCAGTATAGCACAGGGTTTGTTCACATCATGCTGAATCCTGCCGTCGATTCTTATTATTTTATCGGCTGTTTTTTGATTTTTGCGGAATTGCGCGGATATTTTGGCGGGGTGGGCGCCGACTTTTCAAAAACGACCAACCGTCTTTCCATTATCTCCCCGCCGTCGTATATCTGCCTTTTCTCTATCCCCGAAAGCCTTCCCCCCAGAACCTCTGCCGTCCTTTCGGCCTCGGCCGCCTCGATTTCTCCCTCCCGGCCTTTAAGGGCGATAAAGATCCCGCCCCGCCTGACAAGCGGCAGGCAGTATTCGCACAGCACCGGAAGGGGGGCCACCGCACGGGCGGCAGCGACATCGTATCCTTCCCTGTGCTCCTTGTCCTGTCCGGCATCCTCCGCCCTTGCGTGCACCAGCCCTGCCGGAAGCTCCAGCGCCGAGCACAATTCCTTAAGATAAACCAGTCGTTTGTTGAGACTGTCGAGCAGGGTAAGCCTTATGTCGGGCCGCACAATGGCAAGGGGTATCCCGGGATACCCTGCCCCCGTCCCGACGTCGATGAGCGAGGCCTCCTCGGGCAGCAGCGGGGCGGCGACCATGCTGTCGATAAAATGCTTGAGCACAACATCCCTTGGTTGGGTTATGGTGGTCAGGTTTATTTTTGTGTTCCAGTCCAGCATCATCCGCGCCACCAAGTCAAATCGTTCGAGGGCGGCGTCGTCGAGGGTTATGCCGTGGAGTGCGGCCTGTTCCCTTAAAAATCCCTTGTCAATCGTCCCGGCCATCGCCGTCACCGCCTTTTCGGCCGTCTTCGGCGCCGTCGTCCTTCCGGCTGCCGAGCCAGACAATCAGCACCGATATGTCGGAAGGGCTGACCCCGCTTATGCGGGACGCCTGTCCGATGCTTCTCGGCCTTATTTTCGATAGCTTCTCCTGTGCCTCCTTGCGAAGGCCGGTAATTTTGCTGTAATCGGTCTGCTCGGGCAGCAGCTTGTTTTCAAGTCTGCGCATCTCTTCAATGGCGGACTGCTGTCTGCGAATATATCCCTCGTATTTAAGCTCGACCTCCACCTGCTCGAGAACAAGCGGGTCAAGCTCGGGGCGGTCGGTATCCACCGGTTCGAGCTTTTTATAATCAAGCTGTGGGCGTCTTAACAAATCCTCCAGCCGGACCCCCGTTTTGGCCGGAGATGTTTCACATGAAACAAGAATGTCGTTGAGCTGTTTTGAGGGGGGCAGAACGGTTTGGCGCAGCCTGGCTCTCTCGGCCCGCTTCTCCTGCTGTCTTTTGCAGAAGCCTTCCCATCGGCGGTCGTCCACCAGTCCTATCTCTCTTCCTATCGGGGTCAGCCTTTCGTCCGCGTTGTCCTGCCGGAGTATAAGCCGGTATTCCGACCTTGAGGTCATCATGCGGTAGGGGTCGGTGCATCCCTTGGTCACAAGGTCGTCAATCAGGGTCCCGATATAGCTCGAGGCCCGGTCGAGTATCATGGGCGGGCGGCCGAGCACCTTCAGCGCGGCGTTGATTCCGGCGACCAAGCCTTGCGCCGCCGCCTCCTCGTAGCCCGAAGTGCCGTTGAACTGCCCCGCCCCGTACAGCCCGGGTATTTCGAGAAATTCTAGTGTCGGGGCGAGCTGTAACGGGTCGCAGCAGTCGTATTCGATTGCGTAGGCCGAGCGCATCACCTTGGCATTTTCTAATCCGGGAACGGTGTGAAGAAATTCAAGCTGGACGTCGACCGGCAGGGAGGACGAAAGCCCCTGCAGGTACATCTCCTCGGTTCTAAGCCCGCACGGCTCGATAAATACCGGGTGTCTTTCCTTGTCGGCAAACCGGACAATCTTGTCCTCTATGCTCGGGCAGTAGCGGGTTCCTATACCGTGAATCTTGCCGCCGTAAAGGGGCGAGCGGTGCAGGTTCTTTTGTATGACCTCTTTTGTTTTTTCGCTTGTCCATGTAATGTGGCAGTCAACCCTGTTTTTAAGCCTATGCTTGGTTTCAAACGAAAAGGGGATTACCGGATCCTCTCCCTCCTGCTTTTCGGTTTTTGTAAAGTCGATGCTGGAGCGCAGGACGCGCGCGGGGGTTCCGGTCTTGAACCTCCGGAGCGCGATTCCCAGCCTTTCAAGCGACTGCGACAGGGTTCTTGCGGCAAACATGCCGTCGGGTCCCGAATCGTAGCTGACGTCGCCCACAAAGATTCTTCCTTTAAGATAGGTTCCGGACGCAATTATAACCGCCCGGGCGGAATATTCGGCTTCCAGCAGGGTCAGCAGCCGCCACCCCTGTTTTGTGCGGTCAAGCCCCACCACCTCTGCCTGAACAATATCTAGTCCGGGGGTGGTTTCCAGCCTGTATTTCATGTAGCGCGAATATTCCCGCCTGTCAATCTGGGCGCGCAGGGAATGAACCGCCGGTCCCTTGCCGCGGTTGAGCATCCTCGACTGCAGCAGGTTGGCATCCGCCGCCAGTCCCATCTCTCCCCCCAGAGCGTCTATTTCACGGACAAGATGTCCCTTTGCCGTCCCTCCCACCGAGGGGTTGCAGGGCATATTGCCGATTGAATCGAGATTTATCGTGAATATGACGGTCGAGCATCCCAGACGGGCGGCCGCTAATGCGGCCTCGATACCGGCATGTCCCGCGCCGATAACCGCGACGTCATATTCTCCCGCAAAGAATTTCATATATCCATGTCCTTTCCGGCAGGCTTATCATTTTCCGACACAGAACCTTTCGAACACCTTGTCAACCACGGCCTCGGTGGCCCGCTCCCCGGTCAGCTCGAGAAGGGCGCCGATCGCCCCGTCAATGCTGACTCCGACAGCGTCAAGGGTGTATCCCATATCCAGTGCCTCGATTGCCTCATTCACACACTCGAGACACCTTTTTGCGCAGTCGCGCTGCCTTTCTGTCGCAAGAAGCGGCTCTGATTCGTTCAGGGCCGCCACCCCGGTGACCTCGCGCACGGCCTGTTCAAGCTGTTCGAGTCCCTCTCCCTTTTGGGCCGATATTATTACCGTGTGTTTAAATAGGTTTTGTATATACTCTTCGTTGATGTTGATTCCGATGTCCGCCTTGTTGATAACCGCAATCGAGGGCTGTCCGGCGGCTGCCTTTGCCAGCGCCATGTCGTCGTCGTTTAGCTGCTCGGCGCCGTCAAACACCGCAAGAACCAGCTCGGCCCGTTCCATCCTCTCGCGGGCGCGCCGCACCCCTATACTTTCCACCTCGTCACTGGTCTCCCTCTGCCCCGCGGTGTCCGCCAGCCGCAGAACAATGTCCCCGAGCCGGATGGTATCCTCGACAATATCCCGGGTTGTTCCGGCAACCGAGGTCACTATGCTGCGCTCATATCCGGCAAGCAGGTTCATCAGGGTCGATTTTCCCACGTTGGGTCTGCCCACAATCACGGTGTCGATACCCTCGCGCACCACCCTGCCGGCGTCATAGTTTTTCAGCAGTCCGCCAAGGGCAAGCCTTGCGTTTTGCAGGATTTCTTTAAGGGCGGCGGGCTGAAGCTCCGGAATATCGTCGTCGGGATAGTCGACAAAGGCCGACAGGTTTGCCGCCGCCGTGGTCAGCTCGTCGAGCACCCCTCTCATCTTGCGGTAGAGGGCGCCCTCCCTTGCCGCCAGCGCGGTTTTTGCCGCCATCCTGCCGTTGGCGGCTATGATATCCATGACCGCCTCGGCCCCCGTCAAATCCAGATTTCCGTTGACAAAGGCGCGTTTTGTAAACTCGCCCGGTTCGGCGGGTCTCGCCCCCGCATCGATAGCCGCCCTCAGGGTCCGCTGCAGAAGATACAGCCCGCCGTGGCAGGTCAGCTCGACCACGTCCTCGCCGGTATAGCTGTGGGGCGCACGAAAAACCAGGGCAACACATTCGTCAATATCCCCGTCGGCGTCATAAACCCATCCATAAAGCGCCGTGTAGCCCGGCGTTTTTTCAAGCGAACGGGTTTTTGAACGCGGGCGGAATATTTTTGAGGCGATTTCAACCGCCCCGTCGCCCGACAGGCGCACCATGCCTATTCCGGCGGGCGCCGGCGCCGTGGATATTGCTGCGATTACCCTGCTCATTTTCTGTCAGCCCCTTTCGATTAGGAGTTAGTTGCTAGGCACTGGGTTTTAGGAAGTAGGAATAGGGGTTAGGGCTTTCCCCTAACCCCTAACCTCTAAAACTTAGTGCCTAGAGCGGCTGGTCCCAGTTGTGCCATACGTTCTGCACATCGTCGTTGTCCTCAAGCATGTCAAGCAGCTTTTCCATCTTGACAACCAGTTCGGGGTCGTCAATGGTGTTATAAACGTCGGGAAGCTGCTCCACCTCCGCCGAAGCAAAGGAATATCCCTTAGCTTCAAGGGCGTCGCGGACGGCGGCAAAATCCTCCGGCTCGGTCTGTATCTCAAAGGCCTCGCCGTCCGCCGAAAAGTCGGAGGCCCCCGCCTCGAGGGCATCCTCTATGACCTTGTCCTCTTCCAACCCTTGGTTCTCTATTACAAGCACGCCTTTTTTCTTGAAAAGGTACCCTACGCAGCCGGTGGTGCCGAGGTTGCCGCCGCACTTGTCAAAATAGTGGCGCAAATCCCCCGCCGTGCGGTTGCGGTTGTCGGTCAGGGTTTCGACAATAACCGCTATTCCGCCCGGGCCGTAGCCCTCGTACTGTATGGCTTCGTAGTTGTCGGTGCTTGAATCGCCGACCGCCTTTTTTATGATGCGTTCGATATTTTCGTTGGGGACGTTATTTGCCTTTGCCTTGGCGATACAGTCCTTCAGCTTTGAGTTGCTGGCGGGATCGCCCCCTCCGCCCTCCTTGACAGCCACGGCAATCTCACGCCCGATTTTTGTGAAAATTTTTGCCCTTTGACTGTCGGTTTTCTCCTTCTTGCGTTTTATGTTGCTCCATTTGGAATGTCCTGACATAAAAGAATTTCTCCTTTTTATATGTTTGACTATATTTTAACTTTTACCTGTTTTCCTGTCTTTTTCTCACAGAGCGTTTGGGCCTTCGCGGCTTCTGATCCTCCGTCGTATCATAGGCATCTTTAAAGATAGGGTCGCCCGAAAGGTCATAGCCGTGCTTGCCCTTGTCGGCAAGGGCGGCGGCCTTGTCGGCGAAGTGTTCGGCAAGCCATCCCGCCAGCATAAATACCGGCACCACCGCGATGCCGATATGCCGCCAGATCAGCTTGGCTGTGCTGAGGCCGGTATCGCCGTAGCTGTTGACCTGAACCGGAAATGCCCTGCCTAAATCAAGCGCAACCATAAGCATGATTGCCGCCGCCACAACGCCGATAATGATTCCGATATACCGCCTGCGTCTCAGCGCCGCGAACACAACCGCCCCAATTAGCATGGCGGCGGCCGCGACAACAAGCGGGATAACACTGTAAACCTCTTCCGGCCGGCCGGCATTAATCGCCTTGGCGTTGTTGGAGGAAATCCCTATCACCGCCATGGTCTGGAAAAAGAGATAGACGACAAGTGCCGCCCACATCAGGGTTTTTGAAATAACCGCGATAGCTCGCACGGTGTTTGCTCCTTTCGGCTGTCGGCCATAAAAGCTTGTTATGGCGGGCTGCAAACATTATTTGCAAAATTGAAGGAGTTTATCCCTCGTCTTCTTCGGGCTGCTCGGTTTCGTCCGGTTCTTCCTGCCCGATCTCTTCCGGCTCTTGGTCTTGGCAGCGAATCAGCTCGGGGGTTTCCCCGTTTTCTTCGTCTTCCTCCTGCGGGGCGCGGGCGAGGGACACGATACGCGCGCCCTCCTCAAGCCGCATTATAATAACCCCTTTCGACGGGCGATGGCAAAGGCGGATTTCGCTTGCTGCCATGCGGATGATGATGCCGTCCGAGGCAATCAGGATAATATCGTCGCTCGGGTCCACAACCTTGATGGCGGCGACGTCGCCGAACTGATTGGTATGATAGTTTATCAGTCCCTTGCCGCCGCGCGACTGTATGCGGTAATCGCTAAGCTCGCTTAGTCTGCCGAAGCCGGTCTCGGAAACCGTCAGCAACAGCCCGTTTTCACGGCATACCGACATGCCTATAACCTCGTCGTCCTCCTCAAGGGTTATGGCTTTTACGCCGCGCGCCGTTCTTCCGATTACCCGGGCGTCGTTTTCATCAAAGCGAATCGCCTTGCCCTTGCGGGTGCCGACAACCAGCGACTGGTAGCCGTCGGTCATGCGAACCCATGCCAGCTCGTAGCCCTCGTCAAGGTCAATCGCGATAAGTCCGCTCTTGCGCGCGCTGGAATATGCCGAAAGCCGGGTGCGCTTGATTATTCCCTTGCGGGTGACCATGCAAAGATATTTGTCGCCCTCAAATTCCGAAACCCGAATCATGGCGGTGACCTTTTCCTCGGGCGAAAGGGGCAGCAGGTTCACCACATTGATGCCCTTGGCGGTACGTCCTCCCTCGGGCACCTCATAGCATTTCAGGCGGTATACCCGTCCGGTTGAGGTGAAGAACATCACATAGTCGTGGCTGGAGCAGATGAACATGGTCTCGGCGAAATCCTCGTCCCGTGTGGTCATGCCCATGATGCCCCGTCCGCCGCGGCGCTGCGATTTATATACGTCCACCGACTGACGTTTGATATACCCGAAATGGGTCATGGTAAGCACGCAGTCCTCGACCGGAATCAAATCCTCGATATCGACTTCGCCCGAAACGGCCGAGATCTCGGTGCGGCGGTCGTCCCCGTATTTGTCCCGCATTTTAAGGCACTCGTCCTTGACAATCCCGCGAATCTTCCGCTCGTCCGCAAGAATAGACTCTAGCTCGGCAATCTTCAGACGCAGCTCCGCCAGCTCGTCCTCTATCTTCTGTCTTTCAAGCCCCGCGAGCTGTCCGAGGCGCATCTTTACAATGGCGTCGGCCTGTATCTCGTCAAAGGAAAACCGCTCCATCAGCCTTTCCTTGGCCACCGGAATATCGTGGGAGGAACGGATGATGTTTATGACCTCGTCGATAAAATCGCTGGCCGTCTTGAGGGCCTCCCAGATATGGGCGCGCTCCTTTGCCTTGCGAAGATCAAACATGGTGCGGCGGGTGATGACCTCGCACTGGAATTTGATATATTCCTCGAGCATCTGCTTGAGGTTGAGCACCCGGGGCACCCCGCCGACCAACGCCAGCATTATAACCCCGAAGGTTGTCTGCATCTGGGTGTAGGAATAAAGCTGATTGAGCACAACCTGAGGGTTGGCGTCGCGCTTGAGCTCGATTACAACCCTCATGCCCTCGCGGCTTGAATGGTCGACAACGTCGGCAATCCCGTCTATACGCTTTTCGTCCGAAAGCTCTATGATAGACTTGACAAGGTTCAGCTTGTTCACCTGATATGGAATCTCGGAAATAACAATCCTGAAGCGGCCGTTTTGGTACTCCTCAACCTCGGCGCGGGCGCGGACAATTATCCTGCCGCGTCCCGTAGCGTAGGCCGCGCGGATGCCCGCGTATCCCATGATAACCCCGCCGGTCGGGAAATCGGGCCCTTTTATGACCTCCATGATTTCGGGCAGGGAGGCGTCGGGGTCGTCGATAAGCAGGCAGATGCCGTCAACCACCTCGCGCAGGTTGTGGGGAGGGATGTTGGTCGCCATGCCGACGGCGATACCCGTAGAGCCGTTGACCAAAAGGTTCGGGAAACGCGACGGCAGGACAACCGGCTCCTTGAGACGGTCGTCATAGTTGCTTGTAAAATCGACCGTTTCCTTTTCTATATCGGCAAGCATGTCAAGAGACATCTTGCTCATTCGGGCTTCGGTGTAACGATAGGCGGCGGCGGGATGCCCGTCAATCGAACCGAAGTTGCCGTGACCGTCAACCAGAGGATAGCGCAGAGAGAAATCCTGCGCCATACGCACCATCGCGTCGTAGACCGAGGCGTCGCCGTGCGGGTGGTAGCGTCCCAAAACCGAACCCACCGTGTCGGCGCATTTGCGGTACGCCTTGTCGGGGGTCAGGCTGTTCTCGTGCATTGTGTAGAGTATGCGGCGATGTACGGGCTTGAGTCCGTCGCGCACATCGGGAAGGGCGCGCGCCACGATAACCGACATCGAATAGTCGAGAAAGCTCTTTTTCATCTCCTTCTCGAGGTCTACCCCGACCACTCTGGCTTTTTCGTTTATCATCTGCTCGTCCATTTTATGAACCATGTCCTTTCTGGGGTTTATGCCCTGCGGACATAAACCAAACTAAAAAGTGGTTTTTCACTTATTTTTTTGTTGGTTGGTGATGGCTGTCAACAAAGGCGCGCAGGGCGTCGAAATCCTCAATACATCGTTTCGGTATCCTCAGAAAAATCGACTCTGAGAAAAACTCGACATCATTCGGCCTTTCAACCGCGCGCTGCACATCTTTCCATTCCAGCTTGATCCGGTCTGATTTTTCACTGGAGTTTACCTCTATACCCTTATCGGCAAGCAGGACGTTTATCCTTGTGCTTGTCATATTGTCGTATGCCCTGCCCGCCCTTGTCCTCGCCCCGAAAATCCGGAACAGGAACAGGCCGGCGTTGACGGCCACGTATACTGCGATGCCGAAACCGAAATCATACAAAAGACCGAACATCAGGGCGGCCATCAGGGACATGAAGCTGTATAGCGGCAAAAGCTTTAAAAGGCCGCGCAGAGCGGTGTCCGCCGCGATTTTGACAAACTCGTCACGACTGTAATTTATCTCGACACTAATCGAGTTTTCGTCGCGCCACTCCTCATTGTCCGGCTCGTCATCCGGTCGGGATATATGCCCGGCAGCCGTCGGAATCAGCGGGGCTTCTATCTTTTGCCGGGTTTGCGGAATCGCCGTCAAAACAGTGCGGCGCAGGGCTTCGGCATCCTCCGAG
>JAAYKB010000078.1 GCA_012522615.1 Clostridiales bacterium
GCGAAAATCACTTGATTGCGGGCTTTTTACTTGACACGGAACCGAGAATGTGATATATTGACTTGCGTTCGAAAAAGATTATATATGCCGTGCTGAAGTAGCTCAGTCGGTAGAGCAGCTGATTCGTAATCAGCAGGTCGCGTGTTCAAGTCACGTCTTCAGCTCCAAGCACCCCCCGCTTAATCTGTACAGGTTAAGCGGGGGGTGCTGCTCCCATGCATTTTTAAAGAATTATATTATGATAACAATAATCCGGCAAAACAGTTTGATAACGATGATACATTCGTTACTGAATTCCGATTGAAATGCAAGAATGACTATTAAATCTTTTTGCAGTTTTAATTTTGTTGTTACACCCTTCAGCGAAACCATTTGTATAACGGCAATCAAAAGAATTGAGTATACATCAGACCAATCCACCATTGTTTCGGCACAGTATGCAAAGCGTTTGATATCCGAACTAGAAGCTGCCATAATCCAATAAGATAGCTGATTTCTTGTACCGCCAAGCAACTTTTATGTAAAATTACAGTAGAGCATATCCGAGAAACCTCCTAAATGGTTATGTCACAATTTCCATTTTACAGGTTTTTTCGAATATGCTCTACCTATTTATATCCTAAGCTCTATTCTCTATCCAGACATTTATTATAGAGCATTTAAAAATGGATAACCGCCGGAAAGCAGGTGCCCATTTTAAATTGTAATTATCAAACCGGACTATTTTTTCGGACCGTCTATGTAGTCCGGTTTTCTGTTTCTCCGCCCAAGCCGAAACTCACCTGAAGCGCCTGATTAATAAGTGTCATTGAGTTGTCGTCAAGTCTGCCCATGTGTTCCTTAAGCCGTTTTTTATCTATAGTGCGTATCTGTTCGAGCAATACGACAGAATCGCGCGCAAGCCCGCTGCCGACCGAGTTTAGCTTAATATGGGTAGGAAGTCTGGCCTTATCCTTTTGGCTGGTGATGGCGGCGGCGATTACCGTGGGACTGAATCGATTGCCGACATCGTTTTGGACAATAAGAACCGGCCTCACCCCTCCCTGTTCAGAGCCTACCACCGGGCTTAAATCGGCATAATAAATATCTCCTCTTCGGATATTCATTTTTTATGACCATTCCTTTCGGGTAGTCCGCAAACTTTGTGCGGTTTCGGCTCTTGTGCCGAAGTTTTGGTCAGTGCTTAACCAAAAAGCACAAATTTGCCGTTTGAAAAATTTATTTTTCAAACCTTTCACTCCCATATAGTGATTGAAATTAATCTAATAGTATTTTTACCCGATTCATAATTTTTAAACGTAATTTATAAAAGTGATAATAATTTTTTTCAAAAGTACAAGCATTCCGTATTACATAGTATGTGCATTTTTAATTTTTGTTATTTGCTGTACAGCACCGACGGGAGCGCCCCTTGCACCTCGTTAATACGCACGTAAAAAAGCACCCGGCCTTATCCAAGCCGGGTGCTTCAATGAATTTAAACTATGTCAATTTAAAATTTGAAAAGGTAGCGGTCAAATTCTCGGACGGAATACGCAGTCTGAGCAGACTGCCAGTTTTAGGATCGGATAATATCTCAAACTCACCTGAAGACGAGCTTCCCTTTGTGACCAGCCCCTCATCGGTCACCTTACCGCCGTCATGCATACCCAAAGCCGCATCCAAAACGCCCAGTATGCATTTGCCGAGCGCGCTTTGCGGCACCGTTTCGGGGTCGACTCCGAAAGAAAAGCCGTGAAGCTTCAACGATATGGTTTCCCCGTTCCATTGCATAGACAGCCCGTTCAGGGTTTTTGGCTCGTTCACGTCGAATATCAATGTTCCGGCTGATGAACGGGTCAGCCGCCCTTTTACATCCATTTCACCTTATTTGACTTCCACATCGCATGAAAATCCGGTTACAACCGGTTTTTCAGCGTCCGCCTTTTTTGAACATGCGGCAAAGCAGAGAACAATAAGAACAACAAGCGTCAGACTGGTGAAGCGGCGAAGCATGGCTTCAGCTCCTATTTTCTAAGATTAAAAACAGTCCGCTGAGCTCATCTATGATATCCGACGGCAACATAAAATGCTGCGACAGCCTTTCAGCGGCCTTATCGCCCGCAAGTCCGTGCAGATACACCCCGCAGACGGCCGCATCTCTCGGCTTCATACCCTGCGCGATAAACGCCGCAATCATACCCGCCAGAACATCTCCGCTGCCGCCGGTCGCCATACCCGGATTCCCTGTTGTGTTGACAAGCGTTTGCTCTCCGGGAGCGGCGATGACGGTTTTATGCCCCTTGAGAACAACCACCGCGCCGGTTTCCTCGGCAAGACCGCGTGCGGTATCCATACGGTTGGCCTGTATTTCGCTGATATCAAGGCCGGTCAATCTTGACATCTCGCCCGGATGCGGGGTTAAGACGAGGGGGGCGCGGACTGTTTTCAATTTATTTATATGTTTGGCGGCGATATTTATTCCGTCCGCGTCCAAAACAATCGGACATTCCGTATTTTCAAGACAATCCATCACAAGGGAGGCCGCACCGCCGGATTGCCCAAGTCCGCATCCGATAAGCATGGCGTCGGAAAGCCTTGCCTGTTGCCTAAGAACACCACGCGAGGTTATCGCAAAATCACCGTGTCTGGTTTCATCAAGCAGGCAGAAAACCGGCTCGCATAAATCTGAAGCCGCCACAGGGTAAAGGGAGGACGGAACCGCCATAACCACAAGACCTGTCCCGCAGCGCAAAGCCGCACGGGCGGATAAAACAGCGGCACCCATCATGCCGCGACTGCCGCAAAAGGTCAGCAGCCGTCCGAAGCTGCCCTTATTGCTGTCGGCTTGCCGCTTGATGAAACGGCTCTCCACCATATCCATATTTATCTCGGTCTTGTCGGTTGAATATGGCTTGAGAAGCCTTTCATCTATGCCGATAGAAACAACCTGCAGATTTCCGCACATGGCGGCGCCGGACGGCGTCACCAATCCGGTTTTGTTTGCCGTAAAGGTTATGGTGAGGTCGGCCTTGAGGGTATCGGGATCAGCTTCCCCGGTGTCGGCGTTAACCCCACTCGGGAGATCAATCGCAACAACCGGCGCAGAACAGGATTTCACAATATTAAAGAATGAGCGTATATGGTCCGGCAGCAGCCCGCGAAACCCAATCCCGTAAACTGCGTCAACAATGATGGCGGCGTTGCGTATACAGCTCGCCGCAACATAAGGCTCAGTATCCAAGCGGATTATTTCAACCTCACTGTTGCTGATACGTGACAGCATCTCTAAGGCGTTTTCGGAGGTCGGCAGACCGCAGGCCAGTATAACCGAGACCTTTGCCTCCTCATCCATCAGCTTTCTTGCAATAACAAATCCGTCCCCGCCGTTGTTGCCCTTTCCGCAGAGCAAAACAACCGATTTGCCTGAAACATCATAGGTTGAACGAATCAGTCTTGCGGCCGCGCTTCCGGCATTCTCCATCAGACGCAGTTCCTCAAGACCTTCCCGCTTGGCTGCTTTTTCAACCGCCTGCATCTGTGCCGATGTCAGAACATACATCTAGATAGACCACCCTTCCAGACAATTAATCCATTAAAAACGAGGAGGGCAGCCGCCCTCCGAGAATTTTGTTATCTCACTGTTTTTTTATTGGTTTCGCGCAAAACAAGGGCGGAAAGGCCCAATTTCAAAGCTTCAAGCACCCTTTGCTCCGGCTGGAAAACAACCAGTGTATGACCATTTTTTTTACTTCGGTAAGAAAAGCACCAAAGATCGGGGTCCTCCAGCGAGGGGGCGGCGATAACCCTCCGGTCGAACCTTTTTGCGACATATTCCTGTTGATTGAAGGGTTCAAGACTTTCAATCTTCGCGCCCGAAACCGATACGATTCTCTTGCGCTTGCGCTTGGCTGTAATCTGGTCGATATCAATGTCGCCGTTTGTAACGCTATACTCATATTCGATATTTAAGGATGTAAGCAGCCACCAAAGACCATAGCCCATACCTGCAAGCAGAAGAAAGGCAATCATCCCCAGAAACGGCAATGCGACAAGAAAGATTATCGCGGCGACAATAAAAGCCGCGATAATTGAAAAAAATATAATCGCAAAATCTTTAATACTCTTTCTCTTGACGACAATTTGCTCGACAAATGTATCCAAAGAAAACACTACTGTTATTTAAACTGCCTTTATCATTTGGAAAATATTATAACACGTTGTATTGATATATTTCAATTGATTTCTGGCTTTTATGCAAAGAATACTAATGATGATGCATAATTTTATAAAAAGCCATGGTCTGTTGATTGCAAAATACATACTTTTAAGTTATAATCTTAAATGTTGATTTAAAATGGGTGGGAATGGTCTTTTTTTGGATTGCAACGTCTGAAGATATGATTCTGGAAGGCTGGGAATGGTATAAAATGAAACTTGCTAACCCGTTATCCTTGTTTGCCGCAGGCGCAGCAAACAGCGAAAACATCAATTCCGTCACGGTTATTATAATAGGCATGGTCGTGGTGTTAGTAGCCCTTATCGTTCTGACCGCCGTCTTTTGGGCATTCGGAAAGATAATGGCTCGAGGGAACAAACCCGCAAAACCGACTGCAGACAAAAGTGGTGAGGTCTTTAAGCCGGTTGCTGCACCTGTGCCCGTTCCGATATCGACGGTACAAAGTGGAATCAGCGATGAGGTTGTCGCCGTGATTGCCGCCGCAGTCGCTTCAATGGCGCCTGAGGGGAAAAAATACGCAGTTCGTAGCGTCAGCCGAACCCGCACAGAGCGCCCTGTATGGGCGGCCGCCGGAATTGCCGAAAGCACCCGCCCTTTTTAACGAGGCGGCATATTTGATAATCCGGAGTTATTGACATGTTTCCTCGAAAGGATTTGTTCAGATGGATGCTTTATTGAAGTCGATTGGTAATATACTCAGGGATTCCGGCTATGCAAGGCTGTTTACGCTGGGCTCGGAGGGTAATATCTTTGAGCGCATTGCAAGCGGCGGCGTGGGAAACCTTATCATGCTGGCGGTTGCATGCTTTTTAATTTATCTTGCGGTAAAAAAGCAGTTTGAACCCCTGTTGCTCCTGCCGATTGCGTTCGGCATGCTGCTGGTCAACCTACCCTTAGGCGATGTGATGAAATCGCAGTTTAATTATCTGGTACCTTTAACGGCCGAGGAGCTTGAACATTATAAGCAGGGTATCTATGATCAGGTATACCCGGTATTTGAAATGGGCAGCAAGCTGTATTGGCAGCGTTTCGAAACCGGCGGACTTTTATGGTACTTATATCAGGGTGTAAAACTCGGTATATATCCTCCGCTGATCTTTCTCGGCATAGGCGCCATGACCGATTTCGGTCCGCTGATTGCCAACCCCAAAAGCTTCCTGCTGGGTGCGGCTGCCCAGCTTGGCATATTTATTACCTACTTCGGCGCGTCCGCTTTAGGTTTTCTTCCCAAAGAATCCGCTTCCATAGCCATAATCGGGGGCGCAGACGGCCCGACCGCTATCTGGCTCACCTCAAAGCTCTCGCCCGAATTGCTCGGGCCCATAGCGGTGGCAGCATATTCGTATATGGCGCTGGTTCCCATCATTCAGCCGCCAATAATGCGGCTGCTCACGACAAAAAAAGAGCGCTCGGTCGTCATGACCCAGCTTCGTCCGGTTTCAAAGACCGAAAAAATCATGTTCCCGATTTTTGTCACTTTGATTGTCGTGCTGCTGCTCCCGAGCGCTGCCCCCTTGGTCGGTATGCTGATGCTGGGCAACCTCTTCCGCGAGAGCGGAGTGGTCGACCGCATTTCAAAAACCGCCCAGAACGAGCTTATGAATATCGTTACAATATTTCTCGGCGTTACCGTCGGCGCGACGGCAAATGCCGCCACATTCCTGCAGGCAAAGACCCTGATGATTATCGGCCTCGGTCTTTTTGCGTTTGGCGTAGGGACTGCCGGCGGGGTGCTGTTCGGAAAGATTATGTATTTCGTAACCGGCGGCAAGGTCAATCCCCTGATCGGTTCGGCGGGGGTCTCGGCTGTGCCCATGGCTGCCCGCGTGTCGCAAAAGGTCGGTCAGGATGAAAATCCCGGCAACTTCCTGCTTATGCATGCCATGGGTCCCAACGTCGCGGGGGTTATCGGCTCGGCGGTTGCGGCAGGCGTTCTGCTGACCCTGTTCGGTTAATATCATTAGTATAATTAATCTTCTTCCCCCAGTATAAACGGGGAGTTTTTTCGCTAAAACTACCAATAAAAGGGCTGACGCACAAAAGTTGTGTATCAGCCCTTAAAATTATTCTAGGTTTTAGAGATTCACGAGTTTTAGATTTAATTATCCCAATCGGTATTCCATTCAATATCTCCCGATGCTGTTGTTGCAATCATATTATTTTCATTGTATGTTATAATTTTTATAACTGGCTGAACATAGGTTTTCATCTGTTTTCCCTCCTTTTGTAA
>JAAYKB010000079.1 GCA_012522615.1 Clostridiales bacterium
TCGAAGGCTTTGGCGGCGGGGTTACCCTGCCGGGGTTCAACGACCACAGGATTGTCATGAGTATGGCCGTGGCGGGGCTTGCGTGCGACTCGCCAATCATGATTGAGGACGCCGAGAGCGTCAATAAAAGCTGGCCGGAATTTTTTGATGTTTATAAAAGCTGCGGAGGTGCTGCAAATGTCATCCAGCATTGGTGATAGGGTAAGGGTTTCGCTCTTCGGCGAAAGCCACGGGCGGTGCGTCGGGTGTGTGATTGACGGGCTGCCAGCCGGCGAGGCTATAGATATGGACGAGGTTTTGGTCCAGATGGAGAGGCGGGCGCCCGGCAGGGACAAGACTGCGACCCCGCGCCGCGAAAGCGACGTCCCGCAGATCCTTTCGGGGGTGCTGGACGGCCGCACGACGGGCGCCCCGCTCGCTGTGACGATTGAGAACGAAGACACCCGCTCGGGGGATTACGCTCAGCTTGCCCGCAAGCCGCGTCCGGGTCATGCCGACTACACCGCCCATGTGAGGTATGAGGGATATAACGATATCCGGGGCGGGGGGCATTTCAGCGGCAGGCTGACCGCTCCGCTGGTTTTTGCGGGGGCGGTATGCCGCCAGATTCTGCGGCGGCGCGGGGTTCATATCGGCGGGCATGTTCTCGAGATACACGGGGTCAAGGATCGCCAGTTTGACCCGGTCGGGATCGACCGTCAGCTTTTGGACCGGCTTTCTTCGATGGCCTTTTCGGTGTTGGACGCCGCCGCCGGACAGGCCATGCGGGAAGAGATTGAAGCCGCGCGGATGGAGAGAGACAGTGTGGGCGGCATTGTGGAAGCGGCGGCGGTCGGGCTGCCCGCGGGATTGGGCTCGCCCATCTTCGCCGGGGTGGAAAACAAGCTTGCTGCCGTACTTTTCGGGATTCCCGCCGTCAAAGGGGTGGAATTCGGGGCGGGCTTCGGCTTTGCCTCGCTGCGCGGAAGCCGGGCAAACGACCCGTTTGAATACGACGCGGACGGCAGGGTGGTGACCTCCTCCAACAACAACGGCGGGATTTTGGGCGGAATCACAAACGGTATGCCGCTGATTGCCCGAGTTGCCGTCAAGCCGACGCCCTCTATTTCAATCCCGCAAAAGACGGTTGACCTTGCCGAGGGGCGGAACGCCGAGCTTGAGGTCCACGGCAGGCACGACCCGTGTATCGTGCCGCGCGCCCTGCCGGTTGTCGAGGCCGCGGTTGCCCTTTGCCTGCTCGACATAATGGAATCCCAAAAATAATACCGAATAAGACCGAACGGAGGTCATATCCATGGAGTTATCCGAAATTCGCAGGGAGATAGACGATATCGACGACCGGCTTATACGCCTTTTGTGCCGGAGGATGGACTGCTCGGCCCGGGTGGCCGAGTATAAGGCGGCGCACGGTATTCCGGTGCTCAACCAGACCAGAGAGGACGAGATTATCGCCCGGGTCAGGGCGGCGGGCGACGACTGCCGAAAAGGGTACGGAAACGCCGCGGCTCTGGTGTTCGCCTCGATAATGGACGCGTCGCGCGCGCTGCAGCACGCAAAACTCGGGGCGGGCGGGCAGCTTCGGGAGATGATTGCCGGGGCAAATCGGCGGCTGATTGAACCTGAGAAGGCCCGGGTGGTCTGCCAGGGGGTCGCGGGAGCCTACTCGGACGAGGCGGCCTCGAGGTTGTTTGCGGGGGCAAACCCCGGCTTTGTCGAGAGCTTTGCCGATGTTTTTGCGATCGTGGAGGCCGGGGAGGCCGACTACGGCGTTCTTCCGGTCGAAAACTCGTCCGCCGGTTCGGTAAACGAGGTGTACGACCTTGTGATGAAGCACCGCTTTACCATTGCGGCGGCGGTCGAGCTGCCGGTGAACCACTGTCTGCTGGCCCTGCCCGGGGCAAAGCCGGAGGAGATTGCCGTGGTGTATTCCCACCCGCAGGCGCTGGCGCAATGCGCCGACTTCATTGCCGAACGGCGGCTTGAGGCCCGCACCTATATCAACACGGCGGCGGCCGCCCGCATGGTCGCCCAAAGCGGGGACAGAACCCTCTGCGCCATAGCCTCCCGTCGGGCGGCGGAGATTTACGGTTTGGATATATTAAATGATAATATACAATCCGTAGACAATAACAGCACCCGTTTTATTGCCATTTCGCGCACCCTTGTGATACCCGACGACGCAAACAAGATAAGCCTGATTTTCGCCCTGCCCCATGTGACCGGTTCGCTTTACCGGGTTTTGTCGCGCTTTGCCATGGCGGGACTCAACCTGACAAAGCTTGAAAGCCGGCCTGCCAGAAACGGCGGTTTTGAATACCTGTTTTACCTTGATTTCGAGGGCGACCTCAACGACGCCCAGACCCTTGACCTTCTCTGCGCCCTTTCGGACGAGATGCCCGCCTTTTCGTTCCTCGGCAACTACCGTGAGCTGGACGGCTGATCCGATTCCGTAAATACTATTTCGGTTTATCATTATTGGGGAATTAAAATGATACTATATACCTTATTAATAATATTGACGGTATCGGCCTGAGCTTGGGATATGAAAAACACCTCCTCTCCCGCTCCGTTTGGATATTAACACAGCCGGGGTAGTGAGGTGCAAGTGAGGGGTACAAAATTTTTTAAAAAATTTTTCAGGTTTTTTCGGCTTTAGGTAGTGAGATAGCAGTGAGGGGGGCTAGTGATCTGCTAGTGAGGGTTCGGAAAACGAGCAATTTCGACGAATTAAATTTTTGGAAAAATTTTTAAAAAGTAAAAACGACAGACCGCCGAATGATAATCTCGGCGGTCTGTGGTTTATGCCATTATTTTTTATTTTTCGCTTAATGCGAATGTTAGCTCTGCCCTGACCGCGATCTCTCCGTCCACCCTGGCGATAGCGGTGCCGACGCCGACCGGCCCGCGTACGCGGGTCATCTCGACCTCGAGTTCCAGCACATCTCCCGGTACCACCTTGCGCTTGAACCGGGCGTCCTTTATGCCGCCGAAATAGGCAATCCGGCCGCGGTTTTCCTCCTGCGACAAAACCGCGATTGCCCCGACCTGCGCCAGAGCCTCGATGATAAGCACGCCCGGCATGACATGCTCCTGCGGAAAATGGCCGCAAAAATGCATTTCGTTGGCCGATACGCATTTTATCCCCTTTGCCCATTTTCCGGGTTCAAGACCTGTTATCCTGTCGACCAGCAAAAACGGGTAGCGGTGGGGGATTATCTCCTGAATCTGGTTGCTGTTCAGCTCCATTTTCGTACCCCTTTCAAAATTGACTGCAATCCGTGCGCTTCAGCAGGGTCTGCGGAATATGACCGACGCGTTGTGCCCGCCGAAGCCGAGCGAGTTGGACATGGCGTATTCCATCTCGCGCTGCCTGCCCCGGTTGGGTACTATATCGAGATCGCATTCGGGATCGGGCTCTTTGTAATTGATGGTGGGGGGCAGGTAGCCCTCGGCCACCGCCATGGCGGTTATGACCGCCTCGACCGCCCCGCTCGCCCCCAGCATGTGCCCGGTCATGGATTTGGTGGAGCTTATCGAGAGGGAGCGGGCATGCTGGCCGAAGGCCAGCTTGACGGCGGCGGTTTCAATCGAATCGTTGAGCGGGGTTGAGGTGCCGTGGGCATTGATATAGCCTATCTGCTCTGGCGAGATTTCCGCGTCTGCTATCGCCTGCTTCATGGCGGAGGCCGCGCCCGCCCCGTCGGGACAGGGGGCTGTTATGTGGTGTGCGTCGCAGCTTGCGCCGTAGCCTACCACCTCGCCCAGGATGGCCGCCCCCCGGGCCTTGGCGTGCTCGTAATCCTCCAAAACAAGGATTCCCGCCCCCTCGCCCATGACAAAGCCGCTCCTCTCCCTGTCGAACGGGATGGAGGCGCGGGCGGGGTCGTTGTTTTCGCACAGGGCGCGCATTGCCGAAAAGCCGCCGATGCCGAGCGGGGTGATTGCCGCCTCTCCGCCGCCGGCAACCATGACGTCGGCATAGCCGTCGCGGATATAGCGAAAGGCGTCGCCTATGGCGTTGGTTCCCCCCGCGCAGGCGGTGACCACGCATGAGCACATCCCGCGCGCACCCAGCTCAATCGCGATATTGCCCGCCGCGAGGTTGGCGATATTCATGGGTATGAAAAAGGGGGAAATCCTGTCAAAACCCTTTTCAAGCGCCTTGGCGTGCTCCCTTTCGATGGTCGCAAGCCCGCCGATGCCCGAGGAGACCAATACGCCGAAGCGGTCGCGGTCAAACCCGGAGTCTGCAAGACCCGACTGCTCGTATGCCTCCTTTGCCGCAATGACGGCAAGCTGGGAGAAGCGGTCCATGCGCTTGGCGGCCCGCTTGTCAAGCCGCTCCTCGATATCGGCGTCCTTGACCTCTGCGGCGATTTTCACCCTGAAATCGGTTGTGTCAAAGGCGGTTATGAAATCAATCCCGCAACGTCCCGACCTTACGCCCGCCCACATCTCGCGAACGGTGCCGCCTATCGGAGTGACTGCGCCCATTCCGGTGATTGCCACCCGTCTTTTCATCCTCATTCCGTCCTTTCCGGTCTTCTTTTGTTGAGATTACATTACCATTCCGCCGTCGACGTGAACCACCTGTCCGGTGATATAGCCCGCCTGGTCTCCGGCAAGAAAGCCCACCAGCGCGGCAACCTCCTCGGCCCTGCCTGTCCGCCCCATGGGGATGTTGTTTTTAACCATAGCTTTGACCTCGTCGCTGAGGGAGGCGGTCATGTCGGTGTCTATATAACCCGGCGCGACCGCGTTTACCGTGACTCCGCGGGAGGCAAGCTCGCGCGCCAAAGATTTCGTCATGCCGATGACCCCGGCCTTGCTGGCGGCATAGTTCGACTGACCCGCATTGCCGGTCACTCCTACCACAGATGTGAGGTTGATTATCCTGCCGTAGCGCTGCTTCATCATGGCGCGGGCGGCCAGCTTCAGCATGTTCCAGACACCCTTGAGGTTGACCTCGATTACCCGGTCAAAATCCTCCTCGCTCATCCTGATAATCAGGTTGTCGCGGGTGATTCCGGCGTTGTTTACGACTATGTCGACCCTGCCGAACCGCTCGGCCGCCGCCGAAAACAGGGCTTCGCAGTCCTCGGCGCGCGACACGTCGCCCTGAACGAGAACCACCGAGGCGCCGAGCTGCTCGCAGGCGGTTTTTGTGTCTTGGGCGGCCTCATGGTTGCCCGCATAGTTGATAACAAGGTTGATGCCCTCTTTTGCGAGCCTCAGACAGATTGCCCGCCCTATTCCCCGGCTTCCGCCGGTCACGATTGCAGTTTTTTTGTCCGACAATCAAATCATTCCTTTCAGTCCTCAAACTGTTTGGTTTATGGCCGCGACGGCGGCTTCAAGGCTTTCGGCGTCCTCCACCCCGAGCACCCTGACAGACGGGCAGGTCTTGCGGACAAACCCGCTGAGCACCCTGCCGGGGCCTATTTCTATAAAGGTATCTATACCCGCCCTTTCCATTGCGCGCAGGCTGTCCTCGAAATAAACCGGCGACATGACCTGACGGGTCAGCAGCTCGGCGACCGTCTCGCCGGGCTTCAGGGGGGCGGCGGTTGCGTTGAATATTACTGGAATATGAGGATTTTTGAGCTCTGTGCCTTTTAGGGTTTCCGCCAGCTTTCGGGCCGCCGGTTCGAGCAGAGAGGTGTGGAAGGGGCCGCTTACATTCAGGGGCACGACCCGCCTTGCGCCGCCTTCAAGCGCAAGGGCCGCCGCCCTTTCGACCGCGGCCGCCTCCCCGCCGATGACCATCTGTCCGGGGCAGTTGTAGTTGGCTATCTGCACAACGCCGAGGCTGCCCGCCTCGTCGCATACCTTCTGCAGGGCGGTGCGGTCAAGCCCGAGAACGGCCGCCATCCTGCCGTCCATGCCCTTGACAGTTTGCTCCATCGCCTGTCCGCGAATCCGGGTAAGGGTTATGGCGGTCTGTTGGTCGAAAACCCCCGCCGCATAGAGCGCCGAGTATTCGCCGAGACTGAGTCCGGCCGCCATATCGGGGCGGACGCCGCGTTCGGCAAGCGCGCAGGTGGCGGCAATCGCCGCCGCGACCATGCAGGGCTGGGTGTATTCGGTGCGGTTCAAAAGCTCGGCCGGACCCTGCCAGCAAACCCGCTTCAAATCAAAGTCGATTTCAGTATTGTCGAAGACAGGCCTTGCCGCCGGATAGCTGTCATAGAGGGATTTTCCCATCCCCACCGTCTGGCTGCCCTGTCCCGCGTATATAAATGCGAGCTTCATATCAAAAATCCGTCCTTTCCGGCTAGGTCTATATTCCGTCGGTCAGTTCTTTCATAAGCCTGCGGACGGTCAGTATTTTGTCAAGCCTGTATGCGTTGCTGCCGCAGAAGAAAAGCCCGTTTTCCCAATCCCCTCGGACGGCCGCCGTCAGGGCGGCGGTTATACAGTAGGGGGTTTTGGCGGGGTTGCAGGGGCGCAGGCATTTGACGCAGTTTTTCACCCCTGTGAACACGCCCGGCTTCAGCCGTTCGGTAAGGGGGGAGCGCAGCGCCCGTCCCGGCATGCCGACCGGGCTTTTGACAATCATTATGTCGTCCGGTCCCGCCTTTAAAAACGCCTGTTTATATTCGGGTGCGGCGTCGCATTCCTCGGTGGCGATAAACCGGGTGGCAATCTGCGCGCCCGCCGCCCCGAGCGACCGTACCCGCCGGATGTCCCCGGCGTCGTATATTCCGCCCGCCGCGAATACCGGAATCGGCCGCCCGTTTTGGGCCTCAAACGGCTTTAGCGCCTCGATGACCTCGGATACGATGCTGTCGAGGGTCCGGGCCGTGTCCGACATAAGCTCGTCGAGCGAAAAGCCGAGGTGGCCGCCCGCCAGACTGCCCTCGACCACCAAGAAATCGGGCAACGCGCCGTAATGCCGTTTCCATGAGCGGCATATCAGGGAGGCCGCCTTTGCCGAGGACACTATCGGGGCTATGGCCGTATCGGTTCCCCCGGTGAGGGCGGGCAGGGAGAGAGGCAGTCCGGCGCCCGCTATGACGGCGTCCGCCCCCGCAAGGGCGGCGGTTTTTGCAAGCTCCTCCCCGTCGCTGAGCGCCATCATCACGTTGACCCCGACCATCCCGCGCCCTTTGGATATCTCCTTTGCTTTGCGAATCTCCTCAATCAGGGCGCGGCGGTTGGCTTCAAGGCGGTTTTTATTAAAATCGGGCTGGCGGAAACCGGGGTTTGCCGCCGAGATGACCCCCATCCCGCCGTTTTCGGCGACATGCCCCGCCAGATTGCCGAGGGACACGCCGATTCCCATGCCGCCCTGTATAATAGGCTTATCCAGACATTTGTCCCTGATTGATATGGTGTTCATCGGAGGGTTATTCCTTTCTGCGCCGTCCTTTTTGCATAAAGGAAAGGCACAAGTTTTATGGTTCAGTATCTGCCTATCCTGTCGGGAAGCTCCTTATAAACCGCCTCGCAGCCCGCAAACATATCCTCGATTATCTCGGCGAGCGGGCGGATGCGGCTGCACATTCCGGCCACCTGTCCCGCCATCAGCGAGCCGGAATCGACATCCCCTTCGAAAACCGCGCGGCGCAGCGAGCCGAGGGTGAAGCGTTCGAGCTCCATCTTGTCCGCCCCCTCCTTCTCGCGTTTTATATATTCCCTTGCCATTTTATTTTTAATGATGCGTACCGGCACCCCGGAGATTCGTCCGGTCACTGTGGTGTCGGTGTCCCGCGCGTCGAGGATGGCCTGCTTGTAGTTTTGGTGGATGGGACATTCCTCGGAAACCAGAAGGCAGGTGCCGACCTGCACGCCGCAGGCTCCCAATGCGAAGGCCGCCAGAAGCTGCCGCCCGTCGGCAATACCGCCCGCCGCGATGACCGGTATATTGACCGCGTCAACAACCTGCGGCACCAGCGCCATGGTGGTAAGTTCACCGATATGCCCGCCCGATTCGGTGCCCTCGACGATAAGGGCGTCGGCCCCGGCGCGCTCCATCCTGACGCCGAGCGCCACCGAGGGCACCACCGGCAGCACGCGGATTCCGGCTTCCTTCCATGCGGGGATATACTTGGCGGGGTTGCCCGCCCCTGTGGTTACGACGGGGATATGTTGGTCGATTACCATCTGCGCCATCTGCTCGGCCTCGGGGTTCATCAGCATGATATTCACCCCGAACGGCTTGTCGGTCAGGCTGCGGCATTGCTCGATATTTTCCTTAAGCATATTGATATCCATGCCGCCCGCCGCAATCAGTCCCAGCGCTCCGGCGTTGGAAACCGCCGCCGCGAAGGCGCCGGTGCCGATGTTTGCCATGCCGCCCTGTATCAGAGGATACTTTATCCCAAGCATTTCGGTTATTTTATTGCCCATACTCAAATGACCATGCCTTTCAATGAGATATATAATACCGATTCCCGAATCGGAACGAGTACAATTAAAATTACCACTCCGTCATCATGGCTCCCCATGTCAGCCCGCCGCCGAAGCCCGCCATGACAAGCTTGTCCCCGCGCGTAAGTCTGCCGCCGCGGTTGAGCTCGTCCAGCAGTATCGGGATGCTTGCCGCCGAGGTGTTGCCGTAGCTTTCGATGTTTTGGACAAACTGTCCGGGGGCGGCTCCGAGCCGTTCGGAAACCGCGGCGATGATACGGGCGTTTGCCTGATGGCATATCACATATTTGATGTCGTCAAGGGTATATCCCGCCTGCTCGAGCACATTTTCAATACAGCGAGGGACAATGTCGACCGCAAACTGGTAAACATCCCGCCCGTTCATAAAAAGCTTTTGCGGGGCGTAGCATTTTTTACCCGCGCTCGCGGCGCATATAATCCGGTCGTCGCCCCTCGAGTCGAGATAGCTGACAAGGCGGGCGTCATTGCGGTGCTTTACAACCGCCGCCCCCGCCCCGTCCCCGAAAAGGATGCAGGTGCCGCGGTCGGTGTAGTCTATTGTCCTTGAAAGAACCTCGGCTCCTATCACAAGAGCGTATTTGTCGGGCATGGCGGCAAGCATGCCGCCCGCCGCGGCAAGCGAATATACAAATCCGCTGCACGCGGCGTTGAGGTCGAATGCCGCCATGGATACCTCGTTTAGCCCAAGCTCGCGCTGTACCATGCATGCCACCGACGGGGTAAGGTTGTCGGGGGTGAAGGTTGCGACAATCAGCAGTCCGATTTTCTTGGGGTCGATACCGCTGTTTTCAATCGCGAGTCGTCCGGCCTCGGCGGCAAGCCCGGTTGTGGTTTCGGTTTGGGAGATATAGCGGCTTTTGATACCCGTGCGGGTGGTTATCCATTCGTCGCTTGTGTCGACCATCCTTGTCAGGTCCTCATTGGTCAGGCGGTTTTCGGGCACGGCCGCGCCTGTTCCGCATATTGTAATGCCGTTCACTGAATATCATTCCTTATCGTGTGGGTTTTTGCACGAAGGATTTAAAGTGTACGCCTAATCCGAAGTGCAGTCGCCGATCCGTCGGTACTTTTTGTAGCGCTGCTCCACAAGCGCGCGTCCGCTCAGCTTTGTCAAAACCCCGAGCTCGGTTATCAGCGCGTTTTTCATCCGCTCATAGATTGAACGGGAGCTTTCGTCCAGCCCGCCGGCCGGTTCGCCGAACAGGCGGTCCACAATCCCCCGGTTGTATAGATCGTATGCCGTGAGCTTCATCAGCTCGGCGGCCTCCCGAGCGCGGGAGGCGTCCTTCCACAGGATGGAGGCAAACCCCTCGGGCGAGAGGATGGAGTACACCGAGTTTTCAAGCATCCAGATGCGGTCGGCGACCGAGAGCGCCAGCGCCCCGCCGCTGCCCCCCTCGCCGATTACAATGGCGATGACGGGCACGGTCAGGCTCCCCATTTCCATTAGGTTGCGCGCAATAGCCTCCCCCTGCCCGTGCATTTCGGATTCAAGGCCGGGATATGCGCCCGGGGTGTCGATAAAGGTGATGATGGGTCTTCGGAATTTTTCGGCCTGTTTCATCAGGCGGAGGGCCTTGCGGTAGCCCTCGGGGTTGGGCATGCCGAAGTTGAATTTCAGGTTTTCCTCAAGGGTTTTTCCCTTGCGGTGGCCTATTACGGTCACAGGAAGTCCCTCAAGGCTTGCGATTCCGCCGATTATGGCGGGGTCGTCATGCATGAGACGGTCGCCGTGCTGCTCGAAAAAGTCGGTGAATATGCGGTTTATATAATCCCGCACGCCGGGACGGGCGGGTTTGCGCGCGAGGTAGACGCGGTCGTAGGCGCTGATGTTTCCGTAAGCCTCGGAAAGGAGGCGGCTTTTTTCCTGCAAAAGCTCCCGGCGGCGATCATTATCTTCTGTGTCGGCCAGTTCCCGGTCGAGCTGGCGGATACGGTCTTCCGCTTGCTGTAAAGACATATAGAGATTCATCCCTCTTTATTTTATTTAACCGGATGCGAAATATATGCAAAGCCCTTGCGGGCCGACGGCGAGTGAAGCCGCAGCAGCCTGCCGAGGGTGGCGCGCATCTCGTGCCGCTCGACAATCCTGTCGATAAAGCCGTGCTCAAGCAGGAACTCCGAACGCTGGAACCCCTCTGGCAGGGTCTGGCGGATTGTCTGCTCGATTACGCGCGGTCCGGCAAACCCGATAAGGGCGCGGGGCTCGGCAAGTATGATGTCTCCGAGCGAGGCGAAGCTGGCGGTCACCCCGCCTGTCGTGGGGTGGGTCAGGCAGGAGATATACAAAAGACCCGCCTGATGGTGCCGGGCAAGAGCGTTGCCGGTCTTTGCCATCTGCATCAGCGATACGATGCCCTCCTGCATTCTGGCGCCCCCCGACGCGGTGAAGATGATTATCGGAAGTCTGCGCCTGGTGGCGTATTCAATCGCCCGTGAAACCTTTTCGCCGACCACGCTGCCCATGCTGCCCATCATAAAGCGGCTGTCCATAACCGCTATGACGGTGGAGTGGCCTTCGATGGTGCAGACCCCGGTGATAACGGCTTCCTTCAGACCGGTCGAGGCTTCCAGCGCGGTCAGTTTTTCGGAATAGCCGGGGAAATCGAGATTTTCGGTGGTGTAAAGACCCGCGTTAAGCTCGCGTATGCTGCCCTTGTCGGCAACAAGTCGAAGTCTGCCGTGGGCGGTCAGCCTCATATGATAACCGCAGCCGGGACAGACAAAATAGTTTGCCGCCACCTGATCCGACAGGTAATCCTGCTTGCAGTCCGGGCAGCGGGTATACAGCCCTTCGGGCGCGGACGCCGTGCTGGTTTTGGGTCTGGGGCGCAGCGCCTTGAACTGGGTCAGCTTCTGGCGGCGTTCTTGAAACAGGGGTATCATAATAGGGCGTCAATCCTTTCTGACGGTTAAGACGAATAAATGCGGCTTGCGCAGACATGAGCGGATTTTATTTTTGGTTGTCGGGGCGCCGGAAATCGGGCTCCGCGATTAGTCTGTCCAGATTTTTCTCCATAAAGCTTGTGTCGAAGCGTCCCTTGATAAAATCCTCGTGGTGAAGGACGAGATATTGCAGCTCGACATTGGTTTCCACGCCCTCGACCAGAAATTCCTCGAGTACCCGGCGCATGCGGCGTACCGCCTCGGCGCGGCTTTGTCCGTGTACGATAAGCTTGGCGATCATGCTGTCATAGTGCGGCGATATGGTGCAGCCGGGATAGAGCGCGGTGTCCACCCTCACCCCGAGCCCGCCGGGGATGTGGAGGCCGTGTACCTGTCCCGGGCAGGGGCGAAAGCCCTCGCGGGGGATTTCGGCGTTGATACGGCACTCGATTGAAAATCCGCGTATCTCCACCTCGTCCTGCCGCAGGGAGAGCGGCAAGCCGGCGGCGATACGTATCTGTTCCCGGACGATATCAGTCCCGGTTACCATTTCGGTGACGGGATGCTCGACCTGTATCCTGGTATTCATCTCAATAAAATAATACTTTCCGTCCGTATCGAGCACAAACTCGACCGTGCCCGCATTGCGGTATCCGGCCGCCCGCGCCGCTTCGACCGCGTGCGCTCCCATGGATTCGCGCAGGGCGGCGCTGAGGGCGCGGCAGGGCGATTCCTCAATCATCTTCTGGTTGCGCCGCTGGATTGAGCAGTCGCGCTCGCCGAGATGAATGACATTCCCGTGGTTGTCGGCCAGAATCTGAAATTCGATATGCTTTGGCTGCAGGAGAAGCTTTTCGACGTACACCTCGTCGTCCCCGAAGCATGCCTTGGCTTCGGCTTTTGCGGTTGGGAATGCCGACTTGAATTCCTCGGGCGAAAACGCCTTGCGCATACCGCGCCCGCCGCCCCCCGCGCTTGCCTTGATAAGCACCGGATAGCCTATCTCTTCCGCCGCCGTTAATCCCTGTTCGACCGACTCGACCCCGCCCTCCGAGCCGGGCACCACCGGCACGCCGCATTCGCGCATAAGGCGGCGGGCCTCCGACTTGTTGCCCATGGCGCGTATCACGTCGCCGTCCGGACCGATAAATACAAGCCCGCACCTTTTTACAAGGTCGGCAAAGGACGGGTTTTCGCTGAGGAAGCCGAACCCCGGATGAATCGCCTCGCACCCGGTCAGGATGGCGGCGGACAAAATGTTCTTGATATTCAGATAGCTGTCCTGCGCTTTTGCGGGACCGACGCAGACAGCCTCGTCGGCAAGCTGGGCATGAAGCGCGTCGCGGTCAGGCGTGGAATAAATCGCCACGGTTTCAATGCCCATTTCCTTGCATGTGCGTATAATACGAACCGCGATTTCCCCGCGATTTGCAATCAATATCTTTCTGAACAAGGTGGGTGTCATTCCTTTCCGCCGCTCAGGGCCGATAAACCGAAATCATTCCTGCGCCTGCGAGATAAACATCAGCGGCTGGTTGTATTCGACGGTATCCTCCGGCTTTACCAGTATGCGGGTGACCTTGCCTGAAACCGGAGCGGGAATCTCGTTCATCATCTTCATGGCTTCCACGATACACACCGTCTGCCCCTTTTTCACCTGCTGGCCGACCTGAACAAAGGGCTCGGCGTCGGGCGACGGGGTGGCATAATACACCCCGACAACCGGCGAGCATACCGGAATTTCGTCATCCTTTGGCTTGCCGCAATCCTCCTCGGCATTGATTGTAACGGCGGGCTGGCTCACCACGGTTACGGGCTGGCAGGCGGCAGGCGACGCCTGCCGAGCTTCGGCCGCCTGCTTTTCAAGCATTATTTTGACCGAATCGTATTCCAGACTGAGTCTGAATATCGGGGAATCGGAAAATTCACGCATAAGCTGCTTAATTTCAGCCAGGTCCATATGCTGCAGCGCTCCTTTACTTTGACAATCAAATTAAATTGTCCGAAAATACCGCCGCATGTTAACGGCGGGCATGTCTGCTATTTGTTTACACTGTCAATGTATGCAACAATATCCCCGACGGTTCTCATATTTATCGCGGCGTCTTCGGGGAAGGTGATGTTGAACCTGTCCTCGAGCGCCATAATAAGGTCCACCCCGTCAAGGGAATCCGCTCCGAGATCGGCCGCGAGCTCGGCCTCGGGAACAATGTCCTCCTCATTGCATTTCAGGCAATCCAATATAACCTCTTTTACAGTATCAAATGTCATTTCTGTTGGCTCCTTATTTAGAATTCGTTCTCCATTATAAATTATTTGATAGCCAAAGTAAATAGTTTGGCTATCAAATTTTCTTATTGTTCATATTTTACAATATAAAGGGGTTGTAAATGGTATAAAAAATTCGAATACTGCCGATATATATTATGGAAGTGTTTTTTGATATTTTAGAAAAGGCAGCTTCTTTTGGAGGGTAGAGAATGGAGCATAATGATAGTATTGTCGAAGAGTCCGAAAAGCAGGTGCTTTCCGAGGAGGAGCAGTCGCCGCCCCCACCTCCCGTTGACGCGGTTATTAATGTTATCATATCAGGTGATAAGCTGGAGGCGTTTTTAAACATAGAGCCGCCTGAAAACGGGGGCGCGGCGCCGACTGCCCGGACAATTGCCGAGGCGCTCGAGAAGAACAAGGTGACATACGGGATTGATCAGAAAAAAATTCAAGCTCTTGCCGATAAGCCGTTATACAACCGTGATATACTTATCGCCAAGGGCTTAAGGCCGGTTGACGGAGAGGATGGCAGCTTTGAGCTGCTTTTCAATACCGAAAAAAAGCTTAGGCCAAAGGAAAGGGCGGACGGAACGGTCGATTATCAGGATCTCGGGATTGTGAACAATGTCAGAAAGGACGACCCTTTGTGTAATATCACCCTGCCGACCGACGGAACCGAGGGTGTTGCCGTTACGGGCGAAAAGCTGCTGCCCAAGAAGGGCAAGCCGGCTCCCGTCCGACCCGGTCAGAACACAGAGCAAAACGAGCAGGGCACCGTGATTTATTCAAAGATAAACGGGCATGTTGTCTTTACCGGCGCAAAGATAGTTGTAAATAAAACCTTTTATGTAAGCGGAAATGTCGATAATTCGACGGGAAGCATCAAGGTGCTCGGAAATATTGTGATAAGAGGCACGGTCTTGTCCGGCTTTACGGTTGAGGCCGAAAAGAATATGGAGATCAACGGTTCGGTTGAGTCGGCAAAGCTCAAGGCCGGCGGCAATATCGTACTTCGCAGCGGGATTAACGGCAGCCATGTGACCTGTTTTGGCGATCTTTCGAGCAGGTTTATCGAAAGCTGCGATATTACGGTCAAGGGCTCGTTAAAGTCGGAGTATATAATCAACAGCAACATACACTGCGGAAAAAACCTTGAAATCTCGGGAAGGCGGGCCAGATTTTCGGGGGGAAGCTGTGTGGTCGGAAAAGACCTGACTTGCCCTATAATCGGGGCCGATTCGGGTGCGAAGACCTACCTTGAGCTCGGAACAATTCCGGAAATTCTGGAAAGGCAAAAAGCCATTATCAAAGAGCTGCCTTTGCTTAGAAAACAGTCGGGAAGTCTTAAACAGCTCCAAACGCTGCTCGAGCAGCTTGAAGAGCAAAACCGGCTTGACCAAGAGAAAAAAGCCATGCTGCAAGAGGTGCGGCACAACCTGGAGAGCATCACCGAGAAGATTGCAGCCGATACCAAGGAGCTTGAGGAGATAAACCAGGAGATCGAGACCTACGGGTACGGCAAAATCATTTGCAGGGGAACAATATATCCCGGCACCTTCATTAAGATAGGCGCGGAAAAGATGGCGGTGTCCGAGCCGCTGCACAATACCATTGTATTCTTAAGTGACGGCGAGATACACAGCAGCCCCGCGTTTTAAGAGTGTGTTTTTATTGCAACACCACCGGCCTAGCCCAAGCCGGTGGTGTTGCTTTATCTGTTTATATAACCTTATTTACATTATACATCGATTCCAGCACCAGCCAGTTTTGCGGGAAGAAGCTATTGATCGTCCAGTAGCTCACCCCGCCGAGGTTGTATTTGTCGACAAGCGCGAGCTTGGCCCGTATGCTGCGTGCGTCCTCGAACCAGACGACATGCTCCCTGCCCTGATCGTCGAAATAGTTGAAGAAGGGGCTTTGCGCCTCGGCGTCGAACATGATTTCCGCCCCCTCGCGCAGCGCAAGATTGACGGCGGCGGTATGGGACAATGTCCGCGCGGCCGAGCCCTGCACAAACGGCAGGGTCCAGTCATAGCCGTAATTCGGTATACCCATCAGTATTTTTTCACTCGGTATCACCGTCACGGCAAACCGCAGCACCTCTTCGACCCGGTTGAGCGGGGCGACGGCTTGGGCGGGGCTGTAGGTATAGCCCCATTCGTATGTCATAAGGATTACATGGTCGACCGTGGCGCCATGGAAGGCATAGTCGTGCGCCTCGTAGAGCAGGCCGCGCTGACCGGCGCTGGTTTTCGGGGCGAGCGCCGTGGTGACGGTATATCCCTGCGGATGAAGGGTATCGACTACCCGCCGGACAAACCGGTTATATGCCTCGCGGTCGTCGGGATAGATGTATTCAAAGTCGATATCGAGACCGAAATAGTTTTTGGAGCGCAGGGTCTGCTGCACATTATTGATAAGGGTGGTTTGAACCTGCTGGTTTGTCAGTATGGTGTGTGCCAAGTCGCTGTCGAAGCTGCCGCCCTCGAGAATATTCGTAATCACCATTAGGGGGGCGACGTTCTGCGCCCGCGCCGTCTGTATGATTGTTGTATCGTCAAGGGGAACAAGGCTGCCGTCCGCACGCACCTGATAGCTGAACGGGCTTATGTATGTCAGGTGGGGCAGGGTTGCCGAAAGCACGTTTGCCGTGATTGTCGGGAAGGCGTAGCCGTTGACGTCGATCGACCCCAGCTTTTGGTCAGGTACCGGAACGACAATAACCTGTCCCGGGTAGATGGATGCCGGATTGGTAATTTCGGGGTTGGCCTCGAGAATCTGACCCATGGTCGTGCCGAAGCGGCGGGCTATCGTGAACAGCGATTCTCCCGGCGCGATGGTATACTGTATGCTGTCGGTGACGATTACAACGGTTTGTCCCACCACCAGTTGCTCGGGATTTGGGATTTGGTTGTCTTCGGCTATTCTTTGGGGCGACACGCCGAACTGTCTGCCGATTGTATAAAGGCTGTCTCCCCTCCTTACAGTATAAATCACCATCTTCTTCACACCTTTTCATTTAAATTCGCATACCTTGCTCTTTTTATGTATATGAGACACCTCGTCATGCTATGCAGGTTTGTCTTTGGGTGTTTGTGCGCGACTTTTCGGCATAAGCCTTTCGGCCACAGGGCATAATAA
>JAAYKB010000080.1 GCA_012522615.1 Clostridiales bacterium
AACGGCCGTATTCCTCTTTATTAACGAAAAATCGTTAATGGTTAGGCCTCCTGTAGAGGAATATACAATAAACCACATTCTTGTCAAAGTGAGCTTGTAATTGTTGGGCACCATTTTAGTGGTTACGAAATCCTGCGTGAGCGTATCGGTCCGCGATATGAATTCCGACAATTCAAAGCTTTGTACATAATTCACTCCGCTTGTCGGCAATATTCCACCGTACCCTGTGGGGTTGCTTCCATCAAGATAGGCGGTAAGGTCCACTCCTCCTGTTCCTGTAGGTTCTGAACACCAAGCAAACGTCATAAATTTCACACTTGAAATATAATCCCCGTTTCCATCAACCTTACCGCTTTTTACATCAAAGCTAATCTTGTCTTTTTTGAAACCGATTTCCACAGGGGATCCAAAATTGTAGTTTAAGTAAATATTTTCGTGGTTGAAACCTGTTGCATGGAAGGGTACCGTTTCGCTGGAGGTTTTGTTAATAGTACCACTCCCTATAACCTCCCAATTCGGATCATCAGCGGCGCCGAAAAGCGGAATCTTCTCTTCACCGTCAAGGTATTTCCCTACCATTTTTATTCCGTATAATGAGTTTCGCTAGTTTAAAATGTTATTTAGCTTTTTCTAGTACAATATTATGTGTTTTGTACCGTGCAAAACAAGCTATATAATTTACATGAATGTGGGCATTTGATACTTTTTGTGCTTTTGCTATGAGTGTTCTGAACAGAATTCAAGTTTTTTTGACTTTTTTAACAAACTATCCTGCGGCAAGATCGTATTACTGAAAACAAAATTATATCGTTTATCGTTATCGTTTTCCGAGAATAAGAATATCGATTAAAGGATATACTATGGTCACAAAAGCTATTGAAATTTGATTTGACTGCTTGTATAATGATAAAAAATACATTATGGTTATTCGAGAATATTTTATTGTTTAACAATAATCAATTATTCTTTTCCAAGTGATTATGTCTATAAATATAGTGCATTTTGTATATAATATGCACGAAGAGTCTTGAATTCTGGGTTATGAAAACGAATTTGAAAAAGATTACAAAAATGAAACTTGATTTTTGGTAAATAGAATAGTATAATGCAACACGTACTTGATAGGGAGAGCATCACATAAATATTCCTTGCATCAACCCAACCGTCTTCTTTTTGGAAAGGGGAATTAATATGCAAAAGGTTCTCAGCATGAACACCTATCGTGCATCCACATTTAGCTACCGTGCCTTTTTAGCGTTCAAGCGTTTATTTGATATTGTATTTTCACTTGTTGCGATAATCGTCCTGTTCCCCGTTCTTTTGGCCGTGTCACTTATTGTTGCAATTGATATAAAAGCATTTCCTATTTTTGTACAGCTTCGCATGGGACGTGACAACAAGCCGTTTAAAATCTTTAAATTCAGGACCATGCTTGCAAGCGCTCCTGCGGATGTTGCCACAAGAAAGCTTGAGTCTGACAAGTACATTTCTAAAATCGGCAGTTTCCTGCGCCGTTACAGCATTGATGAGCTTCCGCAGCTTCTCAATATCCTTATCGGGCATATGAGTCTGGTCGGCCCCCGCCCGGTTGTTTTGACCGAAGCTGATCTTCTCGAGCTTCGCACCAGAAACGGCGCTTGCAGTGTTCGCCCGGGACTGACAGGTTTGGCGCAGACAAGCGGCCGCGATAAGTTGGGCATATATGAAAAGGCCAAAATGGACGCTTTTTATGCAAACAACCTCTCCCTTTCGCTGGATTTGCGTATTTTGATTGCATCGGTAGGATATGTTCTTAACTCAAGAGATATACAGGAAGGCTCTTCATCCTTATCCGTAAAAAAGTATAAAAAGGAGCGCTCCGCATAAGCTAGAAATCCTTCCGCCTATATAATGAAAATGAAGACCCGCCGGTTTTTGTTCGGCGGGTGTTTGTATGATATGACACATACTTTCCATATTAAAATGTGAAAGGAAGTATACCAGATGAGCGAATGCGACCACAAATGCGAATCATGCAGTCAAAACTGCAGTGAAAGAACCCATATCCATGAGAAGCTCAATCAATTCAGCACGATTAAAAAGGTAATCGCGGTCAGCAGCGGCAAGGGCGGAGTCGGCAAATCATCGGTTACCGCCATGCTTGCGGTGCTTATGGCAAGACGGGGCTATAAGGTCGGCATACTTGACGCAGATATTACAGGGCCGTCAATCCCCAAGGCGTTCGGACTGACCAGAAAAGCCAAAAACAGTGAAATAGGCATACTGCCCGAGGAAACTCATATGGGTATCAAGGTAATGTCTATCAATCTCCTGCTTGAAAGCGAGGATCAGCCGGTTGTCTGGCGCGGGCCTATTCTGGCGGG
>JAAYKB010000081.1 GCA_012522615.1 Clostridiales bacterium
CGAATGGCGGTGGTAGTTGATACTAATATCCGACTAAAGCCTTAACATCTTTCCGGCCTTTTTTGCACCGGGCTTCGTTCTCCTCCTTGCCGGGCGCCAGCCCGCCTGCGTCGTCGGCCTTGCCCGACACAAAAAATCCTCGGAAACCTTATTAATATTTTAGTCGGATATTAGTATGAGACTGTAATGGATGGGGGTACTGCCGTGGAGTTTCTGGATTTTTCATCCCAAGAAGCATGTGAAGAATATGAGGCGTTTATACAAAACCATCCACTGGGCGGTTTTACGCAATCCCTTATGTGGTGCAAGGTTAAGAGCGGCTGGAAGCACGAGGTCATCATAATCCGCGACGACCGGCAAAAGATTGTCGCTTCCATGCTGGTTTTGATAAAATCCGTGCCGATTTTCAAGGCTTCAATGCTCTATTCGCCGAGAGGTCCGGTATGCGATTTGGGAGACAAGGCGGTATTGTCAAGGCTTATGGACGGGGTGAAGCTGCTTGCAAAGCGCCATCACGCCTATCTGTTCAAATGTGATCCGTTCATACTTTCCTCCGACAATGAAGGGATAAAGTCCATGGAGCACGTTGGGCTTGTCCTGCAGCCAGACCCCGATGAAACCTCAATCCAGTGCAGAAGCAACTATATTCTTGACATCAGGAATAAAACCGCCGAAGAAATATTTGAAGCCTTCCACAAAAAATGGCGGTATAATATCCGGCTTTCCGAACGAAAGGACGTTGTCTGCGAGTGGTTTGACAAGAACACCGTCGGCGACAGGATGGATGATTTTTATAATTTAATGCAGCAGACCGGAAATCGGGACGGCTTTTATATCCGTTCAAAGGATTATTTTTTGAACTTGTTAAACAATCTTGGTCCCCATTGCCGGCTGTATCTTTGCTACTATCAAGGGCGAGCCATTTCGGGAGCAATCGCCATCCAGTATGCCGGAAAAACCTGTTATGTCTACGGAGCCTCCTCGAATACCGACCGCAATGTAATGCCAAACCATCTTATGCAGTGGAATATGATTAAATGGGCGGTTGAAAACGGGGATTATATCTATGACTTTCAGGGAATCCCCCACTATGACGATGAAAACCATCCGAACTACGGAGTCTACCAGTTCAAAAAGGGCTTTAACGGCGAGGTAGTGGTGTTTGCGGGCGAATTTGACTATGTGCTGTCTCCTTTTATGAAGAAAATTATTGACTGCTTTTATAAGATAAATAAAAAGGTTCAGTACAGAAGGTCTCTGTTGGCTGGTAAGCTGAGGCGGTAAAGGCACATGAGCAAGCCCTTAATCCGGGGAGTTTTCGGGTCTTCCATGAATAGCGCATCTGAATTGGATTTATCTTTTAGTAGTTTTATTTAAATTCACCATTACATTTATGACTAATCTATGTTATAATTGAAATATAACGTGTAGTCTTTGATGACGTAAATCCGTTTGTCAATGACTGCACTTTTTTGTTCATAGTGTTTTTCGTTGTTTTTGTATATATATTTACAGACTGGAGGTATAGCATTGTTTTCGATTGATGATTATGTTGTCTACGGGACAACCGGCGTCTGCAAGATTGCTGATATCAGGACGGATTGTTTTGGCTGCGAAGAGAAGGAATACTATATCTTACAGCCTGTTTACACAAAAAATTCGACTCTTTATGTGCCGACGGACAGCCAGACCGTTAAAAGGAAGATGAAGCCTATCTTATCGGAAGACGAGATAAACGAGTTAATCCGGGCAATCTCCGATGAAAAGGCCGAGTGGATTAAAGAGGATTCGGCTCGCAGAGAGAAATTCACGGGTATTATAAAAAATGGCGACCGAAAAGAACTGCTGAAGCTTATAAAAGCCCTGCATCTTCATAAAAAGGACCGGGTTGAGAGCGGGCGGAAGCTTAATAATACGGACGAGAATTTCATGAAGACCGCCGAGAAGCTTATTTATGACGAATTCGCTTTTGTGCTTAATATTAAGCCCGACGATGTGCTTCCATATATCATGGAGCAGATAAAATCATAGACAATAATAAATCAGGCTGCCGATAGAATACAACGGCAGCCTTTTTTAATTTTGAAGCAACAAGGTTCCCGGGTACCTGCCCGCAATCTTTGATTGCGATGGCGGGTGGGGTTCTTTAATACGTTAATAACGATTATAGCGGAATAAGCATAAAGCCGAAGGTAAAGCTGTCGGCGTCCAGACGGTATTTTCCCATAAGCTGGGGGCCGCAGCTGTTTGAACCCACACCGCTTTGCATATAATCAATACAAAACACTGTGTTTCCGCTTTTCTCAAGCTCAAAGTTATGCTGTGCTTTAGTGAGCATTTCCTGTGTGTAGACCGATGCGTTGAAGCTTATCGGCTCTGAAACCGCTTCAGCTTTAAGCCCGCCCGAAGCCCCGTATACCTTAACCCATTCGCAACCGTAGTGGCTTCCGTTTTCCTGTGGTTTTATATAATCCTCGTGGCATTCTTCAATCGTCTTTGCAAACAGCCCCATGTAGCTTGCCCGCCTCTTATCTATATAGCTTTCGTGCGGACCGTATCCGAAAAATTCGGTGCGATTCATCCGCTCGGGCAGGAAGAGGCGCACCCCAAACCTCGGGAGATATGGAATAACAGGGTTTTTTCGAATCTTCATTTGGCATTTAACCCGACCCTTGGAATCCACACGCCATTCGCATTCAATATCGAGAATCCGCTGCAAATACAAGGCGGTTATTGAAACAATACTTCGGATGACAACGGTATTATCCTTATGGGTTATTTTTGTCTCGTAAGCGCGTGAAACCGTACGATCATAACCGCATTTTTGCCATTCCAACCTAATATTTCGGTCATTATCGGTCGGAGCGCGCCATAAATTATACTCCATAGGCCTTTCGATAATAGTGCGGTTGCCTGCCGTCATACCGTCAAATATCCCGGTGAGCTTATTGTATGTGTAGCGAAAGTCATCTCCAAAGATTACAGCGGACTCGTCATCTTCTTCAAAGCGAACCGTACCGGTCGTCGCGGGGGTAAATTCCCTCGGCGAAAATTCGTTAAGTTCAATCTGGTCAAAGCCCAGTTCGTGCCCGGCGGGCACAAATTCGCTGTCATATCTTTTAAGGTAGATAAATCTTATAAAACAACGACCCTTTGGCAGCTCGGATATGCTGATATTAAGAGGCTTGGTCGCGCGCGGCGGGACGTCAAGCTCGGCAGCCTGCGTAATCTTGCCCTTACAGAAGATTTTTCCGTCACATGTAATCTCGTAATGAATATAAATATAATCTTTCAAATTAATAAAATCGAGGATGTTCTTTATGCTGAACGAAATATCTTGGCCTTCACGATTCATTTTAACCCGTGCGGGACGGATGACGTTTTTGTATTCAAGTAGTCCGGTATGGGGGCTGCGGTCGGGATAGACCAGCCCGTCAACGCAAAAATTTCCGTCGTGGGGAAACTCTCCAAAGTCTCCCCCATAGAAGTACTTGTCCCTGCCTTCGATCGTCTTTCCCATATAGACAGCGTGGTCGCACCACTCCCAGACAAAACCGCCGCAGAATATATCATACGTTTCTGTCAGCTGGAAATAATCCTCGAGGTCTCCCGGTCCGTTGCCCATGGCATGGGAATACTCACACAATATGAAGGGCTTTTTGTTGTTCTCGTCCAAACAGTATTCCTCGACCTCGCGGCAGGAGGAATACATCCGGCTTGTTATATCCAGATTCGAAAAATCGCATGTATGCCCTTTCGGGAAGATAGCAGTGTTTTCATAATGGATAAGCCTTGTCCCGTCCACACTTTTGATATATGCGAGGGCCGCCTCCGGATTAGGTCCGTATCCCGACTCGTTTCCCATCGACCAGATAACCACACTGGGACGGTTTTTGTCGCGCTCATAAAGCAGTTTTACCCGGTCAACCCATGCTTCCCGGAAAGCTTCATCTCCTGCAAGCTTTGAATAATCGGCGTCTTTGCCGTATAAATCGACAACCCCATGGCACTCGATATCAGCCTCATCTATCACATAAAATCCATATCGGTCGCATAATTCGGTGAAATACGGGGCGTTGGGATAATGGCTGGTGCGGATTGCGTTGATATTATGCTGTTTCATCAGTCGTAAATCCTTAAGCACCGACTCGAAAGACACGGCATACCCGTCGACCGGATCGCTATCATGCCGGTTCACTCCCCGGAATGCTATCCGTTTGCCGTTAAGGCAAACCACGCCGTATTTCACTGCAATCTCGCGTATCCCCACCCTGTTGCTTATGGTTTCATCAGGGGTTATAAGAAGCAGGGTATAAAGATACGGCTGTTCCGCATTCCAAAGCACAGGGTTATCAAGATGTATCTTTATGCTGTCGGACGAAGTTTTACCCTCGGCGACCTTCTGTCCGTCTTTGTCGAGCAGGGTATATGAAACTGGAATCGCCTCGTCAAAAAAGCACAGGTCAACCTTAATATCGGCTTTGGAATAGGTATCATTTAATGAGGTTGTTACCGTAAAATCCCGGATATGCTGCTTTGGACGGTACAGGATATACATATCCCGGAATATACCCGACATACGGAATTTGTCCTGGTCCTCGAGATAGCTCCCATCACACCATTTCAGCACCAAAACGGCGATGGTATTTCTCCCTTTTTGCACAAATTCGGTAATATCAAACTCGCTTGTGCAATGTGATACCTGGCTGTATCCGACAAAATTACCGTTCAGCCAGACATAAAAGCATGAATCAACACCCTCAAAATTCAAATGCTTACGGTAGTCCTGCCAGCCGTCGTCAACATCAAAGGAGCGCAGATAGATGCCACACGGGTTATTGTGCGGAACAAAGGGAGGATCATAGGGAAATGGGTATCTTATGTTTGTATACTGGTGCCTGTCGTACCCCTGCATCTGCCATACCGAGGGTACCGGAATTGTATCAAAGCCCTCCCGGCTGTAATCAATATTCCAGAATTCTTCCTTTACCTCGTGGATGCTGGAATAATACTTAAAATCCCAAACGCCGTTTAATAGCTGCAGCCTTTTTGTGCTGACGCGCGGATTTTCGGACAGCGCGGAATCGGTATCCTCGCAGGGAATAAAATATGCGCGGGGCGAAAGCGTATTCAAATGCAGACAATGGCAGTCTTCAAAATACCGCTCGACTATCATGTTATTTGCCCTTCCCTTCCTGTTTTATGCTCTTATCTTACTAATTTTGATTATAGCGAAATTCACTAAAAGGTCTATACACTTCTTGACACTAAATATGCACAAATCGCGCCGATACTGTGGACAAACCCGTATTTCACGTCTATAATTTAAGTAATGCGGTTTTCTCATACAACCTCGCGAAGGAGGACGGCAATTATGCTGTTGATATCGGGCAGTATTTTTGATAACAGTGACATTGATTATGTGGATAACAGCAATCCCTTGACAACAACAAGCTGCGGGCATTATTCCCTTTTTAAAAAGCCTTGCTTTGCCACCAGCCGTCCGACCGGACGCAAGGATTACCAGCTTTTATACTTTAAAAACGGCAAGGGCCTGTTCAGACATGAAAACCGTGTTTACACCGTTTCTGAAGGACAGATTTTTATATACTATCCGGATGAACCCCAGTATTATCAATATGAGCTCGGCGACTCGCCCGAGCTGTACTGGGCACATTTCACCGGAAATAAGGTGAAAGAAATTTTTGAAAGGCTCGGCATCTATCCATCCCGTATACACAGCGTAGGGGTTAAAGACGCATATCATAACCTTTTTGAAAAAATCATACGCGAAATGCAGTTAAAGCAAAAAAATTTTGAAACTCTTGTAAATACATACTTTTATCAGCTGTTAGCCCTGATGTCCCGCTCACTTTCCCAAGACATTGACAAGCGCACGTGGCAGTATGAACAAATCGAGCGTGCTATACATATGTTCCACACCGAGTTTCATAAGCCCTTCAGCCTTGCCGGCTATGCCCGCCAATGCAATATGAGCGTAAGTTGGTTTGCCCGCCTGTTTCGCCGCCAGACCGGGGTCAGCCCGCAGCAGTACCTTACAAATGTGCGAATCAATAAGGCAAAGGAACTGCTCGCTTCCCCCTCTTATAATATCGGAGAAATTGGCAATATGGTTGGATTCCACAACCCGCTTTATTTCAGCCGGATTTTTAAAAACCATACCGGCTGCTCTCCGTCAGAGTATAAAAAGCTTCATATAAAATAAGGCTTGCTTTTCCGTGACCAGACAACAAATCAGTAAAAACCGGCTGCCGATGGGGATTCTCGTCGGCAGCCGGTTTTTTACAGTACTGATATCTCTTTTATATTATCGACTTTTTTGATAAGGTCAAACAACTCCTTTTCAACAATGCTCTTTTTGGCGTTGAGCTCCAGCTGGATTTTATACAACCTCTCTCCGGTTTTATCGCTTATATTGACCGACTCGACATGGATTTCCATATCCTTTATATAATCCAAAAAATCAAGCATTGAAAAGCCCTCGGTAACCTCCATGCCGATTGTTGTCATGCTCGAACGCCTGTAAATATAAAGCGTCAAAGGACGCAGGCACAGCATTGCAAAAAGCATCAGGGCGACCACAGTTATGGCAATCGCATAGTACCCCGCGCCGACCACCAGTCCTACACAGGCGGTAGTCCAAAGCCCCGCCGCCGTCGTAAGCCCCTTTACCTTGTCGCCGCTGACAATAATCGTGCCGACCCCGAGAAAGCCTATGCCGCTTATCACCTGTGCACCCATGCGCATGATTTCTGCGTTGATATTGTACTGCCTGACCAGACATTCGCTGAGAACCATAACCGCGGCAGAGCCTATACACACCAATATATGCGTCCTGAGTCCGGCATCATGGCTTTTCCCCGCCCTTTCAAGCCCGACAAGCCCGCCCAAAACCATTGCGGCAACCAAGCGAAGCAAAATCGATAAATACTCCATGCTGAAAATATTCATAATTCTAATCATCCTCTCCATCTGACAAGCCCTACCGACCGGCTGTATACAATCCTTATGGGATATATCATCCGGATATGCGCTCCAAAGAACCTCCATGTCCTGAAAAACAGTGCCTGTCGATTGAATAAAAAATGATTGTCAATACAAAAATAACCTGTGAAGGCATTGACCTTCAGAAAGGACATGGTACTTAATGACGGTCGGCATACCAAGAGCAATGCTTTATTACCGGTACGGCGTATTGTGGGAAACCTTTCTAAAAGAACTGGGCTGCGATGTAATAACAAGCGGGGAAACCAACCGAAAAACCTTGAGGGACGGCGTCAATTTTTCCATCGACGAAAGCTGTCTGGCCTCCAAGATTTTTATGGGACATGTCTATTCCCTGATCGGACGGTGCGATTACATCCTTATACCCCGGGTAGTGAGCTACGGAACAAACAACAGCGTTTGTACAAAATTCAACGCCATATACGATATTGTAAAAAACACCTTTGACAATGTCAAGATTCTCGACTATAACATCGACGCTAAAAACGGTAAAAGAGAGGCGGGCAGCTTTATCAGGATGGGCAAAACCTTAGGAAGCAGCCTGCCGAAGGCATTTTTCGCATATAAAAAGGCCAAAAGGACGCAGCAGCTCAGCGAAAAGCAAAGATTCGAAACTCAGCAAATGGAGCTTGACGGCTGTCGTGGTTTAAAGATTCTGGTTGTTTCCCATCCCTATAACACATACGACCGGCTTGTCGGATACCCCATAGCCGAATATATCAGAAGGCTCGGGGGGCTTCCGGTCTATGCCGATATTACCGACAGGAAGCAAAGCATAGCAAAATCCAAGGAGCTGTCCGAATCCCTGTACTGGATTTACAACAAGGAGCTTATCGGCTCGATTAAGCTGCTTGAAAACAAGGTAGACGGCATCATCCTCCTTACGGCCTTTCCCTGTGGGCCGGATTCGCTTGTCAACGAATTAATCATGCGGAAATCAAAAAAGGTGCCCACCATAAACATCGTACTCGACGAGCTCCAGGGGGAGGCCGGTCTGCAAACCCGTATAGAGAGCTTTATGGATATTATTAGGGAGAGGGCAAACATTGCTTAGCGCCATGCCGTGCTAACGAAAGGAACGGTTTATTCCCATGCAGAAAACAATCAGCTTCCCCCACATGGGCAATTACAATGTGCCGATTGAGAATATGCTTCGGCATATCTTTGCAGGTCATAAAATAATGACTGCCCCAAATATTACAAAAAGGACGCTGGAGCTTGGCAGCAAGCACAGCCCGGATTTTGTCTGCGTTCCGTTCAAATACAATCTGGGCAACTACATTGAAGCCCTCGAAAGCGGTGCGAACGTCCTTATACAGGCAGGCGGCGGGTGCCGGTACGGTTATTATGCCGAGGTTCAAGAGCAGATACTCAGGGACCTCGGTTATAAGTTTGAGTTTGTCAAGCTCATGAGCGGCAAGGTGAACCCGGTCGATCTCTACCGTGTTTCGAAAAGAATCGGGACCCCCTTGTCGTTCGGACGATTTTTGTATTTTGTGCTGCTCGCAATCGATATGGTTAAAAAACTGGACGAGCTTGAAGCGTACATCAGAGAGAATGTGGGGTTCGAGGTTGTCGAGGGTAGCCTTGAAAGGCTGCATGCCGAGCTTCTCGAACGTCTTAAAAGGGTGGACTGTTTTAAGGAACTGCGGGCGGTCTATAAAACCTACGGCGAAAAAATCAGGGGGGTCGAGATAAACAAACCGGACGACTGTCTTAAGGTGGGGATTGTGGGCGAGCTTTATACCCTTATGGAGCCGTTCAGCAACTTTTTTCTTGAACGCGAGCTTGCAAAAAGCAGGATACAGGTCAGCAGGTTTATCACGGTTACCTATCTGTTGTTCGAGAAATCAAGGATGAAGAAGAAAACCCTGAAATCGGCAGGCCGGTATTTAAAATACGAGCTGGGAGCCGACGGCACCGACAGCGTTGAAAAGAGCAAGACGTTGGCCGAAAAGGGGTATGACGGAATGATACACGTAAAGCCGTTCGGCTGTATACCCGAAATTAACGCCATGCCGGTTTTGCAGAATATAAGCAGGGATTATAAAATGCCCATACTGTATTTCAGCTTTGACTCCCAGACCTCGGAAACCGGAATAAAAACAAGGTTGGAGGCGTTTATAGACATGATAACCATGAGAAAGGAAAAGGGCGTATGAACCAGGGGTATCTCGGGCTTGATATCGGTTCCATTTCAACAAAAGGGGTCATCATCGATGAGAACGATAAGATTATCGCGGGGGAATATATCTGGACACAGGGCAACCCGATTGACGCGGTGAAAAAAATACTGATAGAGCTTAAAAAACAGATAACGGATAAAAACATCGCAGTGGTCTCGGTCGGGACGACCGGTTCGGCGAGAAAGCTTATCGGCTCGATGCTGGGCGCAAATATTGTGAAAAACGAGATAACTGCCCATGCCGTGGGCACCCTGTCGGTTTACCCCGACGTCAGAACCATATTTGAAATAGGCGGGCAGGATTCAAAAATTATCATAATAGACAACGGCATAGTTGTCGACTATGCAATGAATACACTCTGCGCGGCCGGCACGGGCTCGTTTCTTTCGTCGCAGGCAAAGCGTCTCGGAGTGAGGGTCGAGGATTTCGGGAAAATCGCTTTGACCTCAAGCAACCCGACCAAAATCGCCGCGAGGTGTACCGTCTTTGCGGAATCGGATCTGGTTCACAAGGCCCAGATCGGACATAAAAGGGAGGATATAATCGCCGGGCTTTGCGCGGCCGTGGTTTCAAACTACCTTAACAATGTCGGCAAGGGCAAGGCCATAAGGCCGCCGATCGTGTTCCAGGGTGGTGTCAGCAAAAACATCGGGGTTATCAAGGCCTTTGAGGACGTCACCAAGGAAAAGATATTAGTGGACGAAAACTCCCATCTTATGGGGGCGGTGGGTGTGGCCATATTGTCAAAAAAGCACCGGCAGGACAAGGATTTTAACTTTAATGTATGCGAGATGGATTTTGAAACCAAGGGTATAGAGTGCGGGAAATGCCCCAACAACTGTGAGATAATCTGCTTTTACCGCAACGGCCGGCTTATAGACGCGTGGGGAAACCGCTGCCAGAACGGCGACGTTATGGCCATGGCCTCCAAAAACATGACGTCAGTATAGGCTTTCATGCTCGGCGATTACAAGTCTTGCGCCCTGCTTGACGTCGGGCGGGGCGTCCGACTCGATTATCCAGTTAAGATAGTTGATTGCCCTCTCCTTCTTATCCGATTTCTTTAACGCCCTTTCAAGGTATTCGACGCTCTTTGCATATCGGTTAAGGCGGTAGCAGTTGACGCCTATCTTAAAAAACAGGTCGCCGACATCCTTTGATTTTTCCGACAGACCGTAATAGTCGTTTGCGACGTCGCAGATCATGTTTTTTGAAAAACAGTCGCCCAGTTCTTCGCAGTACTGTTCGTCCAGATACTCGATTTTAGCAAGGAGATTTTTCAATACCGCTATGTCGCCAGTCTTTATTAAATCGTCAATCAGCTCGGCCGCCGTTTTGAACTGCTCTCCCGTCACCGGAGGCTGCTCATCCCCGAACCACGCCTTGAGTATGAGCGCGTGAGCGCCGCCAATCCTTTCTTTGTTTGCAAGGTAGATATCCTTGTGATTGCCGATTATCAGCGACAGGACCAGCAGGCGGGTGATAATGTCGCTTTTGCTCCTCTCGAGTGTGAACAATGCGGCGTCGGCCGCGCTTTTGGTTTCCCCGCTAAGTATGAAATACAGTATCAAAAACGCATGGTTCACGTTTTTTTCAAGTTTGTAATACAGGCTGAAATAGTGAAGGTACAGCTCCTTGTGCCTGACGCCGAATAAAACCGTGACAATCCGTTTTAAATCCTCGGCGCTCGCCGTATCGTACAGGGAATCCAGCAGGGCGGTCACCTCGGCGGTTGATTCGTACCTCAGCAGCTCCGCCAGTCTGGCAAGGGCGGTCAGATTTGTCTTGTCGGATTTTAATACCTTTACATAACAATCAAAGCTTTGCGAGCCCTTACCTTTAAGCTCATAAATCTCCCCGATTCTGATAAACACGGTATGATACTGCTCCCAGAAAAGGTTTTGATTTTCGCCGTCATATTTTTCATTCAGCAGTATGGCCTCATTATAGCTTTCAACCGCCTTGTCATACATGCCCAGTTTGTCATAAAAGCGGGCCTCGCACAGCTTGATTTCGGGATGGGTCGGGTAAAGCCACAAGAAATTCTGAATCTCTTTATATGTATCCTCCGTATCGATATTGTCAAGCTCAATCATTGACGCAAGCCTTACTATGAATATCCTAAACAAAAAGATATGTTCGTCCTTTTTCAGATTCAGCCTCGCAAATTTTTTGAACTCGTTTGTATAGTGGTAGGCTTTTTGGTAATCGCCCTTTTGAAAAAAGTGCATCGCGAGATAATAGCTGGTGAACTGGTCCCTGTGCCCCGCCTTTTCCATCTTCATGATAAGCTCATAATTCCGCGCGTCTTTTTCGGCAAGGTTTGCCTTTGTATATCCGGTGTGGTGGATAATCACATCCTTCAGCAGGTTAAATTTGATTTCGGAATCGCCGTCGAAAAGCCTTTCGTGTACGATACCCTTATATCTTATATCGGGACTGTTTTTAAATACCCTCAGGCTGTAGTTCTGCGCCATCACCGAGCCTTCGGCGTCAATATGGCGCATCATGCACATGAAGGCCTTGGTTTTTGCATTTTTTATATAGAACGGCAGCTTTAGCTCGGAATCCTCGACAAAGTACTCGTCCGCGTCGAGAAATATTACCCAGTCGCCCCTCACCTGATTGAGCGCATGGTTTTTAGCGGCGGAAAAGTCGTTGTCCCATTCCCTGAAAAACACCCGGGCCCCGAGACCCTCGGCAATCCTGACGGTGTCGTCGGTCGAGCCTGTGTCGACCAGTATGATCTCATCGGCAATCCTCTTTACGCTGTTTATACATCTTCCAATGACGGCAGCTTCATTTTTTGCAATCACACAAGCTGAAATCATGGCTTAACACCTCTAATCTAACATAATACTGCCGGGGATACGGGTCATTGAATATATCGGATATATTATATAAAAACTTCAATTTAATATTATTGCTGTATTTTATCAGGGATTTACTGTAAAATTGATATGTTTGAAGATAAATCCGGCGGTTAATCGTTATATAGACAGTGCTCAGATATTTTCCCGAAAGGCGGTGGCATACGGCTTGTGAGTGAAGCAGAATTTACAAAACTGGTTGACCAATACTCCGCGCTGATTTTTACTGTATGCTACCGGCTTGTGCATGATTATCACGAGGCGGAGAACCTGACCCAGGATACCTTTTTGACCGCGTATTTGAATATCGACCGGTTTTCGGGAACCAATTACAAGCCTTGGCTGGTACGCATAGCGGTCAATAAGTCCAAGGATTACCTGAAAAGCGCATACCACAGCACCACATCGGCTGTCGACTGCCAAACCATTGAAGTACTTCAAGCTTCTGAGCCCGACTATTCCCCGATTGAAGCGGCGGAACGTATCGAAGCCATCCGCGCCGCGTGCCATAAGCTGGGGCCGCCCTACCGGGAGGTTGCGCTGCTGCATTTTATCCAGGACAAAAGCTTTGAGGAGATTTCCGAGATACTCAACCGCCCGCTAAAAACGGTACAGACACAGGGCTATCGTGCAAGGGATAAGCTTCGTAAAGAGCTGAAGGAGGTAAATATATGACAGATTATGATAACCACCTGTCAGAGCAGGATATATCCGCATTGGTCGGCGGAGGCTTGTCGGATCGGGATACATATTTGCTCCTTTTGCATCTTGAGGATTGCAGGGAATGTATGGACCGTTATATCGACGCGGTGTCGGAATGCGTGCCGGAATCCCCTCCCGACGGTTTAAACGAGAGCATACTGTCCAGACTTAAAACCTCAAATCCGCAGACCACCCGTACACAAATAGTAATCATCAACATCGTAAAGCTGGGAATCGCAGTCTGCCTGACCCTGCTGCTCTTTTTCAGCGGAACCTTTGAGCAAATCGGGCGTTCGACCCAGACCTTGGTGGGTCTCATTTCGGTAAAAAGCCAGCCCTCCCTTCCCCGAGACAAGTCCGACGGCTTGAGCCGCCTGACAGATGAAATCAACACAAGCTTTTCCGATTTTGCAGGGCATTTCAACAATCTATTAAAAGGAGAAGAACGCAATGAACAACATAAATAACATGAACAACCCCAACTATGTCCCGCCCCGTCCGGCGCCTCCGGTATACGCCGCGCCCCCGCCAAAGCAAACCAAAAATAAGTTTTTGACCTTTGTCTTTGCGCTCATACCCGGCGCCGGACAGATGTATCATGGGCTTATGAAGCGCGGAATATCTCTGATGACCCTTTTTGTCGGTATCATTGCGGTTGCCGTCTTTACTTATATCTCGGCGCTGATCGTCTTTCTTCCGGCTATCTGGTTCTATTCGTTTTTTGATACCATCAACCGTATGCACATGACTGTCGAGGAGCTGGCGTGTCAAAAGGACGAGTATCTCTTCAATGAGCAGTTTGACCTCAAAAACATGAAGGCGGGTATCAAGCTGGAGGGTCTGCTTTCAAAGCGCCGTCTGTTCCTCGGCTGGGCCGTCATCGGGTTTTCGGTGTGGCTTATCTTTAAAATCTTTTCAAACAACTATTTTCTTTACAGCATCATCCCCGATAAAGTCTATGCGGTAATTTTAAGGGTAACCGACCTCATGCCGTCCTTGGTTATTCCGGCAATCTGTATAGCGGTGGGCGTTAAGCTCATCAGGGGAAGCGGTTTATCCGGCGTGAGATATGACGAATACACCGTTCCAGACAATACCCGTGAAAATTCCGATAGTCCTAAAAACTAGGAGGTGTTTTTGGTGGAGAATAATAATTACAATAACAATCAGGCTAATCAGCAGGAGATTCCCGTTCCTCCCGTACCACCGCCGTATCACCCGGCGCCGCCCGCACAGCCTGTGCGAAGAATCGGCACCTTTACGTTGGGGATGTCGCTGGTTTTGCTCGGTATTCTTGTGCCGCTCGCTTTGTACTTTGGCAGGGGCGCATGGCAGCTTCTGCTTCTATCCCCCGCCGTCCTGCTCTGCCTCGGAATCGAGATATTGGTCTATGCAATCCGGTTTAAGAACTCAAAATACAGATATGACGGGCTTTCGGTTTTTCTCGTGGTTATGATAACCTTTGTCACCCTGTTGGGTTCGGGGGCTGTAAAGGCGGCAAAGAGCTTTTCTTTCTACACCGAGCAGGTTGTTGAAGCCGAGGATTACGCCGTCAAGGCCGCCGAAGCCGCCCTTGAGGTCAGCGGATGTACCGGTGATGTGGGCGGATATCATTTGCAATACGGCGAGGAGTATATCAATGCTTTTTTTGATGGCAAGCGCGAAATCGAACCCCGGATAAGAATCAGTATTGATTTTTATACCATAAAAGGGAGCAAGAATCCCGACCGGGAAGATATCATACAGGCTATGGTTGACGCGGCTAAGGCATGCGGCAAGCAAAAGAGCATTACCGAATTGTCACTTAGTATCATCTCCGACAACAAAGCATACCATGCCTTTCTCAGGGGCAG
>JAAYKB010000082.1 GCA_012522615.1 Clostridiales bacterium
ATGGTCTGAGTTTCATAATTATTCCTCTCCAAGCTCAAGCGGTGTATAATTCAGCGGATGGTTGAGATTCGAGGTTGAAATCCCCATTAAAGCGCTTGAAGCGGCTTTAAAATATTATACAGTACGTTAAATATATCGGCATTTCTACAGCTTTTGTTACATTATATTATAATAAAACGAAAAGCCGCACAGGTCAATATTTTATGACAAAATAGATATAATAACCACATTTTCCCGAATCCTGACCGCAGCGCATATATCTATACTATGCGGACGTGCTTGAATAAATACGCACAAAAAAGAGGCTTCTAGTCAAAGGAAGCCCCTTTTGCGGTTTACAGGCTAGATAGTTATTCATCCTGAGATTTTAACTCAATCCCCAGCTCATCAAGCTGCTTATTGTCCACATCGGAGGGACATTCGGTCATAAGCTCGGTCATGTTCTGTACTTTTGGATATGCGACCACATCGCGCAGCGTCGGCGCGCCCAGCATCTGCATCACAAGGCGGTCAAGACCGATTCCCATACCGCCGTGGGGCGGTGCGCCGTAACGGAATGCGTCGGTCAGGAAACCGAACTTGAAATATGCCTCCTCATCCGACAGACCGAGAGCGGAGAACATCCTCTTTTGCAGCTCGGGGTCGGTAATCCGTATTGAGCCGCTGGCAAGCTCAATGCCGTTGAGAACAAGGTCATACGCTTTGGCGAACACCTTTTCCGGCGCGTTGTCAAGATACTGCACCGACTCGTCAAGCGGGGAGGTAAACGGATGATGCATGGCAACATACTGCCCTGACTCGTCATCCCATTCAAAGAAGGGAAAATCGGTTATCCACAACGAGTGATAACCCTCTCGCTTGATGCCAAGTCTTGCCGCAACCTCAAGGCGCAGGGCGCCCAAAGTTGACAGCACATGCTTTTTAACCTTGTCGGCAATAATCAGCACCACGTCGCCGGGCTGTGCTTCTGCGGCCGCCAGCAGGGCGTCCATCTCGGTTTCGGAGATGAATTTTCCGAAAGAAGAAGCAATGCCGTCGGGATTCATTCTGACCCACGCAAGGCCCTTTGCGCCTATGCCGCGGACAAATTCGGTCAGCCTGTCAAGCTCCTTGCGGGTCAGCTGTGCGGAGGCATTTTTAGCGGTGATGGCGCGAACCGTTCCCCCGCCGCTTATTGCGTCGGCGAAGACCCCAAAGCCGCAGTCCTTGACCGCGCGGCTCAAATCCCGAAGCTCCATCCCGAAACGGGTGTCCGGCTTGTCCGAACCGTAACGCTCCATGGCCTCAGTATAACTCAGGCGGGGCAGAGGAGTCGCGATCTCAACGCCCAGCACCTCGCGGAAAACGGTTGAGAGAAATCCCTCCCCAATCTCAAGGACATCCTCGACATCGACAAACGACATTTCAAGGTCAATCTGGGTAAATTCGGGCTGGCGGTCGGCACGCAGGTCCTCATCGCGAAAGCAGCGGGCAATCTGCATATATCTGTCAAACCCCGCAACCATCGAGAGCTGCTTATATAGCTGGGGAGACTGGGGCAGAGCATAAAACTTGCCCTTATGAATACGGGAGGGCACAAGAAAATCACGCGCACCCTCGGGCGTGGATTTAATCAGCATGGGGGTCTCGATCTCGATAAACCCCTGTGCGTCAAAATAATCACGAGTCACCTTGGCGATACGGTGGCGCATCAGCAGGTTGCGCTGTAAATCGGGGCGGCGGAGATCAAGATAACGGTATTTAAGGCGGATGGCCTCAGCGGTATTGCTGTTTTCGATTATTTCAAACGGCGGGGTTTCGGATTTATTCAGTATACGAAGCTCGGTGACGGCGATTTCCACCTCGCCCGTTGGTATCTCCCTGTTCACCGACGAGCGGCGGCGCACAACACCTCTTGCCGCGATGACAAACTCGCTTCTGACACCTGCTGCCCGCTCGAATACGCTGCGGTCGGTGGCGTCGTCGAACGCGAGCTGTACGATGCCGGTGCGGTCGCGCAGGTCTATAAATATCAGCTGACCGAGATCGCGCTGGCGCTGAACCCAGCCGCAAACCGAGACCTCGCGCCCCTCATCCTCTATCTGAAAAACGCCGCAGTAGTCGCTTCGCTTAAAACCTTTTAAAGTATCTGCCATGGTTGACGTCCTTTCAAATCTATAATACCTCTGTTGTGGTGGATAAAACCTTCGCCACATCGGCGAGCTGACGGTCGATTGATTTATTGAAAAGCACGTTATACAGGCTGTCGTCGAGCTTGATATCGGTCTCTTCACCCGTTTTCATATCCTTAAGCCGCGCATTGCCGGTATAAAGCTCGTTGTCGCCGATTACAATGGTATATCTTGCTCCAATCTTGTCGGCGTATTTCATCTGCGCCTTGAGCCCGCGCCCGATGGTGTCAAATTCGGCGGCAACCCCGCCCTCGCGGAGACTCACCGCCATCTTGAAGCACCGCTTGGTCGCCTCATAGCCCATTGATGCAAAATAGACGTCACAGCCCGGGGGCTCCGGAAAGCTTACGCCCTTGGCTTCCATCACCATAAGAATACGTTCCAGCCCCATGGCAAAGCCGAGCGAGGGGAGATGCGAACCGCCAAGCTCCTCAATAAGCCCATCATAACGCCCTCCGCCGCATACCACCGCCTGAGAACCCAGCGCATCGGACACAAATTCAAATACCGTGCGGGTATAGTAATCCAGCCCGCGCACAATGCCGCTGTCAATCTCGTATTCAATCTCCGCGGCGTCAAGGCAATCCTTTACGCTGCCGAAATGCTTCAGACAGTCGTTGCACAGAAAATCAAGCATTACAGGAGCGTCCGTAGCGATACCCGAGCAGACGGGCGATTTGCAGTCAAGAATACGCATGGGATTGCGTTCAAGCCTGTCACGGCAGGTATGACACAGTTCGCTCTTTTTTGATTCAAAGTAACCCTTCAGCGCCTTGTGATATTCGGCGCGGCAGGCGGGGCAGCCGATAAAGTTAATATGCAGGGAAACCCCGGTGACTCCAAGCTCCTTTAAAATATGACTGGCAAGAGAGATTACCTCGGCGTCGGCCTGAGGGGCCGCGGTGCCGAAGCATTCCACCCCAAACTGGTGAAATTCGCGCAGCCGTCCCGCCTGGGGCTTTTCGTATCGGTAACATGAGGTAATATAGGCAACCTTTATCGGCAGGGCTTCGTTGTTCAGTCCATGCTCCAGAAGTGCACGGGCCGCCCCGGCAGTTCCCTCGGGACGAAGGGTAATCGATCGCCCGCCCTTGTCGTCAAAAGTGTACATCTCCTTTTGCACGACATCGGTGTTTTCCCCGACGGAGCGATGGAAAAGCTCGGTATGCTCAAAAACGGGTGTGCGCATCTCTCTGAACCCGAAATCGCGTGCGATCGAGAGGGCGGTCTGTTCTATATACTGCCATTTGTGGCTTTCACCGGGCAACACGTCCTGTGTCCCCCGTATCGCCTTGGTTATAAGCGCCATAGCGGTCACATGCCTTTCCGTTATAGTGTTTAAAAAAGGCGCGCTTTTGCGCGCCTTGAATTTTTTATAAAATCAGCGAGCTCCGCTCGGATTGACAATATCGCGCCAATCAAGGTCGCCGCGCTCAAGCCCGTGAATCAAAACCTCGGCCGTAGCAATGTTGGTGGCGACGGGAATATTGCGCATATCGCAAAGGCGGAACATGTCGGCTTCATTCGGCTCGTGGGGCTTGACCGTCATGGGATCGCGGAAAAACAGCAGCAGGTCAATCTCGTCGCAGGATATGCGCGAAGCAATCTGCTGGTCCCCGCCCTGAGAACCGCTCATATAGCGCGTAATATTAAGTCCGGTTGCTTCCGCAACCAACTTACCGGTAGTACCGGTAGCACATAGATTATGCCTGCTCAATATTCCGCAGTAAGCAATACAGAACTGAACCATCAGCTCTTTTTTTGCATCATGTGCGATTAATGCGATATTCATAATCGACTCACTCCTTCAAATATGCCCCGATTTAAAAAATTTAACGGAGCTATGTATGGGATCAGTACATTTTTTCAAGCTTTGCAATAGGGACATATTCACCCAGATAACGACGCGCAATGTTGACGAAACAGACCGCAGCGTTGGAACGTGTGGGGAGCGGATTTCCGTTGGCATTGGCAATCGCAACCTCTTCATCCTCCGGAATTATTCCCATAAGCTGGAGTCCCGATATATCGATAATTTCATCCACATCGGGCATCTTGCCTGCAAGCACAGGGGCAGGACGAAGACGGTTGATGATAAGTCGTGCGGGAATTTTGCGGCTTTCCAGCAGATTGCCTACAATCTGTGCGTCTCTGGCGCAAACCATGTCGGGAGTGGTGACAACAAGCGCACGGCTTGCTCCGGCAACGGCACATTCAAACCCGCCGCCGATTCCTGCAGGACAGTCAATCAAAACGTGGTCGTAATATCGGGCGAACCCTCCGCAGAGTCGGCGCATATCATCGGGAGAACACATCCGGTCAAGACTGACCGGAGCAGGTACAACCGAAACGCCTTCACAGGCGGGAGAGGGATAAATCGCACGAATCGGTTCGCAGTTTCCTTCGAATATATCGGACATATCAAACACGGCACGGTCACTGATGCCCAGCATAAGGTCGAGGCTTCTCAGCCCCGCGTCACCGTCGAGCAAAACAACATTTTTGCCGAGACGAGCCAGAGCACAGCCGAGTCCGGCAGTCACGGTCGATTTGCCCGCGCCGCCCTTTCCGGATGTAATTACCGTGACAATGCCCATAGTCGCAACCACCTTCATTGTATCATACCATAACCCGAGTTTCAAGGCAACCTGGATTTACAAATATACCAAAATTTCAGTAAAAATTACAGTAAAAAAAACGGTTTAGGCTCATTTTCGTTCTGGAGTAATAAGCATAGTATACATATTTTTTATTTCGAGAGCAAGTGTGCACAGAAAATATGATATAGTTACATTTCTGTATCAAAAGATTACAGAAATGTTATTGATATTAAGACTTATTCTTTGCTATACTTGTTGTAATGACGAATTTTTATCGGGATTTGGTTGAAAAGCGGGGTGATGCGTCATGGCCATGTTCCATAAAAAAAAGAAAAAGCGCTTCAGCAAAAAAACAAATAATACGATGGTGTTTTTACTGTCTTTTATAATTTTTTTGGTTGTTTTCGGCGGTATATGTCTGTGGGCTGTGATAAAGATAAACGAAGAGCGGCGTGCGGTGGCGTCATCCACTGTCGGTACCACTTCCCAAGCCGTTCAATTTGATGAAACAGACGCCAGAAACCTGCTGGTGGTGACGACCGACCAAAACAGTCCTCAAGGTTTTGTTATTGTGCGCGCCGACCCGGCAAAAGCGCGTATTCTTACCCTTGCCGTGCCGCGCGATACCGTTGTGGACTATGGAACCCGCGAGGTACGCCTGCATGAGCTGACCGCCGAGTACGGCATACCCGTTGCAAGGGATTCGATATCTAAACTTTTTAATGTAAGAATCGATAACTTTATTGAGATAACCTATGATAATATCGAAAAAATGGTCAACTACTTTGAGTCGGGCATTATTATGCAGCTTAACGAGGATCTCGACCACCACGACGAAAGTCTTTCAATAAGCATCGACGGAGGACTTCGCACCCTCACCGCGTCTCAGGTAGTCAAGGTTCTTCGCTATCCGTCATGGCGCGGGGGACGCAAACAACGCGCGGATATCCAGGCACAGTTGACCTCCGCCTTGATTAATCAGTATATGAGGAGTTTGCGAAAGGACAGGGCGGATGATGATTTCAGCTATCTTGTCAATCTTGCCAAGAAAACCGACATATTGGTTTCGCATTATATCTCCGCAAAAACCGGGCTTGATTACCTCGCCGAGCGGAATGACGGCAGCATTTCATCGTCCGTATCACTTCCGGGAGAGTATAAGGGCAGCGGCGACGCCATCCGGTATTATGCCGCAGACGATGTTAAAAAGACTCTTAAAGCAATGATGGGCTGGTAAAACACCCGCCGGAAAGGAGAACAGCCGTTGAAAAGATTTCTTGTGCCAGTTATGGCAACAATGTTTTACATTGTGGTTTTGCTGTCCGGCTGTGATCTTGTTTTTCCGGGTGCGGACGAATCCGATAATGAATCCAGCAGTCTTGGCAAGAAATATCTGTCCGAATTTGAGAACAAATGGTGTTATCAAAGGCTTAACAGCGATTTGAAATTGGGATATGGCGAGATTTACACCGCTGTCAAGGACGGGTTTGAAAATGACGAAACCGTTACCATATCCGACAGCGAAAATGACACCCGGCATGACTACATCGGTCTGCGGATCGAACTGTCCAAGCCGCTGAGGAACCAGGATGACTCCAAGCGTCTCTATACCGCGTTTGTTTCGGATAATCCGCAGTTTTTCTATATCGGCAACACATACAGCTATGAGGGCTACCGCTCGGGTCAAACCAACTATTACAACGTGTTCTGCCTGGTTTATACCATGAGCGCGAGGGAGCGGGCTGCGGCTTCGAGCAATCTGGAGTATACCATATCAAAAATCATGACCAAGCTTTACAGAGCAGGTCCGGCAGACCAGTTCGAAAAAGAGTTGATGCTGCATGATGAGCTTGTAGGAATATGCAGCTATGAAAACAAGGCAACCCAGACCGATGACCCCGCCGCCTTGTACCCGACCGCGTTTACCGCGTACGGCGCTCTGGTTGAAGGCAGGGCGGTATGCGAGGGCTATGCCCGCGCAATGCAGCTTCTGCTCCACCGCGCCGGAATCGAGTGCACCCTTGTAAACGGAAAGGATCACAACGGTGTGGCTCATATGTGGAACATGGTCACGATTGACGGGCGTAACTACCACCTTGACCCCACATGGAACGACGCTTCCGACAGAATACACCATTCCTATTTTAATATCACGACCTATGAAATCCGGCAATTCCATACCATCGACAATGACAATATCGGCATCGACACCTGCACCGCTCGTGACGCAAACTATTATATACGCAAGGGGAGACAGCTTGATACCGTTAGGCAGGATGATATTGCGAAGGTAATCGCCGACGCCGTTTTACAAGGAGAGACGATGGTTGACTTAAGGTTTACCAAGGACACCTTTGCCGGAGCCCGGCTTTTTATCAACAACCGAAGACTGCTTATCCAAAAGGTGAATGTCTTTCTTAAAGACGCCGGAATTACCATGTGGAATTATGAGGATTATAACGTCAATGATATGTATTATACCCTAACAATTTATAAGGCTGAGGGGCAATCATAAAACGGCAGGAAGATGATTCACCTGCCGTTTTATATTAGGTATCGGTTATTATTCCTGTGGTTCGACGGGAGGTTCGGAGCTTTTCAATGTCAGAACCACCTTAAATAAATCGCCGTCAATAAAGATATTCATTGTGCCGTGCTGCATCTCCATAAGGTTTCTCGCAATCGAAAGACCAAGCCCGCTGCCCTCGGTGTATCGGGATTTGTCGCCGCGTACAAATCTCTCCATAAGCTCGTCGGGCGGCATGTTAAGCGCATCCCTCGAAATATTTTTAACCGACAGGATGACTTCGGAGCCCACAGAGCTCACATCGACATAAACCCGGGTGCCGTCGAGGGCATATTTGGCGGCATTGCTGAACAGATTATCGAGAACCCGCCACATATGCCTGCCGTCGGCATATACCCAGACAGGAGCTTCGGGCAGTGTGCATACAAGCGAGATGCCGCGGTTTTCGAGACGGGGCTCAACCTCTGCCCCCGCCTGTTTTAAAAGCTCGCCGAGATTTATTTGCTCAATATTCACCGAAATGTTGCCCGAGGTAACCTTTGACGCCTCGACAAGGTCGGTCATAAGCTGCCCCAGCCGCCTTGACTTTTTGTCAAGAATATCGATATATTCGAGTGCCTTTTTGTCCTTGATATCGGTTGTCTTTAGTAGGTCTACATAACTAATAATCGAGGTAAGGGGGGTTTTTATATCATGTGAAACATTTGCAATAAGCTCGGTTTTCATGCGCTCGCTCTGCATGGCACGCTCGACAGAGAGGCTCATTGCGTTGCCCGTACTGTTCAGATTGTCGGCAATACCGGTAAAAAAGGGTACCGACTCCCTTTTGATAAGATGACCGAACTGTCCCGCCGCCATACGCTCGGCGGCTTTTTTTATGTTATCAATCTGGATGGCAAACAAACAAACCAAAACCACCATCCCAATATTACTTATCAGCCAGAATAAGGAGGCTAAAAAGCTCCCGTTTACAATCATAATCAACAGTATAAGCTGGAGAATACCATATCCGGCAAGGCAGATAATCACGCGGAGCATCAGCGGCATATGGAACGCGATAGCCTTGATAATTCGTACTATCAGATAGATGAAGGTTGTTTTGAAAAGCATTCCGGCCTTGGCGCGGCGCACTATCGAAAAAAAGACAATCAGTGAGGATATCAGCATAAACGCGCATGTCGTCACCGTTTCGCCTATGGAACTGCTGTAATCGGACAGGGTGAATAAAAGTACGAAAACCAAGAGAAACTGGAATGCCACAAGCGGTTCCAGCCATATTCGGTCAAAGGCGTTCAGGACAATCCCCTCAACCCCTTCCTTATGGCCTACTGCCGATACCATAAATCCAAACAACACCATACAAAGAAGGATGCAGATGCTGCCGGCTATAATTGTCGGTAAAAACCAGTGTTTTGCCGCATTAAAGGTTTTCAGGCCGCGCGAATAAACATCCTCGACCTCAAGGTTCTTCCGCATACCGATAAGAACAAACAAGCTGCCCTTTCTTATCTGCATATACTCTCTGCCGGTGAGGGTCGCAACATAATCAAGCGCATCGTCCCACCCCTCGGTATTTGTGAGAAGGGTATTGCCCGAGCTGTCAATCAGCACCCACGCAAGGCTTGTGCCCGCCGGAGGGAAAATCTGGTTTCTCAAGCCCTCAAGCTCCTGCTCGTTAGTCGATTCGGTTTCGGCTTTTTGCAGCAATTCATAATAATTAAATATAACGTCCGAATCCCATCGGACCTGCTGCTGATACTGCCCTGTATCACGATAATTATTGTGATATACCCCGACGTCGACGCACATATATACAACGGCAATAACAGCGATTACCCCAGCCGCAAACGACAACAGCATAAGACAACTGAATATAAGCTTTGCAAAAAGGCTGTTTCTAAGCTTCATATAGCCACGCTTCTTTCCTTTTACACCTGAAATACGGTATCAATCCTCAATCTTCTCCATCTTATATCCGTGTCCCCATATCACCTTGATATATCGCGGCTCCTTCGGGTTTATCTCTATCTTTTCGCGGATGTGCCGGATGTGGACAGCGACGATGTTATCCGCGCCGTAGGAGGGTTCGTTCCAGACGCTTTCATAAATCTGGGCGCTGGAGAAAACACGCCCCCTGTTTTCCATCAGAAATCGCACAATCTTATACTCCACAGGGGTCAGCGAAACCTCCTGCCCGTCCACTGTAACGCTTTTGGCGGCGTCGTTAATCTCGAGCCCGCCGTTTACGATAACAGAATCGTCCGCGTTCTCGGATTTTGCGGTGCCGTAACCGCTATAGCGTCTGAGTTGGGAGCGCACCCGCGCGATAAGTTCAAGCGGGTTGAAGGGCTTTGTTATGTAATCGTCGGCGCCGATATTAAGCCCGAGAATCTTATCATTGTCCTCGCTTCGTGCGGAGAGCATGATGATCGGAATGTTGCGGGTTTCGCGTATCTTCATGGTGGCGCGTACACCGTCAAGCCGCGGCATCATGATGTCCATTAAAATAAGCTTAATCTCCTGATTTGACTCAAGGGCTTCAAGTGCACCTAATCCGTCATAGGCTTGAATAACCTTGTATCCCTCTGCCGTCAGATATATATCGATAGCCGCGGCTATTTCGCGGTCGTCGTCACAGACGAGTATGGTCTCTGCCATTGATAATCCATCCTTTCGCAGGTAGTTCCGGCTGCAAACATCTACTGTATTATATCATAATTCCGTAAAAACAAGCGAAAAGAAACCTTAAGGTTGGATTAATAATTACAAAAATAAAAGTAGATTAATAAAAACGGCCCGGTGCATATGCGCACGTACCGTTTTTATACCTGCTTCAAATCAGCATACTTATTGATAGGTGCCTATTCTTCCAAAATCGTATGATTTATGATACAAGGGGTTGTCGGATATAAATTGTATCAAAACCGGTGCGCTGTCCAGCACCGGATATCTGCGGAACAAAAACCGGTCGGCATATCTTAACGCCTGCAGGGTTTTGGGCATCTCCACGTAAAACCTCTCGCTTCTGTTTTTTGATGCCTGCTCATAGCCGTTGAGGTCGACCCGAACAGAACCTGTTAAGACATATCCGTGTCTGGTCTTTTGCCATTCAAGCCTGACCTCTTCCCGCATATCTGTGATACTATCCTCCGCGTAATCGTCGGAGATGAATACATAAATATGCCCTGTGATGTCCGAATGTGTAATTGTATATTTACGCCCGGGAACAGGCTGATAGGGTTCAATTTTATTTCGGTACTGAGCAAAAATCATATATGGGCTTGGTTCACTCAAAATTGTCACCTTCTTCGGTATTCGTAATACCATTTTATGCCGAGACGGCAGTTTGGTTCGCCGCCCGAAACACGGCCAGATTTCCGTCAATTATTAAAAAATATCGCACAGCGGGCGTTTATAGCACGGGCATAAAACAGTTGCATATTCTGTCAATCATGTGCTATACTTTAGTTAATACAATTTTTGAAAGTGACTGCCGTTGTCTCAAACGGAATAAATTCTGCAAAATTTATTCCGTTGCAAAGAGATATACATATAGCAGTCATTTTTCTTTTTGCCTGAAAATAGAAACACCTCTCCCTTGCTTTCTTTTTCTGCTGTTCCACACATACACCTGTTACCGTTCCCTGCGCCGTTTCCCGCCGCGTATTCCCCAGTCCGCAGGTATCAGCCGTTTCCGACTGGCTCGCTCTCGCTAAACGCCAAAGTATTTGGCAATGCGGTCATGGCATAGC
>JAAYKB010000083.1 GCA_012522615.1 Clostridiales bacterium
CCGAAAGCGGATTGTATTATCTGCAAAGCCGGTATTATGACCCTGAAATAGGCAGATTCATCAGCAAGGATGACCCGATTTTACACGAGGACGAAACGGGAGTCGCGGCGAATCTGTATGCGTATTGTGATAATAATCCGGTTATGTATAGCGACCATAGTGGTATGATTCCATTGTCAGTAAAAATTGCAATCGGCATTGTTGGGATTGCAGCATCAGTTGCTTTAACAGTAGCATCAGGTGGCACATTGTTTCCAGCGATTCTTGCTACATTGAAGTTTGTTGCAGGAAGCATGGCAATTAGTATGGCGATTTATGGTCTGATCGGATATATGCAAAGCGGAATAACCGGATTAAAAAAAGGGTTGCTTAATGGAGCAGCAGATGGATTTATGTGGGGAGGGATAGGAGCTGCCGTGAAAGCAGCGATAGCTTTTATTAAAGTATCGAAAACAATTAAAAATATTAATCAAATTTTTGTAAAAAGCAAACATTTGGCAAACGCCAGTGGGGGGGTTCGCTAAATTCAACACAACAAGCCAGAGCACAATTAGAAATTGGGTTAGGACAGCTATACTCAAAGGAAAACCAGTACCAAACGGCACCAGCACAGATTCATATATTATCATATGCAATTTAGGTAAAGTAATTGGCACAAAGGGAGAGAAATGTATCAAAGTAGTATATGATATCGCTGGTAAAATAATTTCCATATATCCTGTAAAGTAAGGCGGAACAAAATGATTAATTTTAAATTTAACCTCACTACACGTTATAAGGAATGGCATAACTATAAAAGTTATGATTATCTGGAGTATGAAGGGGAATTTACAGTAACAATAAATTCTAAGACTTTTTTTCAAGAACCCTATTTTACGGTTTTGGAATTTTTGAGAGACGCTCTTGATTGGGTTGGTTGCGAGAATAAAACCAAGCCGATGTTGTATAACAGCATTGAAACAGAGGAAAATCCTTTAATCTCCTTTATAGAAAGGAGCGGAAAATGGTATGTTCAATCTCCTTGGCAAAAATACGAGTGTGATATTACTTTTACAAGAGGAGAATTAGAAAAGGCTGTTCTTGATTTAAAGCATACCATCATAAAAGAACATCCCGAATTCCAAACATCTTCAACACTTAAGGAAGAATAATCCACTGCAATCTCTTACACCTCACCGCTACTTTTTAAGTAGCGGTGAGGTAACCCCTAAATCTCCCCCCGCAAATCTCCACACAATGGTGACCTCCTGCACTATCTGACTGTTGACCGTTTCCGCATGTCTAACTTGAATGTTTTCAATCAGCTTATTCAAGATGAACGGCGTTAATGTGTCAATGTTCAGATAGTCGGAGATAGCCTCACGAAGCTGTTCAGCATTGGCTTGATAATCTGTCTGTTGATCCAGCTTTGCATCAAGCACTGCAATTTTCTCTTGGATTTCCGCTTGCTCGGACTGGTATCTGTTTGTGAAAGTAACATAGTTCTCATCGGATATCAGTCCGGCAGCGCGATTTTTACTGGTCGGCACACCTGCGTGCGTTACCGCGGATATTATTACGACACCGAAAGCGGATTGTATTATCTGCAAAGCCGGTATTATGACCCTGAAATAGGCAGATTCATCAGCAAGGATGACCCGATTTTC
>JAAYKB010000084.1 GCA_012522615.1 Clostridiales bacterium
AGCGAGGCTTTTACCGCGCTGAGCTCGCCGCTGATGATTACGATATATTTTCCGGGACAGACTGTCTGAGCTTCAAGGACATCAACCTCTGCTGTTTTTATCATGCGGTCGGTGGCGGCAATACCTTCAGAGACCGTGATGAGTTCGGCCATTCCGATCGCTTTGCCCATACAAATCTTCCTCCTGACTTGATGCTAGTTGTTTACTCCCCGATCAGTATATACCTGTCGGTGATACCGAGAACCCTTCCGCTTATCGAAGCGTGGATATTAGTCCCCAGCTTTGACGGCTCGCAGGCGGCAACTACCTGTCCTTTTATAACATTGTCGCCAACTTTGACAACCGGAACCGCAGGCGTACCTGCGTGCTGACTAAGCACGAGCTTGACGCGGTTTGCCGTGACCTCCTCGTCGATAAGGGGCGCTGGATTTTCATATCGGGTCAGGTTCAGCCTTGCTATCAGACGGGACATCGGGACATATCTCCCGCTTCTCTGCTCGCTTACCGGCTTTTCTTCAGCGTTGGGAACGGGTACACCGTTTTTATTAAGTTCCGACTTGCATTTGTCAATCAACTGTCTGGGGCTGAGTCCCTGAAAGCAGGAGTACATCTCGCACAGTCCGCAGGAGCTGCAGAAATATGTATCCAGATAGGGGACGACATCATTCGTCACCCCGCTTGAGGCCGAACGCATAAAGATATGAGGTTCGATGGGATGACCCAAAAGAAACCTCGGGCAAAGATCGGTACACATCCTGCACTGGCAACAAGCGGCCATTGCGCGCTTCATCTCAATAGCGGGATTGCACTCGTGTTTTTTCACCACCGGATGGTCCTGCGGCAGCACCAGAATTGCGTTTGTGGTTTTGGTGACGGCATCCGACGGGCTGATAGTTGTTCCGGTCATGGGTCCTCCCCTGAACAGCACATAATCCTCTACGGTAGTACCGCCTGCAAGGTTTACCAATCTTAAGGCCGATATGCCTAGCGGAGCTTTCAGTGTGACGGGATTTCTGACGGCGCCCGTCACGGTTATATATTTATCAACAACCGGCTTGCCCTGTAGGGCAAAAAAGGTGTTGAACATGGTTTCAACATTTAATACGGTTACCCCGACATCAATCGGAAGCTTTCCGGCAGGTACAACCCTGCCGGTCATCTCATAAACCGCAACGACTTCATCGCCGGCGGGATAAACTTCGGGCAGAAGCCCGATACTCATGTTTTCAAAATCGGGCAGTTCGGCCTTAACGGCCGAGATGGTCTTTTTGTAAGACGACTTGATTGCAAGGATGGCCTGTTGTGCGCCGACCGTTTCCGCCACCGTTTTCAGTGCGGTCATAATCTCTCTTGCATGGTGTTCAAGAAGCTGTCTGTGCAATCTGAGCAGGGGCTCGCATTCGGCACAATTCAGTATAATTGTATCCGCGCGTGCGTCGAGCTTGGCATAGGAAGGAAAACCCGCTCCGCCGGCGCCCACAACGCCGCATTCGCGCAGGATGGCTTTTAGTTCATCGAGTTTCATATTAATCAACCGTTCAGTCCTATCGAGTGGTCGACAATTCCTACGATAGCGGCATCGACCGGGGAGGATTCCATCTTGCATCCAATTCTCGCGGCGCTGCCTAGCGCCACCAGAACCATCTCGCCGATTCCGGCGCCCACGTTATCGATTGCCACAAGACGACCGTTTCCCATATCGTCGAGTGGTTCTATTATCATAAACTTATTGCCAAGCAAGTTTTCATTTTTACGTGTTGCAACAACACTTCCGACGACCTTACCGACAATCATCTGTTCACCTTCTTAATTATTTACGGTGGTTTTCCGTAAAAAGTCGGACGGCGGGGCTGCAAAAACATACTCCAACAGACTGCATTGTTTGTGCAGCCCCGTTATATGTCCGGTTTTGAAAAGACCTGCATATTGAATCATTTAAGAACAGGCAGAATCTTCTCAACATCGCCATGAGGTCTGGGAATGACATGGGTAGCGATAACTTCGCCGAGTTTTGCCGCAGCAGCCCCACCGGCTTCGGTCGCGGCCTTGACTGCGCCGACATCGCCGCGCACCATGACCGACACCAGTCCGGAGCCAATCTTCTCGGTGCCGATAAGCTGAACATTTGCCGCTTTGACCATCGCATCGGCCGCTTCGATTGCCGCGACAAGGCCTCTGGTTTCTACCATTCCGAGTGCTTCGAGTGCCATAGTTGTTTCCTCCTGTTTCTAATATGCTATTTTATTGAGGGTAAAATCTTTTCAACATCGCCGTGGGGTCTTGGGATTACGTGGGTTGCGATAACCTCGCCCAGCTTGGTCGCCGCCGATGAACCGGCTTCGGTTGCCGCCTTGACTGCGCCGACGTCACCGCGTACCATGACCGATACCAGTCCGGAACCTATCTTTTCTGTGCCGATAAGCTCGACGTTGGCCGCCTTGACCATGGCGTCGGCCGCTTCAATCGCCGCGACAAGACCTCTGGTTTCTACCATTCCGAGTGCTTCAAGTGTCATCTTTTTTTCCTCCTTATGGGTTATGGGCTTAACTTCTTCCGCTTTTGGCTCTGGTTTTGGAACTTCTGCCTTTGGTGTTATCTTTGCTTTGGCATCTGCCGGTATTGCCTGCATAAGACTCCATCCTTTCTGTTAAACCTCCTGGACATAGCTATCCCATTTCTCGGTATCGCCCTTATCCTGTCCGCCCGACAACCTTGCTGCGCTTACCGCCATAATCCGCAGGGTTTCCTCGTGCGGGCTGGCGATAACTGCGTAAGCGCAGGGCTTTTTGATACATGAGCCGACGGCGTTTTCAACCGCCGCCGTAACCGCCGACACCTCGCCCCGTACGACTACCGTGACAAGACGTCCGCCCAGCTTGCGCTCCCATGTCACAAATTCCACATTTGCGGATTTACACATGATATCCAACGCGTCAATGGCAGCGGCTACACTTACTACCTCGATGAGTCCAAGAGAATTCATTATTCGTTACCTCTTAAAGCTTGGGTAAAATCTTTTCCACATCATTGTGGGGTCTCGGGATTACATGGACGGCAACCAGCTCGCCCAGCTTAGAAGCCGCAGAAGATCCGGCTTCGGTCGCCGCTTTGACTGCGCCGACGTCGCCGCGTACCATGACCGATACCAGTCCGGAACCTATCTTTTCTGTGCCGATAAGTACAACCTCGGCAGCTTTGACCATTGCGTCTGCCGCTTCGATCGCCGCGACAAGTCCTCTTGTTTCAACCATTCCAAGTGCTTCTTTTGCCATAGTTTTATTCCTCCAAAATTTTTTAGTTTTTATCAAGTCCGCTGAGCTTCAGCATCTCTTCGGTATCGTTTTCGGTGTTTGGAATAATATGTGTGGTCACAACACCGGACACCTTTTCGGCAGCCTCTCTGGCAGCCTCGACGGCCGCCGTCACTTCCGAAACGCCTCCCCTGAACTTTACCGCAACAATAAGCGGCACCTTGAGTTCGTCGGGGTTTCCGGGCTTGTTCTTATCAAAAGGCTCTACCGTTACATTGGCCGCTTTGCAGCCGGCATCGCATGCGACAAATGCCGCAACCAGACCGTAGACCTCAATGATACCGGTCGCTTTTCCCATGGTTTCGACCTCTCTTTATCTGTTTATGATTGCAATCTTAAGCCCCTGCATACTAAGGTTTGTCTTAAGCGCCTCGTTAATCTGCTCAAGCGGGTAACGGTGGGTAATCAGCTTTTCGACCGGAAGTCCAATACCCTTTGCGCGTTTCAGAAAATCAAAGGTTGTGGCATAATCCCGTAGTGTGTAGACCCATGAACCCACGGTTGTAATCTCCTTGGCGCAGATGTCAAAGTGGGGATTAATGGTGGCGTCCCCGCCGTTGATAAAAAAGCCCAGCTCGCAAAGTCCTCCGCCGCTGCGGATAAATTTATAGATATTGCTGTGGGCTACAGGCGAGCCGGTGCACTGGAAGGCAAAATCGGCAAGATATCCTCCGAATGCCTGCTTTACCCCCTCGGTTAGCTCCTCGATACCATTGTAGTTCTTAAAGTTGACCGAATTGTCTGCCCCCATCTGCTTTGCAAACTTCAGCCGTTTGTCCTCGCCGTCAATCGCCACAATGTTCTCGATACCCATGGTGCGCAGAACGGCGATACAGAGAAGTCCGATCGGTCCGCAACCCTGTACCGCAACCCGGCTGTTAAACCGCAGAATTCCGGTAGATTTTGCCCGCTCGACCGCGTGAATTAAAACGGCGGACGGCTCGATTAAAATCCGCATGTCAAGGCTGAGATCGCTTACATTAAATACGGTTGAACCGCCGCGGATAACTATGTAATCGGCAAACCATCCGTTAAGATGGATATCGTCGTCGGGAATAAGCCCGTAAACATCGGCCCCGCCGACATTCTGTTTGTTAAGGTCAAACATGGTTATGTCGGGATTGTCCTTGAATATCATGCAGGAAACTACCTTATCGCCCACCTTAAGCGGCTTGCCCGCGCTGTCCTTTTCAACATTTTTGCCCATGGCGACAATCTCGCCGGTGCCTTCGTGGCCGAGGGCAACCGGAATAAGCCCGAAGGGATCGCGCTTGAACTCGTGGGCGTCGGTTCCGCAGATTCCGCAGCCCTCCACCCTGACAAGAATATCGTCCTCTCCCAGCGCGGGGATGGGATACTCCTTCAGTTCAAAATTTTCAAGCGAGGTCAGCATTGCAACCCTGGCGGTTTTCGGTATACCCGCGCCCGAAGCAGACGAAGCAGCAGGGGCGGCGGATTCTCCGCGCATACCTTCTAAAACCTGCTTTACTATCAGTTCAATATCGTTGGTATTGATATCAGCCATTGGGATGGTCGTCCTTTCCTCTTAGAGATTATCAATCATACATTGATGAAAAACGCTTTCGCCGTATTCGGCAAGGGCCGTGTCCTGTTCCTCGCTTCCGCCGCTGACCCCCAGCCCTCCGATAAGCACGCCGTTTTTATCATGAAGCGGAACCCCGCCGCCGAAAATTACTATATTACCTTGGTTTGTGAACTGGATACCGTAAAGCGGGGCCCCCGGCTGGGCAAGCTCCTTCAGCTTCGAGGTCGGCATTTTAAGGGAAACCACCGTAAAAGCTTTGTTTACGGCTATATCATAGCTTGCGATATAGGAATCATCCATACATTCCACCGCAACCGGTCTTGCCGCTCTGTTTGAAACCGCGACCACGGCATTGACGCCCATTTCCGAGGCCCTTATCCGAACCTTTTCAATCAGGCGCTTTGCAAGGTCAAGCGTCATGTCGGGCACGGCCGCCGAGCGTGTTTGGGATGATATGACCCGTCTTACAACCGATTCGACTATTTCTGACATCGCTTGGTTGTCCATATCACAAACATCCTTCTCAAATCTTATCAATTATTTGCTGAGCTGCTCCATAACCTTTTGGGTAATCCGGGCTACAAGATCTTCGCTGACATTGTCGGTACCGGAATTATCGGCGCTGCATGTATCGCAGATTCCCGCGCTGTAGCAGCTTGGAAGCCCGGCATTGTTGTTCACGCAGATGTCGGCCGGATGCTTGCCCTTAAGACCGAACTGGCGGCGAATATCATAAAGTCTTTCGACCTGGGCTTTGGAAAGCTCCTTTGGTCCGCCGAGCTGGCAGGATATATATAGGAGACGGGCATAAAACTCGACCGACTCCATCTTGTAATAAGCGTTGAGCAAGGAATCGGAGTATGTCAGCGCACCGTGGTTCTCAAGAAGAACGGCGTCAAAATTCTGCAGGTATTTCGAAACGGCCTCCGGAATCTCATCGGTTGAGGGGGTGCCGTATTCTGCGATGGGAACACAGCCGAGCGCGATAACGGCTTCCGGCATGATGGGCTGCGAGAGCGGCTTGCCCGCAATGGCAAAACCGGTTGCGTAAAGGGGGTGCGCGTGGACAACCGCGTTTACATCGGGCCTTTCTTTATAGACACGCATATGCATCTTGATTTCGGAGGAGGGCTTAAAACCGGGGTTTGCCTGGATGACCTTGCCCTCGCCATCTACCTTGCAGATGTATTCAGGTGTCATAAAACCCTTGCTGACGCCCGTCGGGGTGCACAGGAAGAGATTTTTGCCAATCCTGACGGAGATGTTTCCGTCGTTGGCGGCAACCATTCCTTTGTCATAAATGCGTTTGCCGATTTCGCATATCTGTTTTTTAATCTCATACTCGGAAGTCATAATGATTTCTCCTTTATGTTAAAAGTGGTCTTCAGTTATACCCGATTCTTAATTTCCTATATGGGACATTTTCCTTTTGCAGATTAATAATAACACATAATCAAAGATGAGTCAACATATATTTGTAATATTTATTTTGTTTTATCCGATATTTATGTGGTTTTGGAAATTGGTATCATGTTCTAACCCAAATAATCCAACAATTCGCTTATACCCTCGCCCGAAATTGAGCTTACGCGAAACACACGTTTGCAGCCCGCGAGATTGAGCCAGTGTTGGGCGCGCTCGGGGTTGCCGTGTTTCAAATCGGTTTTTGTCACAATGCCGATAACCTCGCGGTTAACCATACCCGCGATATTGGGGTTGTAAAGCGAAAAGGGCTCGTCTGCCGCCAGTATCAGTCCCACGACATCTGATTCATAGGCGTAAAGCGAGAGGGCGCCCGCCATTAATCTGCTTTCGGCAAAGCCGCCCGGGGTGTCAATAACCCAGCCGATTCTCTTTGCGGTTTGGGTTGCGCCGTCAATCTGGAGTCCGGTCAGACGCGCCGCCAGCGCGGATTTCCCGCAGCCGCTCCTGCCTATTAGAATTAAGGTCTTCATGTCTTGGTAACAGGACAGACGGCAAAGCCCAAAACATTTTCGGAGTATTCAATAATTGCATTCATGGCGGATTCCACCTCGGAAACCGTACCGGTTACAATAAGGGTTCCGCTGAAGCGGTCGACAAATCCGAGCTTCACCCCGGACGCCTTGGTTGCGATATCTCCGGCTATGATGGTTGTTTCGGCGGGGGTGATGTTTACAATTCCGATTGCCGACCTGCTGTAATCGACCGACGGGTCAAGTCCGAGTTTCGCGTAAAGGGATTGGTCAGGGTTTGCGATTATATGCGCCAAGGTGAGTTGTTTGCCCGGCACGAACTCCTGAATTATACGTGCCTTTTCGTTGCTCTGGGATTCAAATATGCTTTGCGCCATGTCCACCATCCTTTCGATAATTTGAAACAGCGTTTAGCCGCCTATCTGCGCCTTGAGCCCGAAGCCTTCCGCCGTATCGCGCAGCATTTGCATCTTATCATTAGACGGCGGCTCGATTCCCTTCATCAGATACTCCCTGCCCAGTCCCTTGTATTTGTCCTGTCCCAGACGGTGGTACGGCAGGAGGTGAATCTCTTCAACCCCTGGCAGGGAGACGGCAAATTTTGCTATCTCGCCGATTTCCTGAGGAGTGTCGTTAAAAGTCGGTATGACCGGCACCCTGATAATCAGTTTTTTCGCCTCGCGTGCAATCTTGGGGGCATTCTCCAGAATCAACCGGTTGGAACCCCCAGTAAACTCCTTATGCTTATCCGGATTGATATGCTTTATATCCATCAGGTATAAATCGAGATTGGGAAGCAGCATCTGAATCTTTTCAAAAGGGGCGCATCCGGTAGACTCAACCGCGGTTGAGATGCCGTTTTCCTTAGCCGCCCGTAGCAGAGCGGAGGCAAACTCGGGCTGGCGCAGCGCCTCACCGCCCGAAATGGTGAGCCCGCCTCCCGAGCGGCGGTAATAGATTCTGTCCTTCAAAACCTCGTCCATGACCTCCCTTGCGGTAACGTCACGTCCGATGGTCTTCATTCTTCCGCCGGATTCCATCTGCTCTATTTCATATTGTTGGGATTCGGGATTACAGCACCACCGGCATCTGAGAAAACAACCCTTTAAAAACACGATGGTTCTGATTCCCGGGCCGTCATGGACGGAAAACCTTTGGATATCGAAAATCCGTCCGACGGTATCCATATAATCCATCATTCGTACCTCGGCTTTCTGTGCTCGGACTCGACTTTGTGAACCTCCCGAACTACTGTGCGGTCTGTTCGGTGCGGCTGATTATATCATCCTGCAGCGAGCGCGACAGCGTGGTGAACAAGGCGCTGTATCCCGCCACCCGAACCACCAAGGACCTGTATTTTTCGGGGTTCTTCTGGGCGTCCAGCAGGGTCTCGCGGCTGACCACGTTGAACTGCATATGGCTGCCCTTCTGGTCAAAGTAACCGCGGATAAGGTTTATAAAGCTTTCAATCCCGCTTCTGCCCGCAAGGGCGCTCGGATGAAATTTCATGTTGAAAAGGGTGCCGTTCGAGGCAATGAAATGGTCGAGTTTTGAAACCGAATTGCAGGCGGCGGTCGGACCGTGGGTGTCCCTTCCTGCTGCGGGGGATACCCCGTCCGCGATAGGGGTGCCCGCAAGTCTGCCATCGGGCGTCGCGCCGGTCTGGGCACCCAGCGGTACGTTTGCTGAAACCGGATACAGTCCGGCCTGATACTGTCCGCCGCGAGGGTTTTTATAGTATTCGACAGGCTTGGTATATGTATATGCAACGTCGCGCGCGAAACTGTCCACCTCGTGAATGTCGTTTCCGTATTTGGGCAGGTCCTGTATATCACCGAGAAGGGCATCATACATAACCTTTTTGTCGGAGGGAGTTTGGTTTTCCATCACGGTTTTATAGATTTCCGCAATACCCTTTTCGTCAAGCTTCTTTCCGCGCCGCGCAAGCTCGGCGACTATTGCGGCAGTAATCTGCTGCGCCTTTCCGGATGAAATGCCTTTGCCGAAATTGTTGTCAAGGGCATCCCTGAACTCGGCAAGGGTGTATTTCTTCTGGTCAAACACAAGGATCTTCACAGCCCAGAGCGAATCGGTCATATTGGCGATACCGAAGCCCTGCGGTCCGGTGAAATTATACACCGCGCCACCCTCCTGTACGGTTTTACAGCGCCCGATACAATCCTCAATCATGGAGGACAGGTATGGCAGGGGGCAGCGTTCGGCATGGGCGACGTCAATCGCGTTTATGGCGTTGACCATAAGCTCTATCATGTATTTCATCTGCGCCTTGTAGGCGTCATAAAACTCATCAAAGGTTTTGAAACTGGTAACATCTCCGGTTTTTATGCTTATCTGTTTTCCCGCGTCTATTCCGTTTGAGAATACCATCTCAAGCGGGCGGCACATGTTGAAAAAGGCGGCATCATGCCAGCCGTCGGTCTTGCCCGCCTTCTGGGGTTCGACACAGCCGATAATGTTGTAATCCCTTGCATCGGCAAGGGTCAGACCCCGGTTGACAAGGGCCGGAACTATCACCTCGTCGTTGTAATAGGCGGGCAATCCTATGCCGATGCGGGTCAGCTCGGCGGCCTTTATCATGAATTCATGGGGGGTGCCGTTCCAGACACGGACCGAAAGGGAGGGTTGGGGCAGCTGCACATGTATAGAGGCTTCAATACACATAAAGGAAAGGTCGTTGGTGGCGTCAAGCCCCTCGCTGTCCTGCCCGCCTGCAATAAGGTTTTGAAACATGCTGTAGCCCGCAAATCCCTCTGCCGAAGCCGCGTCGCGCACCTTGCTAAGGTCGTTCATCTTGACCCATAAGCAGTCCATAAGCTCCTGTGCAAATTCCCTTGTGATCGCGCCTCTTTCAAGGTCGGCCTTGAAATAAGGATACATATACTGGTCAAAACGGCCGGGGGATATTGAATGTCCGCTCGACTCGGTTTGAATCAGCATCTGGACAAACCAAAAAGACTGGCATGCCTCATAAAACGAGGACGCACCCTTTGCGGGTACCCTGTCACAGTTTTCGGCAATCTGCAAAAGTTCCTTCTTCCTCTGAGGATTGGTTTCCCTGTCAGCCTCCTGCCTTGCGAGCGCGGCATACCGCTTTGCATAATCGCAGACGGCGCGGCAGCTCATAATCACCGCATTCAGAAAGTGGGACTTTTGAGCAAACTCCGAGTCGCCCGGCCTTAGTCCCGACAGCACCTCTTTTGCTTCCTCGATTATGCCTTCATAGCCTATCTTCAAAACCTTGGCATAATTGACGGTTACATGCCCGACGCCGTTATAAAAATAGTTGCCGGGGGTGAATATGTTATGTTCAATCGCCAGTCTTGCTTCGGGCGTCATGTACTCGGCGGCAAGCTCGCTTGTGGTTTTGCCCCGCCAGTATTTATAGACCTGGGCAAGGGCTTTCTTGGTTTCCTCAGAAATGTAAAACGGGTCGGCACTCCTAGTAGCTATGGTATCGAACTCTTTTTCAAGCCAATCACACGAAAATTCGGGGAATACCTGGCAGCTTCTCGACGACTTTGTCGTGCTTCCCACGATTAACTCATCCGGACGGATTGTTATCGGAATGTTTTCGAGTATATGTTTGAAAGCCTTTGCCCTCCTTGTGATTGTCGGCTCGCCCTCGGTCTGCCGGTAGGATTCTGTCAGCAATACCGCGCGGTCGGCTTCAATCTCAGGCGTTTTTTCAAACAGATGGTCCACAAGCCTTTGGATACGCGGACTTTTATCGATGCTGTCTGTGTAAAATCCGGACATAGTCAAACCTCCATATCAAAAAGTGGGTAAATTCTAATATTGCTATTTTGATTGTACTTTTTTAATAATATATATGTATGCATGTCTTTATACATGCCCATCTTAATACAAAACAAAGAATATGTCAACCCCAAAACAAACAAAAACAAGATAAATAAATTTAATACAACATATTTTTGTTGGGATTGGCTGTAATAATTCGATTCAGAGGTTGTTTTTATTTTATAAAGATAAAATCGGTTTGATATGTAAAAAGAGCCCCGCAAGCCTTGGTTTGCAGAGCTTTTTTTGTCTAAGAAAACCCCGAAAGCACAAGGCTTTCGGGGTTTTGTAAGCTTTTCGCAATTGTCTCTCGTAAGATATCTGATTATCTCTTTGAGAACTGGGGGGCGCGGCGGGCGGCTTTGAGACCGTACTTTTTGCGTTCCTTCATTCTCGGGTCGCGGGTCAGGAACCCGGCCTTTTTGAGCAGAGGACGAAGCTCCTCGCTGTTATATTGCAGAAGTGCGCGGGAAATGCCGTGACGGATTGCGCCGGCCTGGCCGGTTACACCGCCGCCGGCTACGCGGCAAACGATATCGAACTTATCCAGCGTGCCTGTGAGCGTCAGAGGCTGGCGGACAATCAGCTTAAGGGTTTCAAGACCGAAATAATCGTCAATTTCACGGTCGTTGATGATGATGGAACCTGTTCCTGCATACAGACGAACACGCGCCACCGATTCCTTTCTTCTGCCTGTTCCGTAGAAAAAGGGTCTTTTATTATAATCCATGATAGCAGCCTCCTTTCTTAAAACTCAAGTGTTTCAGGCTTTTGAGCCGCGTGTGAATGGTTCGAACCCGCATAAACGCGCAGACGTGTCATCGCAGAGCGACCGATTGAGTTATTGGGGATCATTCCGTTGACTGCAAGCTCCATCGCCTTTTCGGGGCGCTGCGCCATCAGGGTGGAATACTTGACCTGTTTCAGACCGCCTACCCAGCCGGAATGACGATACCAGACCTTCTGATCGAGCTTGTTACCAGTAAGAACAACCTTGTCGCAGTTGATGACTATGACATGGTCACCACAGTCGACATGCGGGGTGTATTCCGGTTTGTGCTTACCGCGAAGCAGAGCGGCAGCCTTTGTAGCCACCCGCCCAAGGGGCTTTCCGGCGGCGTCAAGAACATACCACTTGCGGGAAATCTCGCCCGCTTTTGCCATGTATGTGGACATCGTTATACCTCCTGTATCTCCGTTGATTATCTAAAAATTTTATGAGCAATCCTTGACCGGACGCTCAGACGCAGGTATGATAATACCACACCCCGAAAGCCGTGTCAATACTAAAATTGCCTGTTTTTTAATTTACAGCTCCCTCGCGTCCGTTTTCTCTCTTTTTTGCACGTATTTGCGCCCTAGCTTGTTCTTCATTTCATTTTTCATGCCATAATATGGGTAAAACTATATAAACTTCCCCGCGGCAAATGCGTGGAATACCTCTCGGCTGAAAGCCGATAGCAAATGAAATTGAATATCGAAAGGATAGGAAGCTTAATATGGCGGACCGAATTGACAGGCTGCTGTCAAGGTTTCAGGCGGCAGTCGAAAGATATGAAATGATAAAGGCGGGCGACCATATCGCGGTGGGGCTCTCGGGCGGCAAGGACAGCATTGCTCTGCTTGTTATGCTGCAAAGACTGCGCCGTTTTTATCGCTTTCCGTTTAAGGTTACGGCAATTACCCTTGATCCCTGTTTCGGGGGAGAAAAAAACGATTATTCCCCGGTCACATCGCTTTGCGAGGAGCTGGAGATACCCCACATAATCAAACGGACGCGGCTGGGGGAAATCGTTTTTGAGGAACGTAAAGAATCCAATCCCTGCAGCCTTTGCGCAAGGATGCGTCGGGGGGCGCTTCACAAAGCGGCGCAGGTGGCAGGCTGTAATGTCGTTGCGCTCGGGCACCACAAGGATGACGCCGCCCAAACCCTTTTGATGAATATGTTCGCGGGCGGCACAATCGGATGCTTTTCGCCCGTAACCGAGCTCACGCGGCGGGAACTCCGTCTTATACGTCCCATGATCTTCATTGAAGAAAAAGATATTGCCTCGGCGGTACGCTGTTGCGGGCTGCCTGTGGTAAAATCCCGCTGTCCCGTTGACGGCAAAACCCACCGAAACGAAGTTCGCCGTCTTATCGCCGTTCTTTCGGAGCAATACGGAGAGATTAACGAGCGTATTATCGGAGCGATGCAAAAGGGTGGTATAAGCGGATGGTAATAAGTAATCAACCCTATATTTTATTAAAAGGGCGGAATCCCTCGCCGAGCACCTCGTCGGTCGAGAGTACAACAACAAATGCGCTCGGGTCGATATCGTAAACCAATGTCCTCAGCAGATACACCTCCGACGGGCGGACGGCGCAGAGCAAAATCTGCCTTTCCATGCCGGTATATGCCCCCGCTCCCTTAAGGATGGTCACGCCCCGCTGTATTCTCTGCATCATTGCGGCGGCCGCCTGACGCTCGGCTTTTGTAACTATCAGCAGCATTTTGCCTTTGTTTTTGCCGTATATCAGGGTGTCCATCAAGGCGGTTGAAACATAGATATAAATTATCGCATAGAGGGCACTTTGGAAGTTGCGGTAAACAAGCGCGGAGCTCGCAACCACTATTGCGTCCACAAGGAGGATAAGCCGGCCTATCGGAACATGTTGGAACTTGCTTCCGACAAGTCGGGCTATGAGCTCGGTGCCTCCGGTGGTGCCCCCGCGCATATAAATAAGCCCGAGTCCCGCTCCGGACAGCACCCCGCCGAAAACCACCGTCAGGATTATGTCGCCATGAAACGGCGGGATATAAAACTCGAGCAAGTCTATCATTGCAGAGGATATTACAATACAGATAGATGTGCGTATCGTGAAATCAAGCCCGATTTGCTTCCATGCCGCCAGCATCAGAGGGATGTTCATAAAAAGTATTGCCGTACCTATCGGGACGGGGATAAGATAGTTTATCTGGGTGGCGACTCCGGTCAGTCCGCCGGGCGAAATATTATTCGGCGCAATGAATACAACAATGGATATCGCATAAAGAACGCTGCCGACAAAATAAAACACGCCGTCTGCAAATATGCGCCAAGTCCTGCTGTTCTCACGGTTCATACCAGTATTCCCTTCCGCGCCGGACAACTCCCGGCGCAGTTGTTTACTTATATGGTATTATTACCGTGAACCGCATTAAATAACACCCTGATACGCTCAATATTTCCCGTTAAGTAAAGATAGCCGAACAGGGTTTCAAGCCCTGTCGCTCGGTGATAATCGCTGCCGGCGCGCTGGGTGTGGGCGTTGCGTCCTCTTTTGAATACGGCGGTTTCCTCTTCACTCAGCAGAGGTATAATAACGTCCACCGCCGCCGATTGGGCTTCGGCGCGCACCATACCGACCGAAAGCTTGTGAAGCTCGCCGTTGGGGCGGTTTGCCTGACATGCAAGCATTTCGCGTACCATTAGTTCATAAACGCCGTCGCCCACAAAAGCAAGGGTAAGAGGGCTCAGGGTGCGTACATCCACATCATGGGGTATCAGTCGTTCCATAAACACAACCCAGTCCTTTTCGCTTTAATATCGAAATCCTACTCTATAAAATCAAATTCAAAATCATATATGCTGACGGTATCGCCGTCCCCGACGCCTGCGTTGCGAAGGGCGTCAATCACACCGCTTTTCTGCAGTATTCGCTGGAAGTACTGCAGACTGTCATAGTCGTCCATATTGACGCCTCGCAGGAAACGAAGCAGCCATTCCCCCTCGACGACAAATGCCCCGTCGTCCCGTCTTGTGATGTTTACGCTCCGGTCGCCAAGCGATTCGGAATCGGGGGCTGCCTCCGGTTCGGGGGTGTATTCCTTAATAGGAGGTAGCTTGGATAAAAGCTCGGCACAGCGCTTTATCAGCGCGTCGGTTCCGTGTGCGATCGCCGCCATCATGGGAAAGAACTCAAATCCCTGCGACCGTACGGCGTCTGCAAAGGCCTCCACCGTGGCATCGTCGGTAAGGTCGCATTTGTTTCCCGCAATAATCATCGGGCGGGATGCCAGCTCGGGATTAAATTCATGAAGCTCTTTGTTGATTGAGGCGATATCCTCAAGGGGGTCACGCCCCTCGCTGCCCGAGACGTCCACGACATGCACAAGCAGACGGCAGCGCTCTATATGGCGCAAAAAATCGTGTCCAAGCCCGACTCCCTGACTTGCGCCCTCGATGATTCCCGGGATATCCGCCATAACAAAGGATACCCCCTCGGATAATCTGACAACCCCCAACATCGGCGTGACGGTGGTGAAATGATAATTTGCAATCTGAGGTCGGGCTTCGCTTACCACAGCAAGCAGCGAGGACTTACCGACATTCGGAAAGCCCACCAGACCGACATCGGCAAGCAGCTTGAGCTCAAGTCTGATTTCATACGCTTCTCCCGGCATGCCGGGCTTTGCAAAACGCGGCACCTGTCTTGTGGGGGTCGCGAAATGACTGTTGCCCCATCCCCCGCGTCCGCCCCTTGCCGCTATAAAGGGCTCATCACTCGAAATATCGGCCATAAGGCGGCCGGTCTTATTGTCATAAACCAGCGTCCCGCGAGGAACAGGTACGATAAGATCTCTTCCCGACTTGCCGAAACAGCGTTTGCTCCCGCCGGGCTGACCGTTTTCGGCAAAGAACTTCCGGCGGTAACGAAAATCGGCAAGGGTGTTTATTCCGTCGTCGGCAACAAAGACGACATTTCCGCCCTGCCCCCCGTCTCCGCCATCCGGCCCGCCGGCCGCAACATATTTTTCGCGGTGAAAGGATACCGCTCCGTCCCCTCCGTCTCCGCCCTTGATCTTGATTATTGCGGTGTCAATAAACATTACACTGCTCCTTTGATACATATAAAAGTATACTTGTATAATACCCCGAAAATCATAATACTTATATTTTTATTTTAAGCGGCGGTCCGTCTAAGTTCCATATATCGGCGCCTAAAACCTCTGCCTGTTCGGTTTGGTGGGTGACGAGTATCACCAGCTTGTCGGCGCATTCCCTTTGAATCTCGTATATGACGGATTTCCAAAGCGCCGCGTCAAGTCCGGAAAACGGCTCGTCAAGAATCAAGGCATCAAAAGGGGATGTCAGCGCGCGGGCAAGCGCAATACGTTTTTTCATGCCGCCGCTCAGCTCATGGGGACGCTTGTGCAGGCTTTCACCTAAGCCCAGCCGCTCCAGCCAGCCGACGGCAAGCTCCCTTCCGTTTGCCGCATGCGCCGCGATTGCCGCATTGTCAAGCGCCGACATCCAGGGAAGCAGTCTGTTTTCCTGGAACACAAAACCTATACGTAGTTGTTTGATGCCCGAAATCGAGCCGCTCTGCGGTTTTTCTAGCCCGGCTATAAGGCGCAGAAGGGTTGTTTTCCCGCAGCCGGACGGACCCGACAGACATATCATGCCGCGCCGGGGAAAAGCCAGCGACAGCCCGTCTATTATTCTGTGTACCCCGTCGTAAGAAAAAACAACATTATGCAGCTCGATTGCCATTAAGCCCACCCTTTCCGCGGGTTTTGCAATAAGACCGAAGTGTGATTCATTTGTCGCCGTTTCCGGCATTAAAACGCCGTCCGAAACGCGACGCGGTGACAATCAGTATTTTTTCTAGCATGATACTGAGCAAAACCACTGTGATAGTCAAGGCGAAGACCTCGGGCGTTTCCAGATAAATCTTTGCGTTTTGAAGCTGTTTTCCTATCGAAAGGTCGGGACGGGATATTACTTCGGCGGCAATCCCCGATTTCCACGCCAGCCCCATGCCGGTAGTGCAGGCCGCCATGAAATACGGCATCACAGACGGGATGCGTATGCTGACAAGAGTCTTTAAGCGTCCGAGCCTGAACACCTTGGCCATTTCCAAAAGCTTTATATCGGTCTGGCGTATACCCTTTTCGACATTGCTCCATACCACGGGTACGACCATAAGAAAGGATATAAAGGCGGGCAGTCTGCCCGTCTTTATCCATACAAGCGCAAGTATAATAAAGGATGCGACCGGGGTGGCTCGTATAATCCTCAACATGGGTGATATAAGCATGTCCGCCAGCCTGAAGCGTGTTGTCAGGACGGCAGATATGCTGCCGAAGATTATCCCGCCGATAAAGCCGGATACAATGCGTATCAACGACAACCCGGCCGACTGCCAGAATTCAGCCGTCCCGGCGAGCCTTGTCAGCGCCTTCAAAACCACCAAAGGCGCAGGAACGAGAAGCTCCTGCGCCACAATCATGCTGATAAACTGCCAGACCGCCAGCCAGAAAGTTGCAGAAAGAAGTCCGGCAAGCAACCCGCGAATATTATTTTTGTGGGTTGTAATAAAATGCGTCATCCGGTAACGCCCCTCCGACGGATTTGGGTTCGGCAGCGAAAAACACCTCAAAATAGCCTTTTATCTGATTTATCATATCATTTCCGTCGATATAGGTCAAGTTGCAGCGCGGTATAGCCGCCTTTGCTATGGGGGCTTTTGGAATTATTTCATACTTAGCGCAAAGGTTTGCTGTCTTGTCGAGGTCGGTCGTCGCCTTTTCAATTGACGCCTTGTATTCGGTTAGAAATGCTGCCACGGCCTCTGGGTTTTGCTCGACAAATTCCTTTCGCCCGATTACACAGCCCATCAAAAGCCGGCTTTCGCCGCCCGACGCCGCTTCCCACTCCTCGGTCATATCAAGGGCGACCCGCAGCTCCGGCTTTTGTGTTTTTATCGAGGTCACAAACGGCTCGGGCACCAGCGCAACCTTGGCGGTCCCGTTGGCAATCAGTATCGCCAGCTCGTCGTTTTCGCTTCTGAATTCAATCTTTACATCTTTTTTTGGATCGAGTCCGTTTTTGGACAGGATATAATTCAGTATAAATTCGGGATTTGCCCCCTTGCCGGTTGCATATATGGTTTTGCCCTTCAGATCCGATACCTTCTGAACGGTTTCACCGTTTTCCATAATATAAAGAACGCCTTTTGTGCTTGCCGCAAGCATCATAACCTTTCCGCTGGTCTTGTTATAGAGCGCGGCGGCGAGGTTGGTGGGAGGGGTGGCAAGGTCGAGCTCCTTGTTTGCAATCTTGTTGCTTATTTCCTCGGGAGATGAGGCGACCGAAAAGGTATAGTTGTTGGCCGTAGCCCCGTTGGCGGCATCCTCCATCAGATTGACCATGCCGATTCCGGACGGCCCCTTGATAACCCCAACATTGATTTTTGTTTTTTTGGTGGCTCCTGTTGTCGATTCGGTTGGGGCGGAACCGGCCGATGACCCGTCCTTGTCCTTGCATCCCGCCAGCATTGCTACCGCCAGAAAAGCGCACGCCAGTAGTGTGATTAACCTTTTTGCTTTCATTGCTTTTTTACTCCTTTGTACCAGGTTCAGGATTGTATTGATTACTAGTATACCACATTGGTATAACATATCAATCGTTGAAGGCACGAAAAAACGCCCTTTATTGGACGTTTTTTCGTAAGGATATGCCATTTGTAAAATTAACGCACAGGGCGGCGTTTTTTTCTGC